>CALWRT010000150.1 GCA_944384015.1 uncultured Lachnospiraceae bacterium | reverse complement strand
GTCACCAGCTTGCACAGCATTGGATCGTAGAACGGCGATACGCGGTAGCCCTCCTTGAGGGCATGCTCGATGCGGACGCTGCCGCCGGATGTATCCGGAAATACCAGGCGGCTGATCGTCCCCGGCGCCGGCTGGAAGGTCTTCGGGTTCTCCGCGTAGATCCGGCACTCGATCGCGTGCCCTCTCAGATGGATATCCTCCTGCTCATACGGAAGCTTCTCCCCCGCTGCTATCCGGATCTGCTGTTCAACCAGATCGATCCCTGTCACATACTCTGACACTGGATGTTCTACCTGGAGCCTGGCGTTGATCTCCATGAAATAGTATTCTCCCTCGGCGCTCCGGAGATATTCGATCGTCCCGGCGCCGGTGTATTTCATCTCTTTGATCAGTTTCTTCGTGCAGGAGTACAGCTTCCGGCGGTCCTCCTCTGTGACTGCCGGGGAGGGGGATTCCTCGATAATCTTCTGGAATCTCCTCTGGATGGAGCATTCCCGCTCCCCGAAGCAGACGACATTGCCGTAATTGTCCGCCGCGAACTGTATCTCGATATGCCGCGGCTTCTCCACCATCTTCTCCACATAGATATCCCCGCTGGCGAACGCCATCTTCCCGATGCGCTGCATGCTCTCGAACACGGCCTGGGTCACCTTCTCGGATTCAAAATACTCGATTTTCTCAATCCCTTTGCCGCCCCCGCCTTTGTCCAGCTTCAGCAGGATTGGAAGGCCGACCCTCCCGGCTGTCTCATAGATCTCTTTGATGTCCTTCACCGGCCCCACGGTCCCCGGCGTCACGGGAATTCCCAGCCGGTCGGCGATCACCCGGCAGTAGCATTTGGACTCAATGCTCTCCAGGATATCCGGATCCGGGCCGATCCACTTAGCCCCTGCCCCCTGGACTGCCTTGGCAAATTCCGCTGACTCCGACAGGAATCCGTATCCCGGGTGCACCGCGTCAGCCCCGGACACCCGGATCGCCTCTGTGAGCGCATCCACATTCAGGTAGCTCTTCACCGGGGCCGACGGCCCGATGTAGCAGCTCTGCTCCGCCTCGGACAGATAGCAGGCTTCTCTGTCAGCATCCGAATAGACAGCCACGGTCTCAATCCCCATCTTCTTGCAGGTCCGTATAATACGGCTGACAATCTCTCCTCTGTTCGCGATCAGTATTTTCTTAAACAATGCACCCACTCCTTTGCCATCCTACATTAGTCAAAATAACAAAAGGCAGTGAAATCATTTTTTTGACTTCACTGCCTTCGATTACACAATCTGATGTTTTTCTTTTCTTTATTTGCTTATTTGTTATCTTTTTTTGATTTGCTTCTCGATGAACCTACTATAGCACAGGACAGCGTTTCTTGCAATCGTCCAGAAATACAATTTTATACCTCTGCATTTGTGCTTGACGCACAAACCACTCTGCGGTATGGTAACTATAGAAGCAGCAATAGAGGGAGATACGCGCGGCGCCATTCAGGGCTTTCCGCCGTCTCTGCCGATTCTCAGTCTAAAAAAGGAGGGCCTGCCTATGCTTCCGCGTCTTGTCGACTTATACCATGACTACAAGGATATCCATCAGCTTCAGCTGCTGGCAGGGAAGGCCGGACTGTCTTCCAGCGTGTCCTGGGTGTATATGACAGAGGACATCGGCAATATCCCTTACCTGCGCGGCCTGGAACTTGTCATCACCACCGGCCTTGCCAGCGCCGGCCGCCCCAATTGGCTTGCCTCCCTCATTGAACAGCTGCTGTCTTCTTCCTGTTCCGGATTGATTATCAATGTGGGGACTTACATACATATAGAAGACATTTCTCCTGAAGTGCTTGCCTTGTGTGACAGCCAGGGCTTCCCTCTGTTCTCCATGCCGTGGGAGGTTCATATCTCTGACGTCATGCAGGATTTCTGCAACCGCATTTTTCTCCACATCTATCAGGGCAGCGCGCTGACCAAGCTGTTCCAGGAACTTCTGAAGCCCTCGGATCCTTCGCCGGACCTTTGCGCAGCCTTCGCCGAGCATGGTTTCCTTCCAGAAGACCGCTATACCGCTCTGATTACCGACGGAGCCGTCTCTCCCGTGTGGCTGAGGGGCTGTCTGGACGCCAGGACATATAAGTATCATTTCTTCCCTCATGCCGATGGGCTGCTTCTGATTTTTCAAAATTGCGCTGGGGAAGACATTGCTGATTTCCTGGAAAAGCTATATGACTCTTCTCTCAGCTCCCAGTCTGAAACAGCCGGCAAGGAAACTTATCCCTTCTTTTCCGGTGTGGGAGAGCCTTCTGCTTCTCTGAGAGATCTCCCATACAGTCTGAGGCAGGCTGTCCAAGCCAGACAGACCGCACAGCGTCTGGGCAAGCCCTACCTGTTTTTCCGCGATCTGGGAGTGGAGCGGCTTTTCCTGTCTATCCCGGATACTTCCGTCCTGGAGCAAATATGCCTGGAAGCTCTCGGCCCTCTGGAGCAGTATGATTGTTTGAACCATACGCTGCTTGCCGATACTTTGGCCGTCTATTTCCAGATGCATGAGAATATACAAGATACGGCAGACGCCATGTATACCCATCGCAATACGATCAATTATCGGATGAAAAAAATCCGCTCCATCTTAACGCTGGATCTGGATCACCCGGATGACCGCCTGATGCTCATGGCTGCCTGCCGCATTCGGAAGACTGATATTGTCAGCCGATACTTGGACCATAATCGGAGAAACTCTGATTCAATCAGCATTTCTTCAAATAAACGCCGTTAATCCTCAAAGGATTCTTTCAGCTTATCCATGAAGCCCTTCTTCTTAGGCTTCTCGTGCCTGTCATGTTTGTCGCTCTTATCATTTTTCTCCTGGTTCAGACTGTTGCCTGTCAGATAGTCGAACTGCCTCAGAAGATCCTTGGCCTCCGCGCTCAGATGTTCCGGCGTCTTAATCACAAGGGTGACATAATGATCTCCCCGCACGGACTTATTCCGGATGGAGGGCACACCTTTCCCTCTCAGGCGAACCTTCGTGTCTGTCTGGGTTCCCGGCTTCACATCGTAGATAACCGGTCCGTCCACCGTGTTGATCTTCAGCTCGCCGCCCAGAGCCGCCTGGGCATAGCTGATGGACACCGTGGAGAAAATGTTCATATCCTGCCTCTGGAAGACCGGATGTCTGGAAACGATCACTTCCACCAGCAGATCCCCTCTCGGGCCGCCGTTCGACCCCGGCTCTCCTTTTTCCCGGATACGGATACTCTGCCCGTTGTCGATTCCGGCCGGTATGCTCACCTGTATCTTCTTCCTGCTGGATACATATCCCGTTCCATAGCAGTCAGGACACTTTTCTTTGATTACTTTGCCGGTTCCCTGGCAATCCGGACATGTCTGCACATTTCTCACCATACCGAACAAGGACTGCTGGGTATAGGTTACCTGCCCTTTGCCGCCGCACTTGGGACATGTGATAGGAGAAGTACCGGGCTTCGCCCCGCTTCCGTGGCAGGCAGGACACTCATCCTTCAGGTTCAGCTCTAACTCTTTCTCGCAGCCGAAGATGGCCTCCTCAAACGTAATCCTGACGCTGGCGCGCAGGTTCGCTCCCTTCATCGGTCCGCTGTTAGCCCTGCGTCCTCTTCCTGTACCGAACAGGTCTCCAAAAATATCGCCGAAGATATCACCCATATCCATGTTGGAAAAATCGAAGCCGCCGGCCCCCCCGGCACCGCCTTCAAATGCCGCGTGGCCGAACTGGTCATACTGACGCCTCTTATCCGGGTCGCTTAAGACCGCATATGCCTCCGAAGCCTCTTTGAATTTTTTCTCAGCTTCCTTGTCCCCCGGGTTGGCGTCCGGATGATATTTTTTGGCCAGCACGCGGTAGGCCTTCTTAATGGCGGCATCATCTGCCCCCTTATCCACGCCTAGGACCTCATAATAATCTCTCTTGCTCTCTGCCATTTCTGACTTTCCTTTCTACCTGGCAGCACGCTTGGCCGCCGCACCGAAAGAGGCCGTCTGCCTTACACATCCGGCCTCTTTCTTGGTGTGATTGTTATCCCTTATCCGGCGATTATACTTCCCGGTAATCTCCGTCTACCACGTCATCCTCCGGTTTGCCGGAATCTGCCTGCTGGTAGCTGCCCGCATCCGGGCCTGCCCCCTGGGCGCCTGCTGCTCCCTGCGCCTGCTCATAGACCTTTGCGAACAGCTTCTGAGCGCTGTTCATCAGTCTCTCTTTACCCGACTTCAATGCGTCCACATCTGCCGCACTCATGTTCTCGGCCGGTGTCTTCTCAAGCAGCGCCTTCAAATCATTCAGCGCGCTCTCCACTTCCGCCTTATCGTTGGCGTCGATCTTATCTCCCACTTCCTCCATAGCCTTCTCTGTCTGGAATACCATGGCATCTGCGTCGTTTCTCGCGTCTACGCCTTCTTTGCGCAGCTTATCCTGAGCCTCGAATTGGGCCGCCTCTTTCACTGCCTTATCGATATCCGCCTCCGACATATTAGAGCCGGAAGTAATGGTAATATGCTGCTCCTTGCCTGTTCCAAGATCCTTCGCAGATACGTTCACGATACCGTTGGCGTCAATGTCGAAGGTAACCTCGATCTGAGGGACCCCGCGTCTTGCCGGAGGAATTCCGTCCAGACGGAACTGGCCTAAGGTCTTATTATCCCTTGCGAACTGACGCTCGCCCTGTACAACGTGAATGTCTACCGCCGTCTGATTGTCGGCTGCTGTAGAGAAGATCTGGCTCTTCTTCGTGGGGATTGTCGTGTTCCTCTCGATCAATCTTGTAGCCACGCCTCCCATTGTCTCAATGGACAGAGACAGAGGGGTTACGTCCAGCAGAAGGATATCCCCTGCTCCGGCGTCTCCTGCCAGCTTACCGCCCTGGATCGACGCGCCGATTGCCACGCACTCATCCGGGTTCAGAGACTTGCTGGGCTCCTTGCCTGTAAGCTGCTTTACCTTCTCCTGCGCGGAGATCATACGAGTGGAACCGCCTACCAGCAGCACCTTGCCCAGCTCAGCAGCAGTAATGCCCGCATCCTTCAGCGCGTTCTGTACCGGCACTGCCGTACGCTCAATCAGATCGCTTGTCAATTCATCAAATTTTGCTCTGGACAAGTTCATGTCCAAATGCTTCGGTCCTTCTGCCGTAGCAGTGATGAACGGAAGATTAATGTTAGTCGTTGTCGCGGAGGACAGCTCCTTCTTCGCCTTCTCGGCGGCCTCTTTCAGCCTCTGCATAGCCATCTTGTCATTGGACAGGTCTACGCCTTCATTCTTCTTAAATTCATCCACCAGCCACTGGGTAATACGGTTGTCGAAGTCATCGCCGCCCAGATGGGTGTCGCCGTTTGTTGCCAGCACTTCGATGACGCCGTCGCCAATCTCAATGATGGAGACGTCAAAGGTACCGCCGCCCAGGTCATATACCATGATCTTCTGCTCTTTCTCATTGTCCAGTCCATATGCCAGCGCCGCGGCCGTAGGCTCGTTGATGATACGTTTCACATCCAGGCCCGCGATCCTGCCGGCGTCCTTTGTCGCCTGACGCTGCGCGTCATTGAAATATGCCGGGACAGTGATGACAGCCTCTGTCACTTTCTCGCCCAGATAATTCTCTGCGTCCGCTTTCAGCTTCTGCAGGATCATCGCGGAAATCTCCTGGGGAGAATACTGCTTGCCGTCGATATTTACTTTATAGTCCTGGCCCATATGCCTCTTAATAGAAGAAATGGTTCTCTCCGCATTCGTTACAGCCTGGCGCTTAGCAGGCTCGCCTACCAGACGCTCCCCGGTCTTGGTGAAAGCCACTACGGACGGTGTTGTCCTGGCGCCTTCTGTATTCGCGATAACAACCGGCTTGCCGCCTTCCATGACGGCCACACATGAATTCGTTGTTCCTAAATCAATACCTATAATTTTGCTCATAATCAAGCCCTCCTATATACTATCATAAAATGTTGTCTCTTTGTAACAATTCATCTATAGCAAACACAAACTGTGAATCGTAACTCCTGTTAATTAGCCACCTTGACCATACTGTGTCTCACTACGCTGTCCCGGTACATATAGCCCTTCTGGAATTCTTCTACAACAATACCCTCGCCGACGCTGTCGTCGTCCACGTGCATCACAGCGTTATGCAGGTTCGGATCAAACTCCTTGCCCACCGCCTCGATTGCTTTCACTTCCATGCCGTCCAGCATTTCCATGAGCTGCTTGTAGATCATCTCCATTCCCTGGGCGAATCCTTCTTTCTTCTCGTCCTCTGGAATACTTGCCAGACCCCGTTCAAAATTATCCACAACCGGAAGCAGCTTCTCAATCACGCTCTTCACGCCCACTTCATACATACTGGCTTTCTCTTTCTCCGTTCGCTTGCGGAAATTGTCAAACTCCGCCATCTGGCGCATAACCCGGTCTTTCAGCTCTTCGATCTGAATGTCCTTCTTGTCTTTCTTATCCTTCTTCTTTTTGCCGAAGAACCCTTTCTTCTCAGGGGCTTCGTCGGTCTCAGACGCTTCTTCCCCAGAATCCGCCTCTGCTTCCATTCCCTCTTCGGCCTGGCTTTCGGAATCCTCTTCCTCCTGAGCAGCCTCGCCGTCTGCCTCTTCATCTTGGGCTTCCTGCTCCTTAGCAGCTTCCTCAGCCTTTCTTCTGGCCTCTTCTACTGCCCATTTGACTGCTTCTTCTGATGTCAGCTGTTCTTCCTTATCTTCAAATTCTCTTCCCATATTTTCTAATCATCACTTTCTTTTCTCTTATAGATACCATCCAGTTGGGCCATCAATGTCTTCATCGTACCAATCACCTTGTCGTAATCCATACGCTTCGGACCGATAATGCCTACTGTACCATGCATTCCGTCTCCCAGATCATAGGTTGCCGTAACGACACTGCAGTCCTTCATATTTTGTACCGGTGTCTCGCTTCCTATGTATACCTGGATTCCAGTGCTGTTTTCATGTTCCTGACTGTCTTCCAGAAGTCCTGCCAGAGGCTTCTTATCCTCCAGCGCCCCCAGAAGCTGCGCAGCCCTGTCATTGTCGCTGAGCTCGGGATATTTCAGAATGTTCGTCGTCCCGCTTGTGTAGATCTCCATCTCTTCTTCCTCAACCTGGATAGATTCTGCTATGGCATCCAGCACACTGCTCACGACCTGGCTGTGAATTCCAGCCTGCTCCTTCATCTTGGCTATCATCCCGAGATTAATCTCTTCCAGCGTTAATCCATTCAAGCTTGTATTCAGCAGGATATTCAGTTTCAGCAGCGTCTCATTGTCAATCGGCTCCTCCACCTGGAACATTTTGTTCTGCACTAAGTTGCCTTCTACAACAATGACTGCCAGAATCTGATGCTCATCCACTTGTGACAGCTGAATAAATTTCAGCTTATTATGGTGCATCCTCGGGGCGGAGATAATCGAAGTATAATTCGTATTCGCCGCCAGAATCTTCACCACCTGCTTGAGTACCTGCTCCATTCGGTCGGCTTTCTGAATCATCAGCTCCTTCATCTCGGTGATCTCGCGTTCCTTGTCCTCCAGCATCGTATCGACGTAGAGCCGATACCCCATGTCGGAAGGGATTCTGCCGGCAGAGGTGTGCGGCTGTATAATCAGTCCCATCTCCTCCAGATCCGACATCTCATTTCGGATAGTCGCGGAACTCAAATTCAAATCAGTGTATTTGGAAATCGTTCTGGACCCAACCGGTTCCCCGGTTTCCAAATAATTCCGGATAATCGCGTGAAGAATCTTCTTCTTCCTATCATCCAGCTGCATCCCGCTCCCTCCTTTTCTTATTAGCACTCGTTTATATAGAGTGCTAACATCTATGTACCTAAAGTATCACTTCCTATTTTATTTGTCAATAGGTTTATGCAGATTTTTTTAAATATCCGATGACTGACTCTGATTTGGCACAAGGCAATGAACTTTCCTGTCTGATATCCACAAGAAAATGCCCCGCGGCGCACTCTGTCCGCAAGGCATTTCTTCTATAAAAAATATAATCATAATCAAGCAAAATATTTTGGTATCCTATATTTTAGGAAAGAGTTCTTTTCAAACGAGACAGCCGTCTCTTATCAGACGCATCTATTTCACCGGTTTCCCCAGCCATTCATCCTATGATCTGGCTGTACCGTTTTCATCAAAATCCGGTTTCTTCCCCCAGGATCACACTCTCAATCACCTGTGCCACCCCATCCTCGTCATTGGACGGCGCGATATAATTTGCCGACTCCTTCACCGCATCCTGGGCATTCGCCATTGCCACTCCAAGGCCTGCGTATTCCAGCATCGTCTTGTCATTGAAGCCGTCCCCGAATGCCGCCAGCTGCTTCGGACTGCGCCCCAGGTAAGCCAGAAGACGGCCCAGGGACTGCGCCTTGTCAATCCCCTTAGGCATCACTTCTATAAAATAAGGCTCCGACCGGAATACATTATGCCCATGGCCGAGCCGCTCCCTTATGAGTTTCTCCGCCTCTGCCGCAACGCTCTCCTCCCCAGTCAGCAGGCATTTTGTAACCGGAAAATTCACGTAGGAAGTAAAATCTTCGATTTTTTTCACCGGCATTTTGTTGATGAATGCCTCCTTCTGGATGTAGATATCTTCCGGCTTCTCTGTGATGATAGCGTCTCCCGCGTACGTTAGAATTCCCAATCCGTACTCCTTAGCCAGCGCCGCAGCCAGGGCCGGCGTACCCGGCATCAGCTTCTTCTGATACAGGACTTTGTTGTTTGTACAGTCAATGATATTTCCTCCGTTGAAGGATAAGATATAGCCGTCCCGCCTGGGAAGCTCCAGCTCCCTTGCCACCGGCATCACGCCGAAAGTCGGACGCCCCGATGCCAGCACGACCTTTCCTCCCGCTTCCATATAATCAAACAGCGCCTTCTTCGTTCTTGGCGTGACTTCCTTCGCTGAATTGGTCAGCGTCCCGTCCAAATCCAGCACGATTACCTTGTACTTCATTCTCTCTTCCTCCAGCCCCCTCTTCTTCTGCTGATCTGCGCGCGTCATCCTGGCTCATTGCCCGATGGAATAGAAGATCTTCCCATCTGCCTCCAGATTCACGTTTCCCCCGCCATCCACGTTCAATATCGATACCGCGCAGTTTTTATGTACGCCGTTTCCCCAGAAACGGCTGATGTCCCCGCCGTCAAACAGTTTGTTCATCAATCCTCTGATCGCGGCCCCGTGGCTGGTTACAAGCACATAGCTGTCAGCCAGCTCTTTCTTCTGAACCAACTCGCAGAAGAAATCATAGACCCGCTCTTCCACCTGGGCGAACGTCTCGCCGCCCTCCGGCGCCTGATATTCTATCGTATCGCGATTCAGCGTACGCAGGAATTCTGAGTGTTCCTTCTCCCTATGATGGATGCCTTCCAGCACCCCAAATCCCATCTCTTTCAGCCGGTCGTCTGTCTGTACTGGGACTCCCTTTCCTTCCATGACAATCTGCGCTGTCTGGATAGCCCGAATCAGCGGGCTGGAATATGCCGCCTCAAAAGGGATGTCTTTCAGCGCCTGCCCTGTCCTCTTAGCCAGTTCGATCCCTTTCTCGTTCAATGGGATATCCGAATGTCCCTGCAATTTATTCTCTGCATTCCATGCCGTCTCACCGTGTCTCATCAGATAAATTTTCATCTTATACTCCCGCCATTCTCTACTGTATAACTATTATGTCTATAAAACATCCTGTCACTTACCATACCTTCTCTAGCCGTCTGTCCCTCTCCTCATTCAGCGATTACCATTCTCGGCACCGGCTCAGGACTTCCAGCAGATATTCCCACACTCTGGCTGCAGACGCCGCATCCAGCTTTTCTTCCGGCGTATGGATTTCTTGAATATCCGGGCCGATGGACACGCAGTCCAGATCTTTCATTTTGGAAGCAATCAGCCCGCATTCCAATCCCGCGTGGATAATCTCCACCCTCGGCTCTTTCCCAAACATCTGCCGGTAAGTATCCGTCATTATCTGTCTAAGAGTGGAGTCCTTCCTGTATTCCCAGCTTGGATATTCCCCGGTACGGCTGCATCTGCCTCCGAGAAACTCTGCCATATAGGAGACCCTATCCGCTGTCGTTCTGCGCTCGCTGTCAGACGCACTGCGGATGGATGTCTCCAGATACGTCTCCTCCTCGCTCATTCTTATGATACCCAGATTCAAAGAAGTCTGAACAAGCCCCGGGATATCTGGGCTCATGCGGATGACGCCGTCTGGGATCTCACACAGCAGGAACAGCAGCTTTTCCATCGTCTGGAAAGTCAGCATCCTCCCTGTGGCCTTCTCTCCGGCCGTAAATACGAGACGAATATCATCATCCACCCCCGCATATTCTGCCTTCAGCTCGGCCTCCACCTGGGCGATACAAGCTCTCGCTTCCTCTGTCTGGGACTCATCTACCAGCAGACTGACTTGGCAGGACTTGGGAATCGCATTGTGGGCGGATCCCCCCTCAATGCCTGCTATACCGAATTCCGCGCACTCCGTCAGACGGTACAGCGCACGCCCAGCTGTCAAGATAGCATTGGCCCTTCCCTTGCCGATCTCTGTTCCGGAATGGCCGCCGAGAAATCCCTCCGCGCTCAGGGTACACCACACGCCCTCTGCCTCCATCCATTTATTCGGCATATGGATCTCCGCATTCATTCCTCCTGCGCAGCCGACCGTCAGTACTCCCTCTTCTTCGGAATCCAGGTTAATCAGATACCGCGATCTAAGGCTGGATGCATCCAGCGCGTCAGCTCCCAGCAGGCCAATTTCCTCATCCACCGTGATCACAGCCTCCAGGGCCGGATGCCGGATCGTATCGCTCTCCAGAACCGCCAGCATATAGGCAACGGCGATCCCGTCGTCCCCTCCCAGCGTCGTTCCGCACGCATGGATCATTCCCTGTCCATCCACGGACAGCTTCAGTCCATCGTTCATGAAATCATGCTGTACTTCCGGCCTCTTGGCACACACCATATCCATATGCCCCTGGAGCATCACGACAGGACCATTCTCATATCCCTCCGAAGCCTTCTTATAAATGATGACATTATAGGCCTCATCCTGGGTATATTCCAGACCGTGATCTTTTGCAAACTGTACAAGATATCCGCTGATTTCCCGCATATTGCCGGATCCTCTCGGAATCTTACTGATCTCTTCAAAATAGTAAAATACCCTGGATGGTTCCAGGCCTTCCAACACTCTCATAAATGCCTCCTGCTTGTTCAGCGATATGTCCTATTCCGTCAATATATTCACAAATACCTCAATCGCCTCATAATAGTTGTCCAGCGCCATACTCTCATTCACTCTGTGGCACAAGGCAGGATCCCCTGGTCCGAACAAAAGCGTGGGAATCTCCCGCTCTCTTGTCAGAATCGACGCATCAGTGAAAAAGGAGATCCCGGTATCCTCCGGCTCCTTCCCGGCCAGCGCCTCTGCAGCACCTCTCAGCCTGCACACAGCCGGATGTTTCGATTCAATCTCCACCGGTATGCGTTCGTTACGTATCCCTACGGTGATTTCCAACCCCTGCGCGCCTTCCTCGCACGCCTCCCTCAGTTCTTCAATCTGCGCGAGAAGACGGCTGTGGGAGATCACAGGTACACAGCGGATATCCATCACAAACTCAGCCTTGTCAGGAATCATATTGTCGGCGACTCCCCCCTCAGCCCTTGTGACAGCTGCCGTCGCCTGCCCCAGCAACGGATGTTCATATTTTCTCACCAGACCCTTGACCTGCTCACAGAACGCAAATCCTGCCTCCAGGGCATTGACCCCCATCCACGGATATGCGCCGTGGCTCGTTCTTCCTCTTACAGACACAGACAGCCAGAGGCAGCCCTTCTGAGCCACCCCCAGCTTACAGTCGGTCGGTTCCCCTATCAGCAGAAAATCCGGCGTTCCAAGCAGCCCTCCTTCTATGAGTGCCCTCGCGCCCTCTCCGCCTTTTTCCTCATCACAGGTGACAGCAAAGCGAACCGCCTTCCTTGGGCGCAGCCTCTTCTTCCACACATAATGCAGCGCATACGCCATTGCCGCCAGGCCACCCTTCATATCACTGGCCCCTCTTCCGTAGATTCTCCCGTCTTTTATCACAGGGACACGAGGATCCGTGTCCCAGGCGGACACATCGCCGTACGGCACCGTGTCCATATGCCCGTTCCACAGATCATACCCTCTGCCGGCATCTCCCGGCACATCCAGTATATAGTTGGCCCGCTTAGGGCTAATGTCCTGCAGATAAGATTTCCAGCCGGTCTCTTTGAAATAATTCTCAAAATATTCGGCCACATCCCTCTCCCGACATTCCTCATTCACGCTTGCAATTGAGAGGATTTCCTTCAGAAGCTCACAAGCCTCTGCCCTTTCTTTTTCTGTCAGTCGGTACATCTGCCTGCCTCCTTTTGCCGCACGGTCATATTCCATATGATCATATCTGCCCTGTACCTATCATATCTGCTTCACAGCTTTTTATTCTGAAAGTCCCGGACAGCCCATATGGATAAGCATGTCTGCGCGCACAGACATCTGGGCATTGGACGGGCACCAATGTGAACAAACAGGCCGGCAGGCCGCATCGCGAATACCGGCACAGCCGCGAAATTTAAGAGCACACGGCGATTGAC
>CALWRT010000149.1 GCA_944384015.1 uncultured Lachnospiraceae bacterium | reverse complement strand
ACCGTGTCCACCCCGTCCAGATTGGGCAGCAGAAGTCCTCTTCTTCCTCCTCTGCTTACAATGACCCCATACCGCTTCACGTCCAGCTCTTGTTCAGAACGGATCTCCTCGGTCTCCCCCAGCACGTCCACACTGTATTCGATCCGATCCAGCTCCCGGATGCCCACTGCCGGGAACCTGGGATCTCTGGCGGCGGCGCTGACCGCGTTCTCTATGATTTCTTCTGCGATGCTGCCATGCATAGGCGTTATGGTGCCGATGCATCCCCGCAGCTGCCCATCTTCCTTCAGGGAGACGAACACGCCTGCCTGCTTGGCATACATCTCTTCCGGCAGGCCCTCAGGGACGTCCATCTTGCGCCCGGTGCGCACATAAGCCTCCGCCGCCTGGCGGGCAAGACGCGCATAAGCGTCCTGCGCTGACCGCCTGCTCTTGGCCTGCTGGCTCACCTTCACTTCGTGCTGCCGCAGAAAATCTCTTCCCGGGGCATGTCCTTCCACCTCGTACACACAGACACCGTATCCTACTCCGAACGGCCCTTCATAGGACAGCTTCTCCTTTGTCACCTCCAGACCATCCAGCGCTCCTGCCATGATCAGAAAGGATCTGTACCCGCATTCTGCCGCCCGGCTGCAGAACTCTTCGGTAAAGTCAAAGAGCTGCCCGAAATCTCCTTTTGCCATCGCCTCCATCAGCCTCCGGTCATATTCCGGGCCTTCCTTCTGGTATCCATAAGGTCCGTCCGCCCGCAGCTTATGAGACAGATCCCCGCTCGCGATCACCGCGATGTTCCTGCCAAGCTGCTTTGCCGTCTTCTGGATACATTGTCCCAGCTGATAGTGCTGGGTGTAAGACAGGCCTGACAGTCCGATGCGCACAGCCAGATACTCCCTGTCATACTGATTCAGGAACCAGAGAGGGATCATCGTCCCGTGGTCAAGAGAGCGGTTCCGTTCTCCCAGTGTTCCCGCGGGAATATCCTGAGCCTGCGCCTCCTGGGCCAGGCGGCGTATAAATGTGGTATCGTACCGCGCCCGCAGCTTCACCTGAGGGGCATGAAATTGTCCGAAATCCCCTTCGGCCCCCTCCCCCGGCGAAATATGAAAATAATCTGCGTACATTACAGAGTGGGGAGACAAGACAACCACCGTATCTGGTTTCCATGAGGCCACTCTCTTCGCAGCCCTGTGATATGCGTCAATCGTTGAGGAAATTCCCTTCTCCTGCCCGCGCCCGATCTCCGGTATGATCAGGGGCGGATGCGGCACCATCACCGCGCCTTTCACTGACATAGCCATCCCTCCTATCGTATCATCACATGCAGGCCTTGTGTATTCTTCTGCTCATCCTTGAAGAAAGTCCTTGATAATCCCCGCCATCTCTTCTGCCCTCGCGGCAATCAGCGGATGGGCGCCCGTCTCCAAGATTTGATAGGAGATCTTCGGATTGCGGCTGTGCAGCCGCCTGCATTCTGCCTCCATATCATTGGCCAGCATCTCATCTTCTCTGCTGACCGTGATCAGCATTGGGATCTGAATAGACTCTATCGGCCCGCGGAACAGGCGGATATGCTTCCGCTCGTAATTCACCAGGGCTTCCGTATCCAAATCCACAACCGTCTCCCAGTCTTCTCCCTGGCACCACTCATAGAAGCCTCTGGCCATCTCATTTTGCCTGGCAGACTCCCTCTCCCTAAGAATTCCATCCGCGATTCCTTCCGGCAGCGTGCTGCCGTCAAAGCTGTCAGCCACCACCTTATTGAAGAGCTCCGGGCTCTCTAGGGCTGCGTTGACCGCCGCATATGCCCCTCCGCTTGTTCCGATCAGATTTACCTTCCCCCAATCTTGTTCTCTGCACAATTCCACAATCTGATGTCCCCAGTCAATCCATAGTTCATCTGGGAATCTGGATACTCTTTCTGATTTTCCATTTCCAAGAAAATCCATCAGAATCATCTTCTTGTCTTCCGTATAGAGAGGCAGGAGAAACTGGAACATTTTCGAGGAAGCCGTATTCCCGTGGAGAAACATACACGGTTCCCCCTTCTCCTCCCCTATTTCTTCGTAAAAAACCCTTTTCCCATTGTAATAAAAATATGACATCAGCGCCCTCCTTGTCTGAATATTTTTACTTTATTATTATTTTTATTATACTATAAGAAGATGACTTGGGAAATATTCTTTTGAAATCCAGGCTAATATAGAGCGGCAGTTCAGGTTATGGCCGAACTGATATGGATGTTAACAATCGTTGCTTGTGACAGACACCCCTTGAGGATATACTAGAAAGCAGCTTCGGAGCAAACGACAAACGGAAAGGATGATAGAAACATATGCTTAGTGATAATATCAAATATTACCGCAGACAACGGGGATTCAGCCAGGAGGAGATGGCTGTGCGGCTCCATGTGGTGAGGCAGACCGTCTCAAAATGGGAACATAATTTATCTGTCCCAGACGCGGAGGTACTAATTCAGATCGCCTCTTTATTAGAAGTGCCTGTCTCCAAGCTTCTAGGGATAGAAGAAGGAAACGATACAGGCAATCCTACCATCGAAGAACTGACTGCAGAGCTGGCGCAGCTGAATGAACAGCTGGCGCAGAAGCAGCGGCGGGAACTATTGGTAAAGAGAATGAATGAAAAGAGAGGTCTGTTATTGTTCTTGTCCTTCCTCTCTATGATACTCGCGGTCAATGTGGACAATGAAATATTATCCATTGCCCTGTCAGCCGCCTGTCTGTTGTTGGCCGTCATCATCTTGTACCGGAATCTGGCTCTGTTTACCAGCCTAACCACCGATGACCTGCGGATGGCTCCCTTACGGATAACCACCTTCTTCAACATCGGCCTGTTGATTTTGTGCGCCGCTGTGGCTCTCATGACGGCTTCCGGCATTATCTCATGGTCTGCCCGGCAGGAGAACCTATTCGCTATGACGGTCATCGCCGGTATTCTGATTTTTACTGGTATGATCTCCCCCAGGCTCCCTTATAACCGCCACACCGGCCTGCGCCTTCCATGGACTGTACGGGATGAGGATACTTGGAATCTGGCACACCGAATTCTCGGATATCTCTCCCTCCCGCTGGCCTTCTTATACGTGGCTTGCTCCATGACCATCCACGATTTCAAGTCTGTCACTATGGCTGTCATCCTGCTGTGGATCGGCATTCCCGGCGGAATCTCGTACGTCTATTACCGGAAAAAGGCAAGAGGATGAGCAGGCGCTGGGGCATTCCAATGGGAACCGCAGCGCAGCCGTTCCGCAGGCAGCCCCATGTACATCTATCCTAAAAAGAAACTCTTGTCCTAACATCAACAGGCAGGCCGCATGATGATATTTGCTTCAGCATACAGCCTGCCTTCTCCTGTTCTTCTATGTTCTTCTTCTGTTCTGCCGCTCTCTTGTGTATCCTTTCGTATTCTTCTACAAATACTTGCCGGTACAGCTCTCCTGACACTGGCGGATCATCTCGGGCGTCCCTGCGGCGACAATCTGTCCGCCCTCTTCTCCGCCTCCCGGCCCCATATCAATGACATAATCAGCGCTGCGAATCACATCCAGATCATGTTCTATGACAACCACCGTCGCCCCTTGGCCGATTAATGTCTGAAACACTCCCAGCAATGTCTGTACATCCAGCGGATGCAGCCCTATTGTCGGCTCGTCAAACACGAAGAGCGCGTCAGACTGCAGCCTTCCCATCTCACTGGCCAATTTCAGCCGCTGTGCCTCCCCTCCTGAGAGGCTCGGAGTCTCTTCTCCCAGCGTCAGATACCCTAATCCCAAGCTTTTCAGTACCTGCAGCCGCTGGCTTACCAGCTTCTGGCCGACGCAGGCCTGCAGCGCCCTGTGAATATCCATTGCCATCAGTTCCGGCAGGGAGTAGGCCTGTCCAGCTTTATTCTCATATTTCACTTCTTCTGCTTCTTTCCCGTAACGGGATCCCCGGCACTGGGGACATGGGATCTGTACATCCGGCAAAAATTGTACGTCCAAGCTGATAACCCCTGTTCCGTCGCAGACCGGACACCGCAGCCTGCCGGTATTGTAGGAAAAGTCCCCTGCCTTAAAGCCGAGCCGTTTGGCGTCCGGTGTCCTGGCGTATATTTTGCGCAGTTCATCATGCACATTCGCATAGGTTGCCACGGTAGAGCGCACGTTCATACCAATGG
>CALWRT010000148.1 GCA_944384015.1 uncultured Lachnospiraceae bacterium | reverse complement strand
CATGAGAAGACCTTCCAGAGAAATATATTCCTCCTTAGCTCAGTCGGTAGAGCATGCGGCTGTTAACCGCAGTGTCGTTGGTTCGAGGCCAACAGGGGGAGGGCAAGAAGTCCCATATTACGAGAGTAATATGGGACTATTTTCGTATTATACGATTTCACACAATTTTGCTATTGCTCTGAGAGATAATAAGGGCAAAAGCAAGGGCAGGAAACACTGGCAACACGATATAACAAGGTATGGCAATCGGGAAACTGTGATGTATGTGTGAATACATGATTTTGGAGGATAACACAATGGAACAATAATCCGCTTTGCGGCAGCGCGGTGTCTCCTATATTTTGGCGGGCAGGGATACATGAGACTGCGGGATCGCAGCAGAAAAGCTGAGAGGGGACGGGATACGGCTAACTTATTTGGTAAAAGCAGCTGGAATAGAAGAAAAATAAAAATAACCCTTGCTCAACAGGCAATGTTATGCTATGATATCATTCGTTGGTATCTGTGGCTCCATGGTCAAGCGGTTAAGACACCGCCCTTTCACGGCGGTAACAGGGGTTCAAATCCCCTTGGAGTCATTTTGGCGACATAGCCAAGTGGTAAGGCACGGGTCTGCAACACCCTTATCACCGGTTCAAATCCGGTTGTCGCCTCTGAAGCAGCATAGTGATAAGCTATGCTGTTTTTTTATGAGAGAATATGACCAATTGATCAATGGAAAAATCAGGTCGATTATAGGGCTTTTTATAGGTATTTACTCATTGATCAGATTTTTTTGCTGTGCTATAATAGCCAGGAATGAAGGAGGTACGCCTATGGATTTGCGCCAGATCGCCCGGGCTTTTCAGAGCCGGACTTTCCGAAATGAAGATGATGTGAAAATACATTTTTATTCTGATATTATGAAGCCTTTGCTGGAGGAATATAACCCGGAGAGGGCAGGACAATACCGAAGTGAAGACGTGCTGCTGGCAGGAGGGAGGACCGATGCGACCTTCCAGAATATTTGCTTCGAGCTGAAAAAGTATGGGTATTTCCGCACGCAGAATGGAATTATGGAGGCTCTGCGGGGCAGGAATGAGAAGGATCACGGGCTGTATGATTATATAATCGGCAACGCAGGGATAGTGAAGGGGGATGAAGAAGAGGCCATAGCGGGGAAGATTGCCAGAGGAATCGGCGTTGGCTTCGACGGGGACCAGTTCCTGTTCGCGCGCTTTGTCCCGACGGCAGTGCCCCATGGGATGGATGCGGATAAACTGAGAGATGAGAAGATCGCGCTGCCGAGGCAATTGAGGCTGGAATTCATCTACGAGGTACGGGATTTCCCATCGGGGCTGAGAAAGCTGGTGCTGCTTCTGAAGCAGCAGGACAAGGTGGCGCTGAACAAGAGAAACCTGATTGAGAGAATCAATCCGAAGAGCCCCTTTGTGCGCAGGAGCATTAAGATGCTGTACGACGAGCTGCTGATCAACCTGAACGGAACCAGGGGGAGCACCCGGGTGCAGACGCTGTATGACGAGTGGGACCGGGTGTTCGGCACGATGTACGGAGAAGACGAGGAGGCCACATCCTTCACGGAGGTGTCCTCTGTTATCAAGGCTACATACGGGTATGACGAGACAGAGGAGATCGACAGTAAGATCTATCTGTTTGCCCTGCAGACGTTTTTCAATATGTTTTTGAAGCTGCTGATCTATTCCTTCCTGGCTCAGCTGGTCAGCCCGTCTTTTGCGATCCATGAGAGCTTTACAAAGGCTCAGGTCGATAAGCTGTTTGACGGGGAGCTGAACCGGTATGAATCGCTGGTCAACAACTTTTTCGAGTCCCATTTCATGGAGTGGTTTACCTACACCTGTTCTGACAGCGGATATGACACCAAGCTGGTTAATGAGATTCTCCAGGTTGTGGATGAGTTCGACTTGAGCACATATATTCTGAAGCCGGAAGAGCTGCAGGATATTCTCCAGGAAGTGTATATGGAGCTGATCCCAGCGGAGATGCGCCATTTGATGGGCGAGTATTTTTCCCCTGACTGGATTGTGGAACATGCCCTGGATATGGCGGGATATGAGGGGGATATTGATAAGAAACTGATTGACCCCACGGCAGGATCGGGAACATTTCTGACCCATGCGATCAAGCGGGTGGTGAGACGGAAGGAGGGGCGTCTCACCCGGGAGGACATCGGCAAGATCACGCACAATATTATCGGGTTTGATATCAATCCCATATCCGTCGTGTCGGCGAAGGCCAACTATATTCTGGCGCTGTTCTCGTCCTGCGACGACAGTGTGTTCGAGAATTTCGCTGATCCGGTGGACATCCCGATCTACATAGCTGATTCCATCCTGGCTCCGGTGGTGTACTCGGAGGAGAGCGAGAACATGCTGGCGATCAACACGTCTGTCGGGACCTTCCAGGTTCCGAAATTTACGGATTACGCCAAGGCAAGCGAGTTTCTGCAGACGCTGAGCAAGAGCATCGACGACCGCTGTGATTTTCATGTCTTCTGGAATAAGGTAGAAGGCAGGCTGATTGCCCCGGAATACTATGGGGAGGTACAGGAGCTGTTCGACCGGCTGTACACGCTCCACCGAGCGGGCAGAGATTCCTTCTGGCCGGTAATCCTGAAGAACAGCTTCGCCCCGATTCTGATTGGAGATAAGTTCGACTTTGTTGTGGGCAATCCGCCGTGGATTGCCTGGAAGTCTATGAGTAAGAGCTACCGGGAGGGCACGCTGGAAATCTGGAAGAGTTACGGGATATTTGAGAAAAGTGCCTATGATAAGAAGACGACCCACGACGATTTCGGCATGGCAGTTACCTATGTGGCGGTAGATAAATACCTGAAGGAAAATGGAAACATGGTATTCCTTCTCCCGGCTTCCTTCCTGAAGTCCACCAAGGGAGGAGAAGGCTTCCGCAAGTTTTCCATCACGCGCTACGGGCAGAACATTCCGTTTGCGGTGACGGCGGTGGATGATTTCTCCAACGTGCGGCTGTTCACCATTCCCACGGTGGTGATGAGAATCACAAAGGGCAGGGAAATGCGCTACCCGATGACGCGGTACAAGGTGTGGACGCAGATGGGCAAGAAAGCGGCGATTGACTCCCACGCCAAATGGGCGGAGGTGGAGAAGAAGCTGAGCAGCCGTATGCTCTCGGCCCAGCCGGTGGACGGGAAGGACAGGCAGTCTTCCTGGCTCACCATGTCTGACATGGAGTTCGCGAACCGGGTGCTGGATCCGGAGAAGCCGCGGTATTACAGCGGGAGGAAAGGGATAGAGCCGGCAGGGGCCAAGGGGATCTATCTGCTGAAAAAACCGGTCCGGGGACAGGACGGCCTTCTGCTGATTGAGAACTGTATTGAGAGGCAGAGACGCAAGGACGTCCTGGAGAAAGGCGTGCATAAGGGGAAGGTGGAGGAAGATTTCGTATTTCCCATGCTGGGGGGACGGAATATTGCCAAGTGGCAGATCAAGTCCAACGAGTTCATCCTGGTGCCTCACACTGCGGAGCATAAGTACGGGATACCGGTAAAAGAGCTGAACAAACTGGCGCCCAGGACAAGCGAGTGGCTGGATTACTATCATGATGAACTGCTGGCAAGCCGCATCCAGAACGGGAAATTTTTTAATCCAAGTACTCAGCCCTACTACCGGCTGGACAACGTGGGGGAATACACCTACGCGCCTTACAAAGTATTGTGGAAGGAGCAGACGGGAAGCATGTCGGCGGTGGTGGCCGGTTCCTACTATGAGTCCGTGCCCGGGGCTGACAGGGCATTGTTCCAGAAGGACAAGGTCATTGTGGTGGATTCCAAAGTTCTGATGCTGGGCCTGGATAGCCGGGAGGAGGCGTATTATGTCTGCGGCATCTTGAATGCTCGGGATATCGTGTCGGTGATTGACGGATACGCGATAGCCACCAACCGGGGGGTGGATGTGCTCAAATATCTGGCGATTCCCCGCTTTGCGGCAGATCTGCCGCTCCATCAGGAAATTGCCGGCCTGTCCCGCAGGATTCATCTGGCTGCGGCATCGGGACAAGGAAATATAAACGGGCTGGAGGAAGAGCTGAACGGCCGGGTCAGGAAGCTTTTTTTATAGAGTGTTTTTTTATAAAGTGGTCATGAGGCCTTCTGTCCCTGGTATTCTCCGGAGGGTTTATCGCAAATGACAAATATATCTGTTGTTCTCTTAAGGAAACGCTGATTAAAGCGTTTCCTGCGTCGGCTTTGCCTGCGAAGAGGTATTTTCCGTTGCGAATCCGTGCGCATCCTGCGGAGCATCTAAGGAAATGCTGATTAATCAGCATTTCCTTAAGGATATAATTGACGGGAGAGATTGACTCCAGGCAGACGGCTGTGAAATAATAGAACAAAGGGGTGATGCAAAATGACAGCAATGGATCGGGCAAAGAGCTGCGAAGACTATGTGATCAGCCTGCGCAGGAAGTTCCATCAATACCCGGAGATCAGCCGGCAGGAAGTAAATACGTGCCGGATGATATGTGAGGAACTGGTTGGGATGGGGCTGAAACCAAGAGTTGTGTGTGATACGGGAGTCATTGTAGACATCGGGGATAAGGCAAGAAGCGGGAGGATGGCTGCCATCCGGGCGGATATTGACGCCCTGCGGGTGAAGGAAGAGACAGGAGCGCCTTATGCTTCCAGAACGGAAGGGCTGATGCATGCCTGCGGGCATGACGCCCATATCGCGATGGCATTGGCTGCAGCCCGCATTTTGAAAGGGATGGAGGACTGCGGGGAACTTAGGGGAGGCATTCGGATCCTGTTTGAACCGGCTGAGGAGGTGGCCGACGGGGCATTGCGCATGATGGATGCCGGGGCGCTGGACGGTGTGGACACGATCTACGGCACACATGTATGGGCCGGGATACCCGCAGGGGCATTCGCCGTACAGGACGGTGCCCGCATGGCATCTGCGGATTTTTTCACTATCACAGTCCGGGGTAAGAGCGCCCATGGCTCTATGCCCCACAATGGAATTGATCCGATTGTGGCAGCGGCGGCAATGATTCAGAATGTCCAGACTGCGCTCCACCGGGAAATACCGGCAATGGAGACGGCGGTAGTAAGTTTCTGCCAAATTCACGGAGGAGACACAGACAACGCTATTCCTGATATTGTGACTATCGGCGGGACAGGACGGGCGTTTTCGCCGGAAGTGAGGAAGGCGATCCCGGAGATTATGGGGCGGGTGCTCAAGTATACTGGGGAGGCGTACCGGACAGATGTAACCCTGGACTACCGCTGGGGATCTTCTGTACTGATCAACAATCCGCAGGCGGTGCATCGGGCCAAGGCGGCGATTGAGAAGAATTTTGGCCCTGAGGCGCTGGCGGAGATTCCGCCCAATACGGGGGGAGAAGATTTCGCGGAATACCTGGATGTGGTTCCTGGAGTGTTCGTGTTCCTTGGAATTGAGAACAAAGCGCTGGGAGCAGTATATCCCAATCACAGCAGCCGCTTTACCATAGACGAGAGCGCCTTGATTAAAGGTGCTGCCGCGGCGGTACAGTATTGTATTGATTTCCTGGAGGAGGAAAATCCGAAATAGGAAGAGGAGAGCTGCCTGCAAAGACAGAAGGGACAGGGGGCTGGGAGGCTGCTGCCTGGGAATTCGCCCAAAAGTGGCAGAGATTATATGAAATATGATAGTAGGAGGGACAGCGTATGAAAATTACAGAGCATATTTATCTGGTGGGAAGCGGTTCCAGATGGGGCTTCGGCCTCACCAACGAGATCGACTGCAACGTGTTTCTGATCGATACAGGAGACGGCTGTATCCTGATTGATTCTGGGACAGGACTGGAGCCTGAGAAGATGGATGCGGTAATTGAGAGCCATGGATTTACCGTGAAGGATATTCGCGCGGTGATCTTGACACATTATCACGCAGATCATGCCTGCGGGGCTTCCCGTATCCAGAAGGAAAGCGGCTGCACGGTCTATGCGCCTGCCCTGGAGGCTGAAGCGATCCAGGAGGGCGATGAGGACGTGACCAGCCTGGCGTTGGCTAAGGGGGGATTATACCCGCTGGATTTTGTATATCCCAAGTCTGAGCAGGTGGTGAAGGTAGAAGACGGGCAGAACGTCACATACGGGAATGTCACCCTTACCTGCTATCACTGCCCTGGACACAGCCTGCAGGATATGGTGGTGTTTGGGGAGATCGACGGCAGAAACTGCCTGTTCTCGGGAGATTTTGTCTTCGCCCACGGACAGGTGCTCATACAGCCGTTGGCTGACGTAACGCTGAAGCCTTATGCAGATGCGATGCAGAGAATCGCCGGGCTGCCAATAGAAGCTGTGTTCCCAGGGCATGGAGTGTTCTGCCTGGAGAACGGTATCCAGTATGTACAGGCGGCTCTCGCCAAGTTCCAGTCAGGCCTGATACCACAGCAGCTGTATTATTTCACCTGATAGGCAGATGCAGGTCTGTGTTGGCAGATCAAACCTATGCTGCCGCTATATTCGCTCTATGAGGGCAGACATTCATAAGGAAGAAGCTAAGGAAGCGCTGATTTCATCAGCGTTTCCTTAGCAAAACGACAGAGGACGTAAGGGTTATGCGCAGGACGCAGGAGGATCCTGGCAAAGACCGTTGGAGGGAGACTGAAATGGAAGAACAAGATAGGAGGAGCTGGCTTGGAACAGAGCCGATAGGCGCATTGCTGCCGAAGTTCGCCGTGCCGAGCATTGTGGCAATGATGGTCAGTGCCCTGTATAACATGGTGGATCAGATATTTATCGGGCATAAGATTGGGCCGCTGGGAAATGCCGCCACCAATGTGGCTTTTCCACTGACCATTACATGTACGGCGCTGGCGTTGCTGTGCGGAGTGGGAGGGGCGGCAAATTTTAACCTGTCTATGGGAAGACGTGAGCCAGAGAAAGCCGAACGCTATGTCGGCACGGCTGTGGGGATGATGCTTATCCTGGGGGTAATTTTGTGCGTACTGGTACAGATATTCTTGAATCCGCTGATGCTGGCCTTCGGCGCCACAGACAAAATATTGGACTATTCCCTGACTTACACCGGGATTACCTCTCTGGGCTTCCCATTTCTGATCTTGGCGAATGGAGGAAGCAATCTTGTCCGGGCAGACGGCAGCCCGACCTTTTCTATGCTCTGCAACCTGACAGGCGCCCTGATTAACTGCGTATTGGATCCGTTGTTTATCTTCACGTTTGATATGGGGATTGCCGGCGCGGCGTGGGCGACGATTATCGGCCAGTTTGTATCTGCCGTCATGGCGGCAGTCTATCTGTCCCGGTTCAAGACGGTGAAGCTGCATTTGAGGTCCCTTCTTCCATCACCGGCTTTTTGCCTCTCCATCATCAGCCTCGGAATTGCGCCGTTTTTCAACCAGATGGCCATGATGATTGTGCAGATCGTGATGAATAATACGCTGACTTATTATGGAGGACAATCCATCTATGGCAAAGAAATTCCGCTGGCATGCGCCGGGGTAATTTCCAAAGTCAACATGCTGTTTATGGCCCTTGTCATCGGGATCGCCCAGGGGCTGCAACCCATTGCCAGCTTCAATTATGGGGCCAAAAATTATAGAAGGGTAAAAGAAGCGTTTCGCAGAGCGCTGACAGCCGCAGTATGTATCTCGGTCTGTGCATTTGTCTGTTTCCAGCTTTTCCCAAGGCAAATTATTCGTATATTCGGAGAGGGGAGCGAGGAGTATTTCCTATTCGCAGAGAAATTCTTTCGTATCTACTTATTCTGCACATTTTTGAATGGGATCCAGCCCATAACGTCCAATCTGTTTACAGCAATCGGCCGGGCTAAGATGGGAGTTTTTGTCTCTCTGACGAGACAGATTATCTTTCTTCTGCCGCTGCTTTTGCTGCTTCCTATCGTCTTTGGCATAGAAGGCATAATGTTTGCCGCGCCAGTAGCGGACAGTATGGCCGCGTGCCTGGCGGTGGTATTGGTTCGGCGGGAATTTGGGATAATAGATAGGATGGAACAGGAGGAGAAGCGGCGGGCTGCCCAAGGAGAATGAGAGGATACGGCAGCTAGCTTGTAACCTGAACTGTCGCGTCAATATCTTACGTTTTTCTACACGTCAATATCTTACGTTTTTCTGAAGGATATTGACGAGTGGGCATAGTTATGTTATAGTAAATCCATCCAAATGAAAGGGAGTAGCCGAACGCGCAAGCGTATTTGAAATCGTCACTCGATACCGAGAGGTATCCGTATCAAATGAGATGTGCAAGACTTTTATTATGGCAGAGGTCATAATAGAAGTCTTTTTTTATTCTATTTTAGGAATGTTTTCCAAGATCTATAGAATAAAAAGCCCACTGGCCGATGCTGAACAAGTGACGCTGGCACTCAGCAGCTTACCGCAGGAGGATTAGGTGACCACAAGAAGTTATAATAACAATTTATAAGGAGGAGACGGTGATTATGAGGTATAATCAGGAAATCAGAGAGGTTCGAGAAGCGAAAGCGGCGGGCGAAAGGGCGCTGGAAAGCCTAAGGGACGCCAGGGAAAGGATGGAGAGCGCGGGAAGATGGGGCGTGTGGGACATGGTCGGAGGGGGCCTGTTCACGAGCCTGATCAAGCACAGCCGCTTGGATGAAGCGCAGGCACTGATGGAAGGTGCCAGAGCAGATCTGGAAGCATTTCAGAGGGAGCTGCGGGATATCCATGTTCCTATGGAATTCGGCGTCCATATCGGCGGCTTTTTGAATTTTGCGGATTTCTTTTTCGACAATTTCTTCGTTGACTGGATGGTTCAGAACAAAATCGGCGAGGCTAAGGAACAATTAGAAGACGCAATCCAAAATGTAGAGTCAGTACTGTGGGATCTGGACAGATATGAGCACAGTCTTACGGGAGGAGGGACAGAATGAGTATTATAGGCAATCTTTTGTGGTTTTTGTGCGGCGGGCTGCTTAGCGGCCTTAGCTGGTGCGCGGCAGGCCTGTTCTGGTGCGTTACGATCGTAGGCATACCGATAGGCATGCAGTGCTTTAAGCTGGCCGGGCTGACATTCTTTCCATTTGGGAAAGAGATTCAATACGGCGGAGGGGCAGGCTCCTTTCTGATGAACGTGCTGTGGATGATCTTCTCAGGGTTCCTGCTGGCGCTGGAATCCATCATTATGGGTGCGGTGCTGTGCATCACTATTGTGGGGATTCCATTCGGGCTGCAGCATTTCAAAATTGCCAAGCTGGCGCTGATGCCCTTCGGAGCAGAGGTGCGCTGAGCAGCTGCCGCGTAAAGAGATGACCGCGACGTCGAGGAGCTGTTGTGCTGACGGGCAATGACCGCCTGTGACACAACAGCTCCTTAAGTATTGAGCAAAGAATATTTAAAGCGCTGCCTTATAAGGACAGGACTCCAAACCAAAGGTGAGCATTGATCATTTTACCCCCATCCAGGAAGAGATCACCATTTTTTGTACTTCGCTGGTTCCTTCGTAAATCTCGGTGATTTTGGCGTCCCGCATCATTCTCTCGATGGGATAATCTTTTGTATAACCATAGCCGCCGAAGAGCTGCAGGCATCTTCTTGTTACGTCAGAGGCCGTCTGGGAAGCGACGAGCTTCGCCATTGCAGCCAGATGGCTGTATGGCTCATGGTTATCTTTGGCGCAGGCGGCGCGATATACGAGCAGGCGGGACGCGTCTGCCATTGCCTGCATGGAGGCCAGCTCGAACTGAGTATTCTGGAATTTGGACAATGGCTTGCCGAATTGCACCCTTGTCTTTACATATTCCACTGTCTCGTCGATGGCTCCCTGGGCGATGCCCAAGGCCTGGGCGGCAATGCCGATGCGGCCGCCGTCCAGAGTCATCATCGCGATTTTGAAGCCCTGTCCCTCTTCTCCCAGAAGATTTTCCTTCGGAACCACACAGTTCTCGAAGACCAACTCACAGGTGGAAGAAGCGCGGATTCCCATCTTATCCTCGTGTTTACCGATGGAAAAGCCAGGCATGCCTTTCTCTACAATGAAGGCGGATATCCCGTGATTGCCCTTCTCCTTGTCGGTCATAGCCATCACAATATAAGTCTCTGCCGGCCCGGCGTTGGTGATGAACACTTTATTGCCATTCAATATATAGTGATCTCTGTCGAGAACTGCGGTAGTCTTCTGGCCGGAGGCGTCAGTGCCGGCGCCGGGCTCTGTGAGGCCAAATGCGCCCAGCTTCTCCCCCTTTGCCAATGGAACCAGATATTTTTGCTTCTGCTCTTCGGTGCCGAAGAGATAGATGGGCGCTGCGCACAAAGATGTGTGGGCCGATACAATAACGCCGGTAGAGGCGCAGACCTTGGAGAGCTCTTCCACGCACTGGGCATAGGACAAATTGTCCATGCCTGCCCCGCCGTATTCTTCCGGAAACGGGATTCCCAAGAGACCCATCTCTGCCATTGCAGCCACTGTCTCGTCGGGGAAACGTTCTGTCTTGTCAATCTCTGCTGCCAGGGGCTTTACTTGTCCCTGCGCAAATTCTCTGTACATATTCACCAGTTCTTCATGCATTTCATCCTGTCTAAAATCCATATAAACTATATAACCTCGCTATTCTATATTTTTATTATGATGCTTCCAGTGCCGGATTCACCGCGCGAAGCGGCATTTCCTGCGGGAGAGCTATGCCCGGGCCTTCTGAATCTCCTCGGTGAGAACCGGAAGGACGTCAAATAGGTTGCCGACAATGCCATAATCTGCAATGTCGAAGATAGGGGCGTCGGGATCCTTATTGATGGCCACAATACAGTCTGATCCGCTCATGCCGGCCTGATGCTGGATGGCGCCGGAGATTCCGCAGGCAATATACAGCTTTGGCGCTACTGTCTTGCCAGTTTGGCCGACCTGATGTGCGTGGGAAATCCAGCCGGCATCTACAGCGGCTCGGGAGGAGCCCACCGTGGCGCCGAGGACTTTTGCAAGCGCCCGGATCGGTTCGAATCCCTCCGGGCCTCCGACGCCTCGTCCGCCGGAGACGATGATTTCCGCGTTTTCCAGGTCAATCTTTTCATCGTTCATCTCCTTTAAGATCTCCAAGATCTGAGTGCGGATTTGCTCCTGCGGCACACGGATATCCTCGCGGATAAGGGCAGCCCGGCATTGTGTCTCATCGCATTTCTTGAACACGCCGGGACGTACGGTGCCGATCTGGGGATAATGTTCCGGGCAGAGGATGGTTGCCATCAGGTTGCCGCCGAATGCCGGACGGGTCCAGGCGACTTTCCCTGTGGCGTCATCAATTCCCAGAGCTGTACAGTCTGCTGTCAGGCCAGTCTGCAGTCTGCAGGCCACCCGGGGGCCTAAGTCGCGACCATTGTTGGTAGCGCCGAGCATCATTGACAGAGGGGCGTATTTCTCTACTAAGGCAGTGAGGGCAATCGTGTAGGCGTCTGTTGTGTATGACTGGTACTCCTCGCTATCCACAACAATAATCTCGTCAGCCCCGTGCCGGTTGGCCTCGTCGACAGCTGCGTCTACCTGATATCCGATAATCACAGCGACCAACTTGCCGCCCTGAGCGTCTGCCAGCTCCCGGCCAGGGGTTAACAGCTCGATGCCGACATTTTTCGCGGTGCCGTCTTCGTTTGTCTCTACAAATACCCATAAATCATTTGTTCTATTTATCATGGTCTATAACCTCCCTTACCCTTAAATCACATGTGCGTCAGAGAGCATGGAGAAGAGCTTTTTGGCGGACTCTTCCGCTGACTCTTCTTGTATTTTGATTCCGCCGGTTTTCTTCTGGGGGACAAATGTTTTTTTGACATGGGTCGGAGAATGCTTCAGGCCGATCTTCTCCGGGTCGATGTCAGGCAGATCGGAAAATCCGAGTACCGGAATATTGGCCTTGTTGGCAGCCATCTTCCGCTTGATGGTCGGATAGCGGGGGTCAAAGGACGGCTTCGTGAAGGTCAGTACACAGGGTGTCTGGATGCCAATGATCATGGCCCCGTCCTCCGTCTCCTTTTTTACCTTGATGATACCGTCTTCGGCAAAGGCTTCAAGGCCGTAAGTCACTTGCGGATATCCGAGATGCTCCGCGATCTCTGGCCCAACCTGGGCCGTATCCCCATCAATAGCCTGCTTGCCGCATAAAATAATGTCAAATTTGCCCTCTGTCTTCTCGATCTCCTTAATGGCCTCCGCGAGGATATAGCTGGTACATAAAGTGTCAGAGCCGCCGAATTCCCTGCCGGAGACGAGATATGCCTTGTCCCCGGCAATCGCGAGCGATTCCTTTAGCGCCGTTTTGGCCTGTTCTGGCCCCATGCAGAGGACGGTGATGGTGGATTCTGGATCTTTGTCCTTGATTCTGGCGGCCGCTTCCAGGGCGTAGCCGTCGAAAGGATTCAAGATGCTCGGCACGCCTTCGCGGATCAGAGTGTTCTTCACCGGATCAATTTTGATCTCTGTCGTGTCAGGCACCTGTTTTACACAAACAAGCATTTTCATAGTCTAAGTTCCTCCTAATATGTAATAGATGGTAATAGTTCAACCTTTATGTCCAGTGAGGTACCGCGCCGCAGATGCAGCGTGATCCCGACGAACATTTATACAAAGCCGAGAGTAGCCATCACACAGGCGATGACGCAGGATATCAAGGGGAGAATTACCGTAAGCACAAAATAATTCCAATACGTCTGCCGATGGGTTAATTTGGTCACAGATAAATTTGTGATAAGGCCGCCGTTATGGGGCAGAGAATCCAAACCACTGCAGCTGATGGTGGATATCCTGTGGATAACTTCGGGATTGATTCCCATATGCATCCATTTCTGCGCGAAATTTTGCATGACGAGTCCAAGTCCTCCGGTGGCGGAGCCGGCCATACAGGCCATGATATTAGAGACTACAGCGATCTGCACGATCGGAGGGCCGGGCAAATGGTCAATTGCAGAAATCACATAAGCATATCCGGGCAGAACGGTTATCGCGGTGCCGAAAGCTGTGATAGCAGCAGTGTTCAGCAAGGATACAATTGCATTTGTGGCGCCGTCTTTTAGTGATTTATTAGGTGCTGTTAAGGACTGGCGAAACATAATGCAGCAGAGCAGGATGCCGCAGACCAGACAAATGTAGGCGGGCAGCTGGGCGATGTTTAGAAGAAGCAGGACTGCGACGGGCGGTATCAGGCAGTACCACACGCTGTAATGGGGCAGCTCTCCAAGCTCAAATACGGTCTTTTTGATTTCTGAACCATAGGTCATAAATGTAAGATGCTTCTTTTCATCACGCTTTACCGCATGGTAAATGTACAGGACGCCGAGACATGTCTGGATGACAGCGCAGGTAAAGCCGATCTGAGGAGCGGCCATAGCGGTAGTCCCAAGGTAGCTCGTTGGCGTCAGGTTCTGAATAGAAGGCGAACCTGGAATAACCGTCATGGTAACAGAGCTGGATCCTAATTGAAGGCAGGAGAACAATCCCCAGTTCACATCATATTTTTCAAAAAGTTCTTTGCTCAAGGCAACCGATAAAAATATAAGTACGTAGGCGTTTACACCGCCCATTGTCAAAACGAAGCACACGATAACCATCGAGATTACGACGCCGAACTTGCGCTTGTTTTCGGGAAATTTGTCTATGATTTTCGCGATATTTAATGCGATAACCCTCGCGGCGCCAGAATCCCCCAATAGTTTTCCAAATATGCCGCCAAAAGTAAACACCAGAAATTGTCTGGCGACAAAATCCCCCATGCCGGCCGAATAGGCATCAACAAGCCCTTCAGAGAGAGATACCCCGGAAATAATGCAGGCGAAGGCAGCACAGGCTGGCGCGAGGATTAATATACTTACTCCTCGAAAGGCAAGATACATCAAAATACCAATAGCAATTGCCATTCCAATAAGGCTCATTAATTCGTTACTCATAATACCCCCAATTTGTATAAGAAAAGCAAATTATAAATTTTTATCATAGAAGAATTCTGGACATGTGTTGCCCTGCTATACCTATTTGGCGCTTATGCTGTACCACCTCGAACAAGCGGCCATTCATAGATGTGTTATCGAGGAACGGCATGGACAGGGATGAGATTCCATAGCAACTTATCAAGCAACGGCTCGAGAGTTATCTGGGATCATTCTGCGCTGCACGGGACATTGCTAAGGAAATAATATAGCGTTTCTCCAACTCAAATCCTTCAAAGGAGTCTTCCTCCTTTAAACTGCACAGAAGAATATCAGAAATGCATTTTTCAGACTTTGACAGAGAGCCGTGATCCATTTCCAGAACCTTGCATTCGTCTCTGATTGCTTTCTCCATATCTGAATATACAGGAGCTGTCCGGGATATGGCAACATTCCCGGATAAAATATTTTTCAAGAAAGTTACGGCTTCGTCCTGCAAATTTTGATCAAGAGGCACCAGGCTGTCGATCAGTCCTGTGGAGAGAGCCGAGGATGCAGAGATTTTTGTGCCCTCCATAATGAGAGGCACAGACGCTGGCCCTAAAAGGCGAGGCAGCCGCTGTGTCCCGCCATAGCAGGGGATAAGACCCAAGGTGACTTCCGGAAGTCCGAGGATGGTTTTTTCATGCTCTTGGGCGATGCGGTAGTCGCAGGCAAGCGCCAGTTCCAGCCCGCCCCCCAAGGCATGGCCGCGGATGGCGGCGAGGGTGGGGACTTTCAGCCGTTCAATCCGGTTCATGGTAGCCTGGAAAAATTCAAACTTTTTCAGCTTGTCAAAGGTGGTTTCGACCTTGCCGCCATTTTTTAAGTCTGCTCCCGCATGGAAATTTTTTTCCTTCCCGGACATGATAATTACACCATCAATCTGGCTGCTGTCAATTTTATCTTTGCAGTCATTGAGCACGTCGTAAAAACCAAGGCCGATTGCTTCATTCCAGGTGTTGACGGGAGAAGCAGGGTCATCTAGCGTTATGATCGCGATCCTGTCGCGGAGTGTTAATGTTACCGCAGGTTTTTCCATTATCATACAGCTCCTTCCTATAAATTATCTTTCAGGCCAAGTAATTGATCTGAGAAAATCTTTTCGTCCATAAGTTTTAATGGAGATGCAATCTTAGGCGTGAATTCCATTTTCTCCAAAATGTCTTTCTGGACGTCAATACCGGGGGCGACTTCTGTTAATACGAGTCCATCTTCGTCATACTCGAACACACATCTTTCCGTGACGATCATAACCGGCTGCTTTTTGCTGCGGGACACTGTGCCAGAGAAGCTGATTTCTTCCGTATGTTTTTTGAATTTGATGATCGGGGCATCTTCAAGAATCGAAAGCCTCCCGTCCTTAAACTCGGTTTTCAGCCCTTTCCCTCCGGTCATGCTGGTGCAGAATACAACCTTACGGGCATTTGCCGTAATATTGATGAAACCGCCTACTCCAATCAGCTTTTTGCCGATTTTGCTGACGTTGACGTTTCCAGCTTCATCAATCTGAGCCGCCCCTACGAAAGCAAGATCAAGCCCTCTGCCGTCGTATAAATTAAACTGGCTTGCCATCGGATAAATGACGTGGGCATTGATTGCTCCTCCAAAACTAGGCTGACCTGTAGGAGTACCGCCCACAACGCCGGACTCGACAGTAAATACCATGTCGTCGATAATGCCCTCCTTGACAGCCAGGCCGGAAATTAGGCTTGGAATGCCGGTTCCTAAGTTGATAAGCGAGTCTTTGTACACTTCCAGTAACGCCCTTTTGGCAATATAATATTGCTCGGCAGATCTTGTCCGGGGCAGCAGCTTGGAATAACGAACCATTAGCTGGTCATTATAGACTTTGGCATCTTCCGGATCCATGAATAATTCACCGGTGTAATATGGGTTATACGTCTCTGCCTTAGTTTGTTTTTGATCAGGATCCAGAACCACAAAATCTACCAGCACTCCTGGAACGACAACGTTTTTGGGAGCTGCCGGGATGCCACTTTTTCTTTCCACCTGTACAATAACAGTACCATTGTTTGCTTTGGCAGCCTGAGCCATATTTAATGCGTCCATATACAGACATTCTTTTTCAAAAGTAATATTTCCAAGCGGGTCTACAGTTGTGCCGCGTATGATGGCTACATCAATAGGAATTGTTTTGTAGAACAAGTACTCCTTGCCCTGTATTGTTATCAATTCCACAAAATCCTCATTGGCGGTTTTGTTCAGTTTCCCGCCGGAATCCCGGGGATCGACGAAGGTATGCAGGCCAATCTCGGAAATAATGCCGGGCTTGCCTCCGGCGGCAGCCTCCAACAGGTGAGAAAGAACACCTTGGGGAAGATTATATGCAGCGAGTTTCTCTTCTGCGGCTAAGGCGGAAATTTCTTTTAATGTTTCATAAAAGGACTGGACTGTCCTGTTAACCAGACCTTCATGAGCCAAACGATCCAAATACATTCCGAGTCCGGCACTTCCCTGGGCGGCAGTACCAAATAGGGTCAAATTATGTATATCACCTTTTTCAAGAAACCGCTTTTCCAATGCAGCGATAGTAAAGTCAGGATAAAGCATTCCACCGAACCCGTTAATAGCAAGTGTATTGCCGCTGTTAATATGACTTACAGCCTCTTCTGCAGAAACAATCCTAAACATATAAAAACTCCTTTCGACATTTGCTCTTTGTATAGATAGGTCAGTGCACTGAAAAATGAATATTCAATTCCTCTATCCAGCAAATGTTATACCAAGCTGCGAATTGCCACAGTTATTTGATGAAAGTGACGGGAAAAGGGTATCGCCTAAGGGCTATGTTTTATTATGAAACAAAAAATATTAAAATTTTAAACAATGTTTCAAATTTAGACATTGGTGATTTGTATAATCAATTTCCTGGACTGAAATTATAGAGACTTCACAATTTTTTTGAAGAAGAGGAGACTGCCGTGACGGCTGTTACTCTGAGGTTCTATGGCTTTTTTTGCTATGAGACAAGGGACTACAAATTTGAGAAGGATAGGGATGGCATTAAGTTTGCTATACAAAAAGGTGGGCCCATTTGTTATACAAACTTGAGGAAGGAGAGAATGATGTCAAAGAAAAGAATAATAGGAGGAATTGTTGGCATATTGGTAGGAATCGCAATTTCTTTGGCGCCAGTTCCCGAGATGTTGAACCGTGGGGCAATGGTAGGTCTTGGGATATTAATCTGGGGACTTATCTGGATGGTGACTGGCGTGATCAAGGAATATGCAGCCGTTATAGCAATGAGTGCGTTGTGGGCAGCTTTCCAGGTGGTACCCTTTGGGACGGCGTTTGCGGCATTTTCTGGAACAAATTTTTGGCTGCTGCTAGGAGCAATTGGAATGGGTGTCGCAGTTGCAAAATGCGGTCTGTTAAAGAGAATTACATTCCGGATCCTGAGTATTTTCCCGGCAAGTTTCCGCGGGCAAATGATGGCGATTATGGTATCGGGTACTATTATTTCGCCCTTAATCCCTAGCGGTACGGCAAAAGCGGCGCTGGGAGGACCTCTGGTTAGCAGTATAAGTGACTCTATTGGCTTTCAACGCAAGAGCAAGGGGGCGGGAGGACTGTTTGCGGCATATCATATTTCCTGGCTGGTTATGACGCCGGTATTCTTAAGTTCCTCCTTTTTGGGCTATACAGTTTTGGGCCTTCTCCCAGAGGAAACGGCGGCGGAATTTACTTGGGTGAGATGGTTCATTTGTGCATTGCCTTGGAGTGTTTTTGTGCTGGTTGTGTGCGGACTTGTGTTTATGAAATTATATAAGCCAGAAGAAGACAAGCGTCTTGATCCATCCTATATAAAGGGAAAGATAGAGATGCTGGGACCTTGGAGCAGAGATGAGAAAGCCTGCGCAGCTGTACTTGTTGTGTGTCTTTTAATGTGGATGACGGAAAGTATTCATGGTATCGATGCGGCGGTCGTGGCACTGGTAGCGTTGGTTATCTTTATTGGACTTGATATTATGAATACGGATGATTTCCGAAAGAATATAGCATGGGATTCGTTAATCTTGATTACAGCGCTCACCAATGTAGGAACGGTTATTTCTGCGGTCAACCTGGATACATGGATTGGAAACATGTTAGGAGGTTATATAACTCCATTAATTTCAACGCCAGTCATATTTGTCCCGATATTGTGTATTCTGGTGTACCTTGTCCGGTTTGTAATTGCGTCATGGGTTGCGGTTATGACGATTTTTATCGTACTGTTGAGCCCGTTTGCGTTAGAAGCTGGAATGGATCCGTGGATTATAGGAATGATCCTATATGCGTCCGTTAACATTTGGATATTCCGGTATCAGAATGGGCCGTATATATCAGCGGTCACAGCTACGAATGATTTGATTGACCATAAACAGGCTGTGCCTGCGTGTATTACTTATATGATTGCTTCGATGCTAGGATTTATGATTTGCATACCGTATTGGAAAATTTTGGGGCTTTTGTAGCAGCTGTGGTGAAGATTATAGAAATTTTTTAGAAAGAGGTGTTTATATGGCAAGGTATTTGATGATGACAGAGGAGCAGAAGGAAATTGTAGATTTGATTGACCAGGTAATGACGAAGGAGTATCTTCCGAAGCGGGATGAGTACGAGAAGGCCGGGGATTTTCCGATGGAGCTGTTCGATAAGTTGTATGAGGTAGGGCTGTACGGACTGGAAGTTCCGGAGGAATACGGTGGAATGGGTGCCGATACTGTGACACAGTGTGTGGTAAATGAGGAGCTTGGAAAATTTGATGCGGGCTTTGCCTTTTCCTTCCGGCTGGGCAGCAGTCCTTACGGAGTTGTGGAGCGAGCCACGACTGATCCGGGGATGCGCAAATATGTGGCGGATATGATCATGAGCGGAAAAATAGGAGCAACCTGCATCACGGAGGCGGATGCAGGATCCGAGGTGCCGGCCATCCGGACAACGGCGGTCAAGGATGGAGACGAGTGGGTGATTAACGGCACGAAATGCTTCATTACCAACGGCGGCATCGCGGACTTCTTCATCGTAGCCGCCTATACGAATAAGGAACTGGGGGGTAAGGGTATTTCTCTGTTCCTTGTAGAGAGGGATCGGGGTGTCACCACAGGCAAGACAGAGGACAAGATGGGGCTGAAGATGTCAAATACCAGCGAGGTGATCTTCGACAATGTCCGCGTGCCGGCAGATCATCTGCTGGGAGCCGAGGGCACAGGATATAAGACGATCCTTAAGGGCTTGGACCGCGCCCGCGCCGTGAACATGGCCTTCGTCGTCGGCCTTGCCCAGAGCGCGCTGGATTATTCTGTGAAGTACGCGAAGGAGAGGCAGACATTCGGCAAGCCGATCATCAAGCATCAGGGATTTAATTTTATGCTGGCTGACATGGAAATCAAGGTGCAGGCGGCGCGGGCAATGATTATGTACGCGGCGCTGGCCTATGACCAGGGGCTGCCGATGGGGACGCTGTGCTCCGCCACAAAGGTATTTTCTTCGGAGGCCTGCATGCAGGTTACGATAGATGCCGTCCAGGCGTTCGGCGGCTACGGGTATATGAAAGAGTATCCAGTCGAGAAGCTGATGCGCGATGCGAAGATATTTTCTATCTTTGAGGGGACGAATCAGATCCAGAGGATGATTATAGGCGGAATTTTAGAGCGCAATTAAGGAAACGAAAGGCCAGAATGAAGCAGGGATCGCAAGATCGTTAAGATCAAGCGATCCCATTACTGTGTAAAAATGAAAAATTTTATTATTTAAAACGGATGTTTAATGATATACTTTTATTAAAAGGATAAGGTTTCTGTATTGGCTCCAAAGGTGGTATGCTTTATGATG
>CALWRT010000147.1 GCA_944384015.1 uncultured Lachnospiraceae bacterium | reverse complement strand
CAGCGATATGGAATTTGACTTCTTCCTGGAACAGCGGAGAACTTGTTATGATTCCTATTATCCATTTCAAGTGTTGTCTAGAAGGGGATTGCGCCGGATTGATTTTGAACCTGTCACGATCCTGTATGGCGGAAACGGAACGGGCAAGACAACTGCGTTGAATGTGATTGCTGAGACACTGCATGTTGCCAGGGACAGCGCATTTAATAAATCCAGCTTTTTCCAAGACTATACCGCTATGTGCGAATATGAACGAAAGGTGGAACTTCCAGAGAACAGCCGGGTGATAACAAGCGACGATGTTTTTGACTATATGCTGAACATCCGCAGCCTGAACGAGGGGATTGATCAGAAGAGGGAGGCCCTGTTTGAGGAATATCTGGATGCCAAGTACTCTCAATTTCAGATGCGTTCTCTGGAAGATTATGAAGAGCTGAAAAGGACGGCAGAAGCGAGAAGGATGACTCAGTCGAAATATATCAGAGCCAAGCTGATGGACAATGTGCGGGAATATTCCAATGGGGAGAGCGCCTTTTTCTATTTCTCTGAGAAGATCACGGAGAACGGCTTATTTCTATTGGATGAACCGGAAAATAGTGTTTCGCCTGAGAGACAGTAGGAACTGGCGAAATGGATAGAAGATGCGGCCAGGTTCTTCGGCTGCCAGTTTGTGATAGCTACCCACTCGCCCTTCCTCCTGTCCATGAGAGGCGCGAAAATCTATGATCTGGATGAGGAACCGGCGGATGTGAAGAAATGGACAGAACTGGGCAATGTCAGGTCATACTATTACTTTTTCAAAGAGCATGAAGAAGAATTTCAATAAAAGAGCTGTCAGGGCTTGACCGGATTTCTTTCTTATGATAGGATGTTGCTGGCATGTACAGGAGATTTGTATGCCATGTTTCAGACAGATTAGGGAGGTGGCTTGATGTCGGCTATTCATGAATGATAGGGTGAATGGACTGTTTCTCATCTAAGTATACGATGAGTTTTTTGTCGTACCTATTTGTGGATAGCTTCATTAGGCTGGCTTTATTTTTCATTAGACCAGATACCCATACCCTTGTATGGGATATTTGGTTATACTGGATAGCACGTCATTCTGTCTGGAACGAGGAATAAGCAGGAGAAGATGTGACCGATTACTGTTTGTTTGCTGGATAAATTCTTGCATATGTCGTGGTTGGTCCTTCTGAGGCGAAGAATAAGTACGCGGATAACTCAAACGTAAGGGTTATCCGTTTTTTATTGACAAGAATTTTAGAACAAACTGCCGCGCGGGCAGGTTTGGATGAAATACAGTCTGGTGAACTATGGAAGAAGTGATCAAGACAATTGTATGGAGGAAGAAGATTATGAATAAATATAGACGGCGGACAGAATATGAGTATCAGAAGAGAGAGAATTATCAAAGTCTATCAGAAAACGCGGAGAATGGAAATAAGAGAAGTTATCATTGCCCGAACTGCGGCTGGGCATCAGAGACCGGAGACCTTCCGCAGGATCACTGCCCGAACTGCCTGGTGGGGATACATGAAGCAGAGGATGAAGAAGGTATACCCTGCGGAGGCATGTTGGAACCTGTCGGTATCTGGGCGGCGCCTAAAGACAGCTGGGAGATTATTCAAAGATGTACTTTTTGCAAACAGATGAGGCTGTCGCCTATGGCCGATAGAGATAACCTGGTCAAAGTATTGTCTATCGCGTCGAAGCCTCTGTCGTCACCGCCGTTTCCCCTTGAGCGAATCAAGGAACTGGCAAAATTGACAGGGGTGCGCTCAGAAATGAGAAAATCTGGGGATGTGGATCATATCGAGCATATTGTCTCAGATAGACACGGTAAGACAGAATAATATGGACATTTGGAATTTTACACAGATACAGGAGAGAAGAATGATGAATAGAGAACATAAAAGAAGAAAATATAAGAAAAGATACTTTCAGACGAATCCGTGCACAGACTCTTTTACATGCAAAATATGCGGATGGCCGGTTGCCTTCGCGGGGGCAGGAACGAATCATAGAAATCACTGTCCCAACTGCCTGTACAGCATTCATCTGGACAATACGCCGGGAGACCGAGAATCAAAGTGCCATGGGCGCATGGAGCCTATCGGAGTATGGGTGAGGAAAAATGGAGAATGGGCTATTATCCATAGATGCACTCTATGCGGGAAACTTAGCCCGAATCGTACGGCTGCGGATGACAATCCGGCAAGGCTGATGGCGCTGGCCCTGCGGCCTTTTGGAAGTAATGTGATTACCCAGGCTGATGTCAAGGTACTTGTGAATAGCATGGAAGAATAAGGAAGAGAGATATGGCATAACGTCTGCGGATATATTGGATTATACACACATAGAGAAAGGGAGATGCAGGATGCGAAGCGTAATATTATTTATCGCCATGAGCCTGGATGGATATATCGCTGACAAGGAAGGCGGAGTAGGCTGGCTGGAAGAATACAGTAAAGAAGGGGAGGCGGATACTTATTCCGCCTTCCAAGAACATGTGGATACGGTTGTCATGGGATGGAACACCTACCATCAGATTATTACGGAATTGTCGCCTTCCCAATGGGTGTATCCGGATCTGACCTGTTATGTCATTACGCACAGGAAGCTTCCTTCCACTGAAAAGATACGATTTGTACAGGAATCCCCCAGAGATGTTGTCAGAAAACTGAAGGAAGACAAAGGGAAGGATATATGGATTTGCGGAGGAAGCAATATTATCTGTCCCTTGATTCAAGACGATCTCATTGATGAATATGATATTTCCACTCTGCCGGTTCTGCTTGGTTCTGGCATACGGCTATTCCGCCAAATAGAAAAAAAGACAGCATTGACCCTAGTGAACGCCCGCGCAAACGGAGGGATGACAGAGCTGATCTACCGGCGCAGGAATAAGAATCTGAGCATCTAAGGGCTCCTTGTTCTGCATTTTGCCGCAAAATAAAGTTGTCCGCTGGGAAGATAGGGGCTATAATAGTAGAGACAGAAATAGGAAGAAGAAAGGATATCAGATGTACTACACAGAGAGAATAACGGCAGATACCAGACCGGGAACACTGGAAATACGGGCCTATCGGCCTTCCGACTGTGAAGAGACAGCCCGGCTGTTCTATGACACGGTCCACACCGTCAATGCTGCTGATTATACGGCTGAACAGTTAGATGCCTGGGCCGGGCCGGACATGGATTACGATGGCTGGCAGTGTTCCTTCAACGGTAAGACTGCTCTAGTGGCAGTGAGGGATGGCAGAATTGTTGGCTTCGGAGATATCACTTCCGGAGGCTATCTTGACCGGCTGTACGTGCATAAGGATTGCCAGCATCAGGGGATTGCCTCGGCTCTGTGCGACGCCCTGGAGGCGGCATGCTTGGAGGCAGGCCACGTGACGGTGCAGGCATCTGTCACAGCCAAGCCCTTCTTCCTCGGAAGAGGATACCGGGTGGAAAAGGAACAAGAGGTGATCCGCAGGGGAATGGTATTAAAGAATTATCGAATGGAGAAAGTGAGGGGAAGCGATGCAGGAGCATAGTTTTTTCTTCTTTGAGAAGCACCCGCTGGCACTGCCTCTCTATGAGGCCTTTGTGCAGAAAATGGGAGAGAAGATTGGAAATGTGGATATCCGGGTACAGAAAACCCAGATTTCTTTCTACGGGAAGCACATGTTTGCCTGTGTCTCTTTCGCTAAGGTGCGCAAAAAGGAAGATTGTCCGGATCCCTATCTTGTCATCACCTTCGGCCTGGATCACAAAGTGGAATCTGCGCGGATTGATATCGCTACAGAGCCTTATCCCAATCGCTGGACGCACCATGTACTGATTGGATCTTTGGAAGAGATCGACGAAGAGCTGATGGGATGGATTGAGCAGGCGTATGTGTTCGCCGAGAGGAAGGCTGCACGCCGCGGCCCCCGTCCTCGGCCATCATGAAGTATGGCGATAGGAGGAGCTTATGAACAACCTGAGACGTCTTGGCTGTTCGGCAATTTTCTTTCTGACGGCGAATATCCCTTTTCTCTATGAGCGATATCCTTCTCCTTGGCTGTGTGTCGCCGCTTGCTGTTTTCTCGTCTGCAACGTGCGTCCCACCCGTGTGAACCGAAGACTGCTGCGCAGGAGATATCGTGTATGTGCCGACGGCTGTGAGCTGCTGATCTGTTTCCTTATCTCTGCGTCTGCATCTGTGCTGTGGCTTCTGGTACGGCTGCCCCTTTGGTCACAAGGACAAGGGAGGTTATGGCTGGCTGACGCGGTCTGCGTCTTCTGTGTGGAGGCGGTGGCCTTCTGGAATGGAATTTTGCGGGTGTATTTGACCTCTGCGCAGATCGGTATAAAATGGAGGCTGATCGGTGTGATCTGCGGCTTCCTGTTTCCCGTCAATGTGGCGGTTCTCTGCAACATTATCCGGCTGGCTCTTACAGAATGCCGCGTAGAGAACGAGAAGCTGCGCATAAATGAAGCGCGGGCGAAGGAACAGTGCTGCCGCACAAAATATCCCCTTCTTCTTGTCCACGGCGTGTTTTTCCGGGATTCTGAGTATCTGAGCTATTGGGGAAGGATTCCGGCACAGCTTCGGATGAACGGGGCGGTTATCTATTACGGCAATCATCAGTCGGCCGCTTCTGTTCAGGGGAGCGGTCAGGAACTGGCTGCCCGTATCAAGGAGATTTGCAGGGAAACCGGCTGCGGCAAGGTCAATATCATCGCTCATTCCAAAGGCGGGCTGGACAGCCGCTATGCTGTCAGCCGTCTTGACATGGATCAGTATGTGGCGTCTTTGACCACCATCAATACGCCCCACAGAGGATGCATTTTTGCGGATTATCTGTTGGATCATATCCCTTTTGCTATACAAGAGAAGTTAGCGTCCGGATACAATAAAGCCCTGAGAAAGCTATGGGATGAACAGCCGGATTTCCTTGCGGCAGTGTCTGATCTGACCGCGTCTGCCTGCCGGAAATTCAATGAGGAAGTGCCGGATAAGCCGGGCGTATTTTACCAGAGCGTGGGTTCTAAGCTGAATGTTCCGTCAGGGGGCCGGTTTCCGCTGAATTTTTCCCATCGGCTAGTACGCCGCTTTGATGGTCCGAATGACGGTCTGGTAGCGTCAGATTCCTTTTGGTGGGGAGAACAGAAGACATTCCTA
>CALWRT010000146.1 GCA_944384015.1 uncultured Lachnospiraceae bacterium | reverse complement strand
AGGAAGATAAGCCGTTTTTTGCTAAGGGCGTTCTGATCGGCATGATTACGATCCCGATTGGTTCTTTCGTGGGAGGCCTTGTGGCCGGATTCGACGTAGGCAAACTGTTTATCAACACGATTCCGATCTTGATTATTTCTATCCTGCTTGCAGTTGGCATCCGCTTTATTCCGAACGGGATGATCAAGGGGTGTACCGTATTTGGAAGGATTGTTACAATTATTATTCTGATTGGCCTGATTGCAGCCGGATTTGAGAGCCTGACAGGGATTGTCCTGATTCCCGGGATGGCGCCTATCAGCGAGGCGATGGGTGTTGTTGGAAGCGTAGCAGTGGTGCTGATGGGAACTTTGCCGATCCTGGAAATCCTTCTGAAGCTGCTCGATAAGCCGCTGAAGGCACTGGGTCAGAAAGTTGGACTGGATAATACCTCTATTGCAGGGCTGATCATCGACCTGGCCAACGGTGTTCCGGTATATGTGATGTACAAAGACATGAAGCCGAAGGGCAAAGTAATCAACATCGCCGTTATGGTGCCGGCAGCCTGCATCCTGGGCGATCATCTTGGATTTACCGCCGGTGTGGAACCTGGTATGATTACACCTTTGATTGTCGGGAAGCTGGTAGGAGGAATCCTGGCCCTGATTCTTGGATTCATGATGACGAAAGATCTGAGCAATGAGATCAGAGAAAGTGAGAAAATTAAGGCGCTGGAAGAAAAGTAGGAGGAGGGATTCTTATGAAGAGTTATGCAGACTATATAAAAGTAAATTGGGAAGAACATTTTGCAGACTTGCCCACGGGCATTCGCATGGCTTATACCGTGTGCGGACCGGAGAACGGAGTGCCGGTAGTGCTGATTCATGGAGTGACAGACGGAAGGATTTCTTGGTCTCAGGTGGCTCCGATGCTGGCGGATCTAGGGTATCGGGTATATGTTCCGGAATATAGAGGCAACGGCAAGACGGATAAGCCAGAGGCCGGGCCGGAAGGCTATACGGTAGAAACCCATGTCAAAGACATGCTGGCTTTCTTGGACACGGCAGGAATTGACAAAGCTCATTTTGTAGGGCATTCCCTTGGCTCTTTGATTGCTCAGAGGATCAACATTGAGGCTCCCGAGAGAGTTCTCTCCACAACGCTGATCGAATCGGCTGTGAAGTGTCAGCCGAATGAAGTGCTTACATGGGCCCATGACGGTGACGGCAAAGATTATCTTGGTGTGCACGGCTATGACGACACACAGAAGATGCCGGAGAGCTTCCTCAAGGAGTGGGCCGATAATACGAACGAGAGCGAAGACTTTCAGCAGGCGACCATCGAACATATCCGCCAGATGCCTTACAAAGTATGGGATTATCTGCTTACAGGGCTGAATGCCTTCGATAACCGGGCAGACATTGGCAAGGTGAGCGGCAAGGTGCAGGTGATATGGGCGACAGAAGATAATATTTTCCCGGCGTCTGATCAAGAAGAGCTGAAGGCAGGACTGACAGGCTGCGATGCGGTCTATAAAGTTGTGGAAGGCGGAAGCCACAACGTGCACTGGGACAGCCCGGCTACCAGAGCGCTGGTGACCCAGTATATTGACGAATTTATCAAGAGTATTTAAGAGGAGCAGACTGGTACATAGAGAACAAACGGAGAGAAGGGGTGGCATGGGCAGCAAATATTACTTGGGATTGGATCAGGGAACGACAGGAACAACGGCGCTGCTCCTGGATGAAGAGTGGAATCTGCTGGCAAGGGGGTATAAAGAGCATACCCAATATTTTCCTAAGCCGGGCTGGGTAGAACATGATCCGATGGAGATATGGGATCGGGTAAAAGAGACGGTATGGATGGCAGCGGAAGAGGCAGGTATTCAGGTCAGCGATATTACCTGCATGGGCCTGGACAATCAGGGAGAGACGGTGATGCTCTGGGACAGGACAACAGGAGTCCCGGTGTACCGGGCCATTGTATGGCAGGACCGCAGGACGGCCAGAGAGGCAGATGAAATTGCGGCAAAATATGGGGAGATGATCAGGGAAAAAACAGGACTGATTGTGGACGCTTATTTCTCCGCCACGAAGATTAAGTGGATCATAGACCACGTGGACGGAGTCCGGCAGAAGATGCAGGAGGGCAAGATACTGGCGGGTACGATGGATTCCTGGATGATATGGAAATTAACCCATGGAGCGGTTCATGTAACGGATCCGTCCACCGCTTCTCGGACGATGCTGTTTAATATCCACACAGGAAAGTGGGACGACGAGATACTGGAAGCGCTGGACATCCCAAGGAGCATCCTGCCTGAGATTCAAGACAGTGCCAGGCTGTACGGATATACGGATCCGCTGGACTTTTTCGGAGCGAAGATTCCCATCTCCGGTTCTGTCGTAGATCAGCAGGCTGCTTTGTTCGGACAGGCTTGCTTCAAGGAAGGAACTGTGAAGACTACATACGGAACGGGCTGCTTTATGCTGATGAATACCGGCGATAAGCCGGTCTATTCCGAGAACGGTCTTCTGACAACTGTAGGATGGGGACTGGACGGCGGTAAACTTACTTTTGCGCTGGACGGCGGAATCTACATTGCCGGAGCGGCAGTCCAGTGGCTGCGGGATGGAATTAAGATTATTGAGAATGCGGCGCAGACAGAGGCGATGGCCAAGAGCGTAGAAGATACAGCAGGGGTATACTTCGTTCCGGCCTTCGCGGGTTTGGCGGCGCCCCATTGGGATCAATATGCCAGAGGGACCATGGTAGGAATTACCGGCGGGACTACAAGAGAACATATTGCCCGGGCGACGCTGGAGAGTATTGCCTATCAAGTAAAAGACAATTTGGATGTGATGGTAAAGGATTCCGGTATCCCTATTGAGGTGATGAGAGTAGACGGCGGGGCTGCGGCCAATGATTTCCTGATGCAGTTCCAGGCGGATATTTTGGGGATCCCGGTGGATGTGCCGGAGATAACAGAGACAACAGCGCTCGGGGCCGCTTATCTGGCGGCTTATGGGCTGGGGGAGTTTTCCAATTTACAGGATTTGGAGCACCGCTGGAAGCTGCATAAACGGTATTTGCCTCAGATGGATGAGGAAAAAAGAGAAAAACTGTTGTATAATTGGCATAAGGCGGTAGAACGCGCGAAAAATTGGGAAGAAAACTAAATGGCGCAGGGATGGAGGAAGAAGAATGCGGAAAACAGATGTCGTGATAATCGGGGCAGGAGCGGTCGGGTGCGCGATTGCCAGGGAATTATCCAAATACAAGGTGGATGTGATGGTGATTGATAAGCGGGAGGACATAGGCGGTGACGCGTCCAAGTCCAACAGTGCCATCATCCATACC
>CALWRT010000145.1 GCA_944384015.1 uncultured Lachnospiraceae bacterium | reverse complement strand
TACTGCCGCTACCACGATTACCACCGAATTGACAGCCATGAACGTGGTCATGACCGTAATACCATCGACCATATCGATAACCGTAGTGAGGTGGACAGTTGGCACAGTCACCATTGCATCTACCATTATGCTTTTTCTGTTTGGAGCCACCAGCCATGCTGACGCCCGCAATCACTGCAAAGAGTGTAGAGAAGAAACCGGGGCGCTTCGGTAGAGGTTCTATAAACTCGTACTCCTCTTCAGTTTCGTAAGCCTCTTCTGGCTCATCATCTTCGAATATGTCTATATTTTGCTTTTTAGAGATACGCTCAAACGACGCATCATCAATAAGCATATAAACTTCTTCTAACTGTTCTTTTGTGAAGGCAGCACTGGTCTGTTCGGCCATCCTGCTCAACACCGGCTTCTCTATCAAGAGAGTCATTTCTAAAACATGGTCAGGAGTAAACTTCACACCCGCAGCAAGAGCCTTCTCAACAAATCTCGTTGCGAATTTCTGATCGTAAAAAGCGAACTCTGCCACGACCTCGTAAACTTCCTCTGGGTCACCAAAATCCGAAAGTTTATACGAATAGCTTTTCTGCGTACTAAGAGACCAGTCGTAAAAACTGGCATAGTATTCATCCCATGACATTTCTTTCATCGACTGGACTCCTCTCAGTTTTTAATCGTTCAGGGAGATAGACAATTCTCCTCCGAAATTATTCATTGCAAATCTGCCATCCTCAAACAGCGTTTCCTTTTCCATTTTGTATTCAAACGGGAAAAGATATGTGGACGAATTGATGTCAGTAAAGGTATAGTAACTGCTGTCATCTACAAGCATCATGACATACACCATAAATGCGACAATCTTTGGATTGCTCACTCTGTGGCGATTGACGTGATACTTGCCCGGTTTATCGCATACCATCACATCTAAAGCCTTCAACGTTGCGACCAACTTATCAATGGAATGGAACAACGTTGTACGTTCACCCCACTCATCAAACAGTTTCTGTTTCAGCTGGGCCAGAGTTATTTCATCCTGAAATTCCGACATCTTACCAATTAGCTTACACATATCTACAAAAACAGGATACGCTGCCATCATCATACACCAGTGGATTACCAAATCGTATTCTGGATACGCCTTGATAAGCTCCAAAGCCGGGGCCTTGATTTTATTGGATAGCTCATTATCATAAACCCAGATGTTCATAAGGATTTCTCTGGTCTTACGAATATTTGTAGGACTCTCAATTTCAAAGCTCAAATACTCATTCAACTGGTCCTTTATTTCTTGTTCTGTATGTCCCTCCAAAACCAGCTCTACGACCTTGTTTAGCCATTGCAATTTCAGGTTTCGGGACAATCCTACCATTTTAGCCATTCTTCTGTACCGCCTTTATTTTAATGAAAGGTACAACCACCTCATCCAACGTGATGCCGCCATGCGTCATTACATCATCACCCTTGGCGTCAAAAGAATCGCCAACATCACAAATCAGGTAATCATATTCCTTTGGGAGATAATACTTCGGATATTCGACAAGTCCGTGCTTTTCAATTAGTCCGGCCTTATCAGCAAAATCCTTCAATGCAACCATTCTACGGCTCTTTGTTTCCACTTCAACACCAGTACCCATAAGTTTTCCAAGTCCAGTACAGGCAGTGTTACCGTGGTCTGCTGTAATATATACATCGTAGCCAGCAGCAAGGAAGCGCTGTGTCATCTCCAGTAATTTTTTCTGATTTGCCAACACGGTGATGTCATTGAACATTCCGAGTCGGCCTTGTTGCTGAGCGTGGACCATGTCGTCCACGTCATTTATAATTACGGCTCCACATCTTACAAAGGAACCGAACTGCGCATCATATCCTCGCTCATAGCCAATCTGCGTATCTGAATAACCGAGGTCCTTTGCACAATTTACAAACTCTGTTTTCTCCTTACTCTGCTTCCAAGGCTCCAGCAGCTGGCTCGGATACTTGCCAGACAACAAGCACTGACGGGAAACAGAGGTCGTGCTTGGTATCATCGCAAACATCGAAGACTTTTCATACAGCAGGCCCACAAACGAGCTGGAGATTATCTTCCAGTCAAACTCAGACATGCCGTCCATGACAATTACGATAAATTTATCGCTATAGCCATGCATATAGTCCATTGCCTTGCTCACCAGCACCGGTGATGCCTTATCAATATTCTGTGACAGCTTTCCAAACTGCGCCAGAGCATATTGCTGGAACAGACGATTAATTTCTTGTGTATCAACATCAACATCGTACTGGACTGCCATCACGTCCACTTGAGCCTTTTCCTCTGCAATGGAGAACCAGTCGCTGTATCGAGAGACACTTTTTGCTTTCTCAATAAGGTCATTGACTGTTTTCTTCAAATATGCCTTCACATTAGCTCTGGCATAAACCTTCAATCGCAGAAACATTTCTGTATCATGCTTTTGTCGAAGGTCGTCGAAATTTGCAGGATAGGCTGCGCACAGTAAATCAAAACCTGCCTTATCCATATCCTTCAGCATTGCCGGATGAAGCTTCGGAAACAGCTTCTCAAGTGAAACCATATATGCAGATAATCTGCGTCGTACATCATAAGGAATATACTGCTCGGTGTGTGCAATAACAGCCAGCTTTTCACCGGGGGATTTCAGTTTCTCCTCATACTCAATTCTGAAGGTAAGATCGTCGGTATATCTTACGATTTCAAAACCATGTGCAGAGAACGCAGATATATAATTAGCTCGGCTGTTCAGATTCTCGTCATCCAGAAGCAGGATTTTATCTGTGTATTGCGCAGAAGATTTCTCAAACACATAGTCCCCGAACATCTGTTACGCCTCCAATCTTACAAGAATCATTAAGCGGAAGTCAGGATAAATCTGGCTTCCTTTTTTATATTCGGCCTCAATAGAAGCCTTCTCTCGTGCCAGCTTTGCCATTCTGGAACGACGGATATTTTCGATACCAATATGTCCTGCTGCCTCTTCACGGAGCTTCAGGGCATACATATACTTATTGTAGCTTTCTTGATTAAGCTGGATCTGCTTCTCTTTCAGTTCAACAAAAGTGTCGTAGGCAAAATCCATACTCAGCTTTTCAAGCTGCTGGTATTCCGCTTCCGTAATATTCGGTGCAGAACCAACAGTCAATCCACTGGTTCCATCAAGGAAAACATCCATGATACGCTTTCCGGCCATCGGACGGAGCAGTAAGTTTTCATTAACAAAAATCGGGATTATGCGTTTGCCGCTTTCTTCCTCGGAGATAGACAGTTCCCACAGCATAAAGTAACCGGCCTCATTCGGGAAATTTTTAATGCCGACCGACATAAGCTGCGAAGTTCTATCCTGCATGATTTCGGTACGCAGGTGCTGAATGATTTCCTCATCGTTGATGCCAATGCGATCAATCAAGTGAATATCTCGGCCCTGCCAGCTTTCGTAATAGGCAAGCATCTGTCTGAGCGCAGCATCCACATCAAAGCTGGATTCAGTGCCGACCAACTGCGTCAGATCCTTCTCTTCACGAATGATGTCCTTATACTTCTGTGCGTTTGCTACCTGTTGCTTAACCTCTGCTTCAACAGGGTGCATATTTCGTTCCACAGAAGAAGGTCTACCGATGGAATTCATATAAACCTCGGTGAAGTCCAGTTCAGCTACTTCGCTATCCAGAACATCGGAGTATTTATCAACGCCCAGTTCTTTGAAAATAACAGAGAGCTTCTGCTCCAGCACTTCACGAACACGGTTCTCAACAGTATCGCCAACAATAAAGTTATAAATGTGAACATCTCGCTGCTGGCCGATACGGTCAGCACGACCACAGCGCTGTTCGATTTTCATCGGATTCCACGGCAGATCGTAGTTAATGATGATATTGGAGAACTGCAAGTTCAAACCTTCACCACCAGCATCTGTAGAAATAAAGATGTTGGTCTTGGTCTTAAACTCCTGCAGTGCTTCATTACGCTCATCAATACTCATGCTGCCGTTTAGTACGGAAACAGTAAAGCCTCTATTCTCAAGGAGCTGCTGCAGATATTTCTGCGTCGCAACAAACTCTGTGAAAATGATAATCTTCTGGTTCCGGTCTTCGCTGAGGATTTCGTCGATGGTATCAACCAGTTTTTCAACTTTCACATCAGGATGCTGAAACTCGGCTTGCTTTGCAACAGAAATGATGTGCTCCAGTTCCAGAATTTCTTCGGACATATTCAGGGACATTGCTTCCAGAGCTTCGGCCACATCGTCCTCAATCTCCATATCAGCCAAATCTGACTCCGTCAAGGAGCCAATTCTGGTATTCTGGGCTTTCAACGCTTCCAAACGACGCTCAAGGCTCTGACGAACTGCCGCCGTGCTGCTGGTAACCATGCGCTGCATGATAATCAAAAGGAAAATCAGGCACATATTCTTCTTGCGATTGCGTTTGGCCTTATCGTAAGTCGTAGAAACATAGTGACTTACCAGCTCGTAAAGTTCTCGCTGAAAGGAATGACGCTCGTCCCATGTCATTTCAACAAGATGCGTGATTCTATTTTTGAACAGCAGATTGCCGTTGTTATCGATTGCCTCACGCTTCTCGGTACGAATCAAATACGGTGCTACCTGTTCCTTTACGATAGATCTGGAGTTAGGGAATGCCTCTTCATCCAGCAAACGCACAAGGCGCAGGAACGGCTCTGTCTTACCGTTGTGCGGCGTAGCAGACAGAAGCAATAAGTACGGGCTTGCCTGCGAAAGCAGATATCCCAGCTTGTAACGGGCCACTTCGCCGGAGGAGCCAGCGACACGATGGGCCTCGTCGATGATAATCAAATCCCATCCACTGTTGATAATGGAATAAATACGCTCCTCATTATATTTTTCCACACGTTCATCCGACCAGCCTACATGCTTCTCGATAGGCTTGATGGAGTCCATCGGAGAGATAACTTGGTCATACTGGCCGTAAACATCCTCGGCATCAGTCAATCGACGAATAGTGTCATAATCCGACGGAAGGATGATGTTGAACTTCTCGTGGAACTTCTCCTGCATTTCAGATGCCCACTGCGTAACCAGACCGGTCGGGCAGACAACCAGAACACGCTGAACAAGACCACGGCTCTTTAATTCCTTAATGATCATACCGGCCTCGATAGTTTTACCAAGACCTACCTCATCAGCAAGTATGTATCGGATATTGTTCGTCTCCATTGCACGATTCAGCACATGGAGTTGGTGCGGCAGCGGGATGATTCCGCTTGCCAACGCAGACAGAAAGCCACCGGCGGTCTCGTTTTTGATTTTTGAGAGCAAGGCCACATAGCGCAGATAGTTCTCATCGTACTGGATTGCATTGCCGCTTGTATTTAATTGTTCTTCCGTTGCTTTATACACACGGCCCGTAGCAGGATTGAAAACCTTGTAGGAAGTGTATCCCCACATTTCAATCCTCTCCAATATCTGCACATTGGCACCTGCCACCGTATCAAAAGCGAAATCGCCGGTATTTAGCATTTCTGTACACCTTCTTTGTTTATACTCTGCTCAAGCTGATATCGTAGTACATCAGCAGATTCGGGTCTTCCTGAATGGTCTGTTCAGGCAAACGCTCTGCAATATCAACAATCGCCTGATAGTTCTTGTCCTTCCAAAGGCGGGAGAAGCCGACACGGACTGCTTCCGAACGGAACAACTTCAGCTTGCCCTTGGAATTGAGATAACCTTCAAATTCCTTCCACAGCTTCTTTTCACGCAGCTTAGCCACGTCACCTTCCTTAGAGGTATCAGGGATATACCAGCGCCCCTTTTCGTCCTGAAGAAAGTTTTCTTCAAGAAGTGTCGCCAATTCAGGCATAGCTTCGAACTTGTCAACAGA
>CALWRT010000144.1 GCA_944384015.1 uncultured Lachnospiraceae bacterium | reverse complement strand
ACTGTGCCAAGCATAAAAGGTAAAAAACACACCGGTGGATCCCAAAAGCGTATTGCTGGGTCTGTGAGAAAAATCAGTGGGTCTGAGCAAAGCTCAGACCCGGATCCCTTGGCGTGAAATAATCAATAACTCCAGGCTGCTTTCCAAGGATGCCTTCTGGAACAGCGAGAATGTGACGGTCTATGACTCTTTTATCTCCGGCGAATATCTGGGATGGAACGCGAAAAACCTGACACTGATCAATTGTACGGTGGAAAGTTTGCAGGGAATGTGCTATATTGATAATCTGGTGATGAAAAACTGCAAACTGCTCAATACGACGCTGGCCTTTGAATATTCCACCGTGGATGTACAGGTGCAGGGGAACATTGACAGTGTGATGAACCCGTCCGGGGGAATTATCCGCGCGGATGCCATCGGTAAGCTGATCATGGAGAAGGAAAAGGTAGATCCTGGCAAGACACAGATTATCTGCCGGGAGGGGCCCAAGAAGAAGGCCTGTGCCTGAGAAGAAGAAGAGTATCAGCCAGGAGAGCATCAACTAGGAGAGCGTCAGCCAGGAGAGTATCATCTGGGAAGGCGTCTGCCGCCGCGGGCAGGTGCCTGGAAGAGGGGCAGGCAGCCAGCTTCCCGGCCTGTCTGGGTGACGCGGCAGGCGGGCCAGAAGGAGGAGAATATGGACCATCATTTTGACGCATGTGTTGACCGGAAAAATACGAACTCTGTAAAGTGGAACGTGGCGGAGGGAGAGCTCCCCATGTGGGTGGCGGATATGGATTTTCAGACAGCGCCGCCGATTGTGGAGGCAATACAGAAGCGGGCCGCCCACGGCATATTTGGATATTCTTATATCCCTGATGAATGGTACCAAGCCTATATGAGCTGGTGGGAGGAGCGCCACGGACTGAAGATAGAGCGGGACTGGCTGATATTCTGTACTGGCGTTGTGCCGGCCATCTCCAGCATTGTCCGCAAGCTTACCACACCCGGGGAGAAGGTGCTGGTACAGACCCCTGTGTATAATATCTTTTTCAACTCCATTGAGAACAACGGCCGGCAGGTGCTGGAGTGCCCGCTCGTCTATGAGGAGGGCGCATACCGGATCGATTTTGACGACCTGGAAAAGAAATTGGCGGATCCTCAGACAGCGCTGATGATCTTGTGCAATCCCCACAATCCCATCGGGAAGATCTGGGACCGGGAGACGCTGGAGAGAATCGGGGAATTGTGCTGGAAGCATCACGTCCTGGTCGTATCAGATGAAATTCATTGCGACGTGACAGATCCCGGCTGCGGGTACACCCCTTTCGCGGCGGTGTCAGAGCGGTGCAGGGACAACAGCATTACGTGCATCGCCCCAACGAAGGCATTCAATCTGGCCGGGCTGCAGACGGCGGCGGTTGTGGCGGCCGATGAAGTACTTAGGCATCGGGTATGGAGAGGGCTGAATACCGATGAGGTGGCGGAGCCGAACGCCTTCGCTGTGCAGGCGGCAGTGGCCGCCTTTACCGAAGGAGGGCCGTGGCTTGACGCGCTCAGGGAATATATCATGGACAATAAGCGGCTGGCGGCTCGATTCATAGGAGAAGAGATCCCTCTGATCCGCCTGGTGCCCTCCCAGGCTACCTATCTGCTCTGGCTGGACTGCCGGCGGGCGGGAGGGACTTCCCGGGAAGCGGCCTCCTTTATCCGGAAGAAGACGGGCCTGTATATCATTGCCGGGAGCCAGTACGGAGAGAGCGGAGAACATTTCTTGAGGATGAATATCGCCTGCCCGAGAGAACGCCTGCGGGACGGCTTGCTCCGCCTGAAAGAGGGGATTCAGGCCTATGCGGTGCGCTGACAGCAGGAAGCTTCTAAGGACGCTGCTCTTCCTGTCGATTCCCACCATCATCGAGGAGGTGCTGGCAACCCTGCTTCAATATGTGGACACGGCCATGGTGGGACAGCTGGGAGAGCAGGCGACAGCCTCTGTCAGCATCACGACGAACATTACCTGGCTGGTGAACAGTGTGCCTGGGGCGATCGGGACAGCGATGCTCGTGCTGATTGCCAAGGCGGCCGGGGCAGGGGATGGGAAGCTGGTGCAGAGGCTGGCTCAGCAGGCGCTGTTCCTGGCAGCCGTATCCGGCCTGCTGCTGGGCGGCATATCCATTGGGCTGTGCCCTTATATCCCCAGGTGGATGGGGGCGTACCCGGTATGCCTTCGCTGTGGAGAGCATCGGGATGTGGGGCGTGCGGATCTTATTCACCTTCCTGTGCGTTAGATATTGGGGACTTGGGCTGCAGGCCGTGTGGTACTGTATGATCGCTGACAATGTGTGCAAGGCGCTGCTGTTTGCCTGGCCTTTCCTCGGGAAAAAAAGGAGGGAGAGTCTGCTTATCATCCACTGTTAAAATATGGCCAGATGTGGTAGAATGCGGATAACAGATTGTGATATCCGCAGGTGAGGATGATTGATGAGAAAAGTACGAACATGGACAGGGCGGATTCTTCTCGCTGCTGTCCTTTATTTGATGATCGGAGCGATGGCGCCCTTCTGGGTGCCCCAGAAGATGAGCGCGGAACAATTGGAAGCGATCGACACGGCAAGCTTCTATGGGGAGTCTGTGTCCGTGGACAGCGCGATGATCCTGGAGACGAATGAGAGCGCCTGGGAGGAACGGATCCGCCTCATACGCCAGGCGGAGGAACGGATTATCCTGTCCACCTTCGACATGAGGCCCCAGGAGAGCACGAAGGATATTCTGGCTGTGCTCTATGAGCGTGCGGAGGCAGGAGTACAGATACAGATTCTGGTAGACGGCTTGTCGGGCTTCCTGCGTATGGAGGGAGATCCGCTGTTCTACGCCGCCTCTTCCCACCCGAATATTGAGATCCGGCTGTATAATCCTGTGAATCTGCTGAAGCCGTGGACGACCCAGGGGAGAATGCACGACAAGTATCTGCTGGTAGATGATGTGGCATATATCCTGGGCGGGCGGAATATGTTTGATTACTTTATCGGCAGCTATCCCACAGACCACCGCAGCCATGACCGGGAAGTGCTGATCTATAACCGGGCCTGTTCCAGAGGGAAAGAAGAATCCATGGGAGAGGCACGGGAAAGGGAGAATATTGATAATATTGAGAAGGACGGGAGAGCAGGGAATGGGAGAGAGACAGAGGAGAGTTCTTGGACGCAGATCGAAGATTATTTCGCATCGGTGTGGAACAGCCCCTATGCAGCTGTTTTTCATGATTCTCCCAATCTGGCCCAGCAGAGCAACGTGCAGGAGCAGACTGCCATGCTGCAGGAGCGGGTTCGGAAGCTGAAGGAGGAATATCCAGAACTCTTCGAGGGAGATGGGGCATATGAGGAACGGACGGTTCCCGTCAATCAGGTGACGCTCGTATCGAATCCCATCGGCATCTACGGCAAGGAGCCGGTCGTGTTCGAGACCTTATGCAGGCTGATGAAGGAGGACGGGGGCGGGGTGATCATCCATACCCCTTACGTCGTGCTGGACAAGAAGATGCAGGAGAGGCTGACAGAAGTGACCCAATCCCAGATTCCCATCACGCTCATGACCAACTCTGTGGAAAATGGCGACAATTTCTTCGGCTCCAGCGACTATATTCGGAATAAGGGGAAAGTGCTGGAGACGGGAATGACCATATACGAGTATGACGGCGGAGAATCTTATCACGGGAAATCTATGGCCATCGGAGACCGCCTGGCCGTCGTCGGTTCTTATAATCTGGATTTAAGAAGTACCTATGTGGATACCGAGCTGATGCTTGTGATTGACAGCGCGGAAATCTGCGCGCAGCTGACCGGATATATGGAAGAGCTGCAGGAAGACGCGAGAAGGGTGATCGATGAGGATACCTATGAGACGCCGGAACACATAGAGGTGCAGGCTGTGCCCTGGTGGAAACGGCTTGCCTGGGAGGTTGTAGGGCGGCTGATGATCCCTTTCCGGGTATTGATATAGGAGATAGGCTGAACGGGTGCCGCCGCTGACAGTGTTTCTCAAGAAACCATTGTCCTTTATCGACGAAGTATGGTAGAATAGAAAAATATTGAGAAAGGCGAAGGGCAATGGAAGACAGAAAGCAGAAGAACGGGATGGAAGCGATGTGGGAACCGGTATCAGAACCCATATCAGGCAGGGAGTTTTTGGAACGGATGAAAGCCTCGGTCAGGGACTGCGATATGGTACTGATCGGCGTTGGAGAGGAGCTGGGAGAAAATTACCAAGAGCTGTACGAGACGGGGGAATATGGCAAGTGGAAGGACTGGGGACTGGAAACGTACGCCAAAGCAGCCTGGCTTCACCGCGCCAGCGGCGCGGGCACGGAGGGAATGGGCGTCAGGAAGAGGAAGATTATGCGGGCGTTCCGCAGCCTGCAGGAGATCATCGGAGAGAAGCCCTATTTCTTCGTGACGCTCAATACAGACGGTTATCTGTATGAGGCGGGATTCTATCAAGAGAACATCGTTGCGCCCTGCGGGAGCCTCCGCATGCTGCAGTGCAGCAGCCATATACTGGAGCCTGAGGAGGCCGCGCCGCTGCTTGCGCGTATGGAAGAGGAGGCCGGCGAAGGCCGTAAGCCCGGCATCCCGCGCTGCCCGGTGTGCCATGAGCCCCTTACCTGCAATGTGGTGACCTGTGACCACTATCTGGAGGACGCTTATCTGCCGGCCTGGGGGGCCTATACCAAGTGGCTGTCAGGCACCCTTCACCGCAGGCTCTGCGTGCTGGAGCTGGGGGT
>CALWRT010000143.1 GCA_944384015.1 uncultured Lachnospiraceae bacterium | reverse complement strand
CATCCGGCAAGTCCGCAGGTTATGAAATTTTTTGCCAGGTGATTGATCGCTCGAAACATACCAATAGCCTGCGCAGGATCGGAAAAACTATACGCCGGTTCCGTACAGACGCGAACGTTGAAATCCCGCAAAAAGTATGCTATAATGATAAAATGGTACCATGGGAACAGGACGCAGGCCGCCGCTGTGCTTTCAAGGCGGAGTCAAAAGGGCCTGCTGCGGTCCGGGCATCATATAATATGGACGCGAAGAGGGAGATGGGCATGGAATACGCGGTAGTACATATCAGGAAGGGCGAGGCGAGGAGCCTGAAAGCAGGAGGCATGTGGATATATGATAATGAGATCGCGTCGGTAACCGGAGATTATGCGGATGGTGATATTGTAGCGGTGGAGGATTTTGACGGATATTTCCTCGGATATGGTTTTATCAACCGGCGCTCGAAGATCCGCGTACGAATCCTGTCCAGGAAGAAAGAACATGAGATCACAGAAGCCTTCATGGAACAGCGCATCCGGGATTGCTGGGAATACCGCAAGGCAGTATGTGATACGGGAAGCTGCCGGCTTGTGTTCGGGGAGGCAGATTTTTTGCCGGGATTTGTGGTGGATAAGTTCGGCGATGTGCTGGTGGTACAGTCTCTGGCGTTGGGAATTGACCGGTGGAAGATGTTCCTGGTAGACGCTATCAAGAGAGTGCTTTTAGAGGATGGCATTCATATCCTGGGTGTCTATGAGCGCAGTGATGCGAAGGTGCGCAGTCTGGAAGGAATGGAACGCATAAAAGGGTTCCTTGGAGAGCAATTTGATACAAAGGTGCGGATCGAAGAGAACGGCGTACAGTATATAGTAGATGTAAAGGAAGGACAGAAGACGGGATTCTTCCTGGATCAGAAATATAACCGGCAGGCAATCGCGAGGCTGTGCCGGGGCAAGAAGGTGCTGGACTGCTTTACCCATACGGGCTCCTTCGCCTTGAATGCGGGCCGGGCCGGAGCGAGCAGCGTGCTTGGCGTGGACGCGTCGGCCCTGGGAATTGCCCAGGCAGAAGAAAACGCCAGGCTGAATGGGTTAGAGGGTACGGTCAAATTCCTGTGCGAGGATGTGTTCGAGCTCCTGCCCAGACTGGAGAGGGAGAAGGAACAGTACGATGTGGTCATTCTGGATCCTCCTGCCTTCACCAAGTCCAGAAATTCTGTCAAAAACGCGGTCAAGGGCTACCGTGAGATTAATCTGAGGGCGATGAAGTTAATTCGGGACGGCGGCTATCTGGCCACTTGCTCCTGTTCCCGCTTTATGACTCCAGAACTGTTCCTGAAGACGGTGGAGGAGGCTGCGCGGGACGCCCGCAGACGGCTGAGGCAGGTGGAATACCGCACGCAGGCGATGGATCACCCGATTCTGCTGAATGCGGAAGAATCCTATTACCTGAAATTCTGTATATTTCAAGTATGCGGCATCCGGTAGATGATAAGGTGGGACATGGGGTATGACATATGAAGAGGCTATATTATATTATGAACAGCTGTCTGCCGGAGGGATTGAACTTGGGCTGACAGCGATAAGGCGGCTGATGGCCCTGCTGGGGAATCCCCAGGATCGGATGAAGATCGTGCATATAGCAGGGACGAACGGGAAGGGATCGGTGCTCTCCTATCTCTCTTGGATTTTCAGGGCGGCTGGGTATCGGGTGGGAACCTATAGTTCCCCAGCGGTATTTCACTTCCGGGAACAGTTTCTGGTGGATGGACAGGCAATAGATGAAGAGATGGCCGCAAGTCTTACAGAGAGGATACGGCGCGAAGCAGAGCGGCTTGAAAAGGAAGGAATGACAGTGACGGCTTTCGAAGCCCAGACCGCGCTGGCATTTCTCTGCTTTGAGCAGATGGGCTGCGATGTGATTATACTGGAGACTGGGCTTGGAGGAAGGCTGGATGCCACAAATATTGCGGAGCATGTCTGCCTGTCTGTGATTACTGCTATCAGCATGGATCATATGCAGTTTTTGGGAGATACGCTGGAGCAGATCGCCCGGGAGAAGGCGGGCATCATCAAGCCCGGATGCCCGGCGGTCGGCATACGGCAGGAGCCGGAGGCAGAAAGGGTAATCGAGGAAACTGCGCGGCAGAGGAGGAGCCCATATGTGACGGCAGATTTGAACCGAGCCTGGGATATTTGTTATGGATTGGATGAACAGCGCTTCTCCTACCGGACCTCTTCCGGCAGAGAGTACAGAAACTTGAAACTGAGACAGCCGGGCATTTATCAGGTGGAGAACGCCGCCCTTGCGGCAGAGGCGGCGGATATACTGAGGGAGCATGGCTGGAAGATAGAAGAGAAACACATCCGGCAGGGACTGTGGGACAGTTTCTGGCCGGGCAGATTTTTTGTGATACGCAAGGTGCCCACGGTAATCTTGGACGGGGCCCACAATGCGGCTGGCGCCAGGAGCTTGAGGGATTCGCTTACAGAATATTTTCCAGGGGAAAAAATAATTTTTCTGATGGGCATTTTCCGGGATAAAGAATATGAGAAAATTGTCGAGATTCTCGCTCCGCTGGCTTCTGATATCTATACGGTGCAGCTTCCCGGCAGCAGGAGGATGCTGGAAGCCGAGAAGCTAAAGGAGACGGTGTTTGGCTGTCTGGGAGAGGCACAAAGCCACGTACATGTAGAGGCGGCAGCCCTGGCGGACGCAGTTAAGGGAAGCCTTCTTCGGGCCGGGAAGGAAGGGGTAATCGTCGCGTGCGGGTCCCTGTCCCATCTGAGCGAGCTATACCGATTATTCTTGGAGGAAGAAGGGAAAGCGTGGACAGAGAGGATATGGATGGAAAAAAGATGGATAGAACAAAAATAGAACAAGGAATACGTCTGATCCTGGAAGGGATCGGGGAAGACCCAGACAGGGAAGGCCTGGCGGAGACGCCGATGCGTATTGCCCGGATGTATGAGGAATTATTCGGAGGGCTGACAGAGGATGCCGCAGTACACTTGGAGAAAACCTTCCATGTAGAAGGAGGAGAGATGGTAATTGAGAAGGACATTACCTTCTATTCCATGTGTGAGCACCATCTGCTTCCCTTTTATGGCAAGGCGCACATTGCCTACGTGCCGGTGGGACAGGTGGTCGGTCTGAGCAAGCTGGCAAGGACTGTGGAAGTATTCGCCAGAAGGCCTCAGGTACAGGAGCGGATGACGGCCCAGATTGCAGACGCCCTGATGGAACATTTACAGTGCGCGGGAGCGATGGTCGTCGTGGAGGCAGAGCATATGTGCATGACCATGCGAGGGGTCAAGAAGCCGGGGAGCAAGACGGTCACCTGGGCTGCCCGCGGCGTATTTCAGGAGAACGAGAAGCTGTACGGACAATTTTTGATGATGGTGGCCGGCAGCCGTGGACAGTGAAAGCAGGAAGAGAGAAGCAGGACAGGAGGCGGCAGGTAAGATGGGTAACACCGTGTATCATACAGAATTGAGACGGGCAGGGATGGAACGGATAGACCGAATCTGGAGGCACCCTAAGACCCAGGAATGCCTGACAGTTATACGCCAAGAGGAGAGAGGACGGAAGTTCTGCCAGCATCAGCTGGGACACTTGATGGATGTGGCCAGGATTGCTTATATCCTGAATTTGGAAGAGGGTCTTGGCATTCCTAAGGACGTCATCTATGGGGCGGCTCTCCTGCACGACATCGGCAAGGGAGAGCAGTACCAGGCAGGCCTTCCCCACGAACAGGCGGGAGCTGTACTGGCAGAGGGAATTCTGGAAGACTGCGGGTACGGTGACGGCGAGAGGGAGCAGATGCGGAGGGCGATTCTGTCCCACAGAGACTGGAGCGCTGCCAGGCAGTCGGCTCTCGGCAGTATTTTATACCGGGCGGATAAGGCGTCCAGAGCCTGTTTTGCCTGCGAGGCAGAGGCGGAATGTGACTGGGTCACAGAAAAGAAGAACCTGTCTGTGAGATACTAAGGAAATACTGATTTAATCAGCATTTCCTTAGATGTTCCGCAGGATGCGCACGGATTTGCAACGGAAAATACCGCTTCGCGGGCAAATCCGGCGCGGGAAACGCTCTAATCAGCGTTTTCCTAAAGGAGGAGATACGCATTTGAAAATAGGAAATCGATTATTTGACGCAGAACACCGCACTTATGTGATGGGAATTTTAAATGTCACCCCGGATTCTTTTTCCGACGGAGGACGCTACATGACAGAGGATCAGGCACTGTACCGCGTCCAGGAGATGATTGAGGAGGGAGCGGACTTGCTGGACATCGGGGGAGAATCCGCGAGGCCAGGTTATGAGAAGATCTCGGATGATGAAGAGATATCCAGGGTGATCCCGGTGCTGGAGAAGATCAAGGAGCGCTTTGACATTCCGGTGTCCATAGACACCTACAAGCCGGAGGTGGCTCGGACAGCCATTCAGGCAGGAGCGGATATGATCAACGATATTTGGGGGCTGAAATACGACGAGGAAATGGCAGATGTGATTGGGGCCGCCCAGATTCCTTGCTGCCTGATGCATAACCGGGCGGAAGCAGTCTATTATAATTATATGAAGGACCTGCTGAACGACCTGCGGGAGAGTATTACGATCGCCCACAGGCACGGCATACGAAAAGAGCAGATTATTCTGGATCCAGGAGTAGGATTCGGAAAGACCTATGGGCAGAATCTGGAAGTGGTGCATAAGCTGGAACGCCTGAAGGATCTGGGCTTTCCGGTGCTTCTGGGTACTTCCAGGAAATCGGTCATTGGCTTGACACTGGATGTTCCAGCCTCAGAGCGGCTGGAGGGAACCCTTGCGACGACGGTTCTGGCGGTAACGAAGGGCTGTGCCTTTGTCCGCGTACATGACGTGCAGGCCAACAAACGAGCTATCCTGATGACAGAATCGATTCTGGCGGAGCAGCGTATGGGGGGAGAGACATGGACAGAATCAAAATAAAAGATCTGGAAGTCTTTGGCAGGCACGGCGTATATGAAGAGGAGAACCGTCTGGGACAGAAGTTCCTGGTGAGCGTCTGCCTGGAGGTGGATACACGAAAGGCGGGGAACACAGACCAATTGGAGTACTCTGTCGATTATGGAAAGGTCTGCCATAAGATTGCTGATTTTTTTGCCGAACACACTTATAAGCTGATTGAGACAGCGGCGGAACAGCTTGCCGCCCAGCTGCTGCGGTCTCTGGAAGGGGTGAAGAGCCTCTGCGTGGAAATCAAGAAGCCGTGGGCGCCCATCGGCCTTCCTCTGAGCTGGGTTTCGGTGGAGATTGAGAGGGGCTGGCATACAGCCTATGTGGCTCTTGGCTCGAATATGG
>CALWRT010000142.1 GCA_944384015.1 uncultured Lachnospiraceae bacterium | reverse complement strand
CTGGGGAGGAGATGAAAGGACGGGCAGGATGCGGCTGAGGATGTGCGGGGAATGCCCGGAAGAACTGTGTTCCGACATGACGAATGAGCTGGCCAATATGGCGCTGTATCAAGAGGGAGAGAGGCTGGGAAGCAGCGAAGGCGGCTATTCCTTCCGCACAGGAGAAGGGGACGGCGGAATCCAGACTGTGGAATGCGTGTGGGATATGGAAGGAATATCCTTCGATCTGGAGAAAGAACTGTCCTTTGCCGCAGAGATTGCCGGGGAGGAGGCGTTCACATTCTCCTTGGAGGAAGCGGATACGTACGCCAGCCTGGAGGCCATGGGAATGTCTGATGAAGATGGGACAGGCGGTGTCCTGATTGAAGCAAACCTGACAGGAGAAGGGCTGGAGGTTGTGTATTATCCCTATGTACGGGGGAAGGGAATGACGGCGGGAGTGCCTGAGCCTGGAAACAATTTCAGGGATTTGCCTGTGAGGACCGAGATACGCCGAGGAGATGATATCGATTGCCCAGACCGTTATGGGCAGTCTGACAGCCTGTATTCGGAAGCGGCGGTGACTATCTATCCGGCAGAGGCTATGCAGGAGGGGGCACAGCTGCATGTCCCATATCTCTTAGTCTGGGAGAGCATATCAGGCACGGAGGAGGATGCCAGGTATACCAATACCGGAATTATCATAGGAGAATCCGAGGATGGGAGGGAGAGTTCTTCTCTTCCTGCGCGGATACCAGCCTCTGAAGCAGAGATATGGATTACGGATGTCGAGGAACTCTCCCATGAGGAAGCGGCCGCCCTTACCGATATAGAACTGGGTGAAGGAAGATTTTATCGGATCAATATGGATGTGGAGGAAGAAGAGGGGTGGTACGTGAACTATCTAGCTGTTGGAGTTGGAACCGAAGACATAGGGACGTTGTATTACCGGAATCTGGCTGTCCCTGTCATCGAGGAGGGAAAATTTACCGGAATGCTGTGCGTGACAGCTCCCCCAGACAGCAGGGAAGAGGGAGACGCGGATCAATTTGTGTGGGTTGGAGATATCCAATACCTGTATCAGGGAGATTATAAGATAAATCTGTTTTAATTCTTAAAAAACAATAACTGAATTGACTTTTCCCGTGAAAATGGTATGATCTAACTATCAGGAAGAAGCCTGGAATGAAGAATTTCAGGCTTCTTTTGCTAAACGGGGGTATTTTTTGGCCGATAACCTGTTATAAGGTTTGATTCTTAGGTCAGAATGTTGGAGAAGAGGGCTGTGAATAGCAACGTTAGAGAACGTGTTGCAGAAAGGTGAGAAAGGATATGCGGGAAAAATTTCGGAGATTTATGATAGGAAGGTACGGAACGGATGCATTGTCACAGTTTTTGGTCTATGTGGCGCTGGCGTGTATTATCCTGTCCCTGTTCTTCCGCAGCGGATGGTGGAATCTGGTCATTCTTGTCCTGCTTGTGACTGCTTATTTTCGGATGTTTTCCAAAAACCATGCCAGAAGATATGAGGAAAATCAAAAGTTCCTGGCCTTGACCGCCAAATTCCGCAGCTGGACAGCCGGTAAGCGCTACCGCTTAAGCCAGATGAAAGACTATCATATTTATACATGCCCTACGTGCAAGCAGAAGATTCGGATTCCAAGGGGCAAGGGCAAGATCATGGTGAAATGCCCGAAGTGCCAGACAGAATTTGTGAAGAAGAGCTGAGGAGGCCCCCATGTTTGGATATGTGACAATTCACAAGCCAGAATTGAAGATAAAGGAATATGAAATATATCAGTCTGTGTACTGCGGGCTGTGCAGGACGCTGCATCAGGAATACGGCCGCTGCGGCCAGCTGACGCTGACTTATGATATGGCGTTTTTGATTTTGCTGCTGAACGGCCTGTATGAGCCGAGGCAGACGAAGGAGAGGCATCGCTGCATTGCTCACCCGGAGCAGAGACACTGGATGACCTTGGGGAAATATACAGAATATGGAGCCGACATGAATATGCTGCTGGCCTACCATAACCTGATGGATGACTGGGCGGATGACAGGAATGTGCTCTCATTGGCGGCTGCGACGGCGATCCGCAGGCGATGCCGGAGGGCAGCACGAAAGTATCCAAGGCAGAACCGGGCAATTATCCGAGAGCTTAAGCGGCTGCAAATTTATGAAAAAGATAAGGAAATGAATATTGACAAGGTATCCGGTTGTATGGGAAAATTGCTTGGAGAGTTATTTATATATGAGAAGGATGTCTGGTCCAAGTCTTTATACCGTCTGGGCTTCTTTCTTGGGAAGTTCATCTATCTGATGGATGCTTATATTGACCTTGACAAGGATAAGAGAGATGGAAAATACAATCCGCTGATTCCTTTATCCGACAAGGAAGATTTCGAGGAAGAGACGCTGGGGATGCTCAATATGATGATGGCTGAGTGTGCCAGGGAATTCGAGAAGCTTCCGATAGTAAAGAATGCGCAGATACTGCGGAATATATTGTATTCCGGCGTCTGGGAGCGGTATGCGGCTGTGTCCGGCAGGCAGAAGCGGTCAGGAGAGGATAATAAGAAATGACAGATCCATATAGAGTGCTGGGAGTGGACAGGAACGCTTCCGATGAAGAAATTAAGAAGGCTTACCGGAGACTGAGCCGGAAATACCATCCAGACGCGAACGTCAATAACCCGAATAAAGATCAGGCTGAGGCGAAGTTCAAGGAAGTCCAGCAGGCCTATGAGCAGATTATGAAGGAACGGGAAATGGGCGGAAGCGGCGGATATGGATATAGCAGCTCTGGCGGAAGCGGCTACGGCGGTTTCGGAGGCTTTGGCGGTTTCGGTGGATTTGACGGCGGCTACAGCAGCGGGCAGCAGGAATACGGACAGGATGAGGACAGTATTCGTATGAACGCAGCTGCCAACTACATTAACAGCCGGCATTTCCGTGAGGCGCTGAATGTCCTGGAGAGTATTTCCAACCATGACGCCCGTTGGCATTATCTGAGCGCGATCGCCAACGCGGGAATTGGAAATAATATAGAGGCCAAAGCTCATGCGAGGGAGGCTGTCAATCTGGAGCCGAACAATGTGCAGTACCGCAGTCTCCTGAATCAGATGGAGAGCGGGGCGAATTGGTATCAGGGTATGGGCGGATTCTATGGGCGCCCTACGGGAAGCGGGGATGATATCTGTCTGAAGCTGTGCCTTGCGAATTTGCTGTGCAACGTGTGCTGCGGCGGAAGAATCTATTTTTGCTAGGAGCGTTATATGAGTGTGGGAACAGGAAATAGGACTTCGGTCTGGGATAAGGTCACGGAGTTTATAGAAAAATATTACCGGTTCTTCCTGATATTGGAAATGGGACTGGTAATATTTTTGTGCTTTTACCGCCTGGGAGTACAGTATGTTATATCATGGGATGAGGCCCGATTTGGCGTCAATGCCTATGAAATGCTGAAGAGCGGCAATTTTATTATGAATACGTTCCGGTATGAACCGGATTACTGGAATCTGAAACCGCCCCTGTCCATGTACGGGACGGCGCTTTCATTTATGATATTTGGAGTAGGGAAGTTTGGCCTTCGGGCATTTTCCGCCCTGTCTTATGTGATACTCTGCCTTGTGTCTGCCCTGTTTATCAAAAAGCGGTTCGGCTGTATGGCATCTTTGGCGGCGGTGGGATTTCTCTGTGCCAATAATGCATGTTTTTCTTTCCATATGATACGGTCGGGAGATGCGGATTCTCTTTATGTACTGTTCTTTACGCTGAGTATGATCTGCATGCTGATGATACCGGAGCGGCCTCGGATGCTGTATGGAGCAGGCTTCTTTTTTGCCTGCGCTTTTCTGACGAAGAGCTGGCATGCGGGAACGATTGTGGGAATTGGCTTCTTTTATCTGCTTCTGACAGGAGAGCTTAAGAAGATGAAGCTGAAGCGGTGGGGATGGTTCCTTTTGTCATTCCTGGCCCCTATTGGCATATGGGCTTTGCTTCGCTATACGCAGGATGGAACAGAATTTTTTCGGGAAATGATTGTCTATGAGCTGCTGACCAGCAGCCAGCAGGCGATTGAGAACCATGCCCAGGAGCTGCTCTTCTATATTAACAATTATTTCCTTGACACCTGGAGGGAATACAGCTATTTGGCGGCCCTGCTCATCTGCGGGGCAGGCGCGGTTCTGTACAGGCGTCAGATTGTGTCTAAGGAACACGGCAGAAGAAGCCAAGCAATCGGGACGGCGCTCTGGTTTGCTATACCGTTGCTGTTTTTCACCGCGGCCGCCACGAAACTGGTCTGGTATGCCTACGCATCCCTGATTCCCCTGCTGCTTGCAGCTGGTATTTTTACCGGAAAAGCGGTATCTGACAGAAGGCTGCCAGGCTGGGCGAGGACGGCAGCTTTCGGGGCAGCTGCCGCAGTGATCGGGATCTACACTTGGAAGAATGTGGAGACAATCCGGGCGGTATATCCCAATGATTTCCACGATTTCTTTCAGGAAGCCGACGAAGCGGCTCCGGAGTACGGAGAGCGCCATATTTATCTCGGGGCCGACGGTGAGTTCGGCTATGGGAACTGGTCACAGAACACGTCCTTCCTGGCGGAGATCTATGGGGATCACACGTGTATTGACGGGGGGATCGAGGCATTCCTGGAGGACGAAGAACCATCTGTGCTCGTGACGAACAAGGATTACTACGAGATGTATCGGGAACAGCTGTCTGATGATACCATTGTGTATCAGAATGATAAGTATTATTATATTGCGAATTGATAAGGGAAGTATACAAACCAAGGAGGTCAATATTATGGCAAAATACGGATTTATTGGAATGGGAAATATGGGATACGCGATCATGAACGCGCTCTTAAAGCTGTATCCGGCGTCGGATTTTCTCTTTTCCGACGCGAATCCAGACAGGGAAGCGTGGGTGAAGAAGCAGACAAAAGTGGAGGCTGCACAGACGAACGCAGAGTGCGCCAATCAGTCCCAGGTGATTGTCCTGGCAGTCAAACCCCAGTTCTATGATACAGTACTGAAGAATATCAAATATGCTGTTAAGCCGGAGCAGATTATCATATCGATTGCGCCGGGAATTACCATTGAGACGATTCGGAAAAAATTGGGAGATAAGGCAAGAATCGTTAGAGCAATGCCCAACACGCCGGCGTTGCTGGGCGAGGGAATCACAGGAGTATCCTATGACGCGGAGGACTTTACTGAGGAGGAAAAAGCGGTTATTCATCAGTTGTTCCAGTCGATCGGCGCGATGGAAGTGGTGCCGGAAAGTATGATGGACGCGGTAGTGTGCGCCAGCGGCAGTTCACCGGCTTATGTCTACATGTTCATTGAAGCGCTTGCAGACAGTGCTGTGAAATATGGAATGCCAAGAGAGAAGGCTTATACCTTCGCCGCCTGGGCTGTGCGGGGAGCGGCGCAGATGGTGCTGGAGACAGGAAAACATCCGGGAGAACTGAAAGATCAGGTATGCTCTCCGGCAGGAACGACGATCGCAGCGGTAGCTGCCTTAGAGGAGAATGGATTCCGCAATGCTGTGATGAAGGCGACGGACGCCTGCTATGAGAAAGTGATGTCTATGAAAAAAGCGTGAGAACGTATAGAAAGAGTGGCTTAGAGGAAAGCCTGAGAATGGCATGGATAAACAGATAGCTGCCGTACATCAGGCACGACAGGGAAGGAAGAAGGTTGAAGAGGATGGCATTTGAACGATTGTCCAGAGAATTGGCCTATAAGGGAACCGTAATTCATGTCTATAAGGATCGTGTACAAACGCCGGACGGCCGTGTGGCTGAGTGGGATTTTATCGGCCACAATGGGGCTGCCGCTGTTGTTCCGGTGCTGGAGGACGGCAGGATTGTGATGGTTCGTCAGTATCGGAACGCGATTGACCGCTGTACGCTGGAAATTCCGGCAGGAGCCCGCAATACGTTGGAGGAGGCGACAGACGTGTGCGCAGCCAGAGAGCTGGAGGAAGAGACCGGGTATCGCTGCAGCAGTCTGGAACTGTTAATCCGGCTGAAGACGGCAGTGGCGTTCTGCAATGAATTTATCGACGTCTATGTGGCAAGGGGCTTAACTCCGAGCAGGCAGCATCTGGACGAAGATGAGTTTATCGATGTGGAGTTTCATACGGTAGAAGAATTGCTGGAGAAGATCTATGCCGGCAAGCTGCAGGACGCGAAAACGGTGGCGGCGGTACTTGCTTACAGCAGAAAAGTACGGTAGGCTGGTCTTAGCAAATGGATCGGGATGAACTGCCGTGAAAATACAGACAGCGGCTCTCCCGCAAACAATAGGGATATCATGATGGACATGAAATCTCACGAGTGTACATATACTGTAGAGATGAAAAGGCAGCGCTGTATCATAGCTGAGGGCTTCGCCCGGCATCATTTCTATGGGGGTGTGAGAGTACATGTATCCAATGGGGGAAATGAACAGCAGGATCTGGCCGTCCAGGAAGCTTCTGCTGTTTTTTTTGCTTGGTTTTCTGGGGGGAGTAGCCTTCACCGGACTGTTCGGCAGGGATTTTATGGACTATGCGGGAATATTGAGCGAATATTATTTGAACCGCTATCAGTACACGGAAATTATAACAGAGCAGCTCTTTTTCTACCTGCTGCGGGAACGAATGGCCCCAGTCGTTGTACTGCTTTTCCTGACTTTTACGCCTCTGTCCGCGGCCTGTGCCTATTTATTTTTCGGATGGCAGGGATTTTCCTTGGGAACTGTGCTGACTCTGTCAATATGGAAATTTGGAGGGAGGGGGGTGCTGCTGTGCCTGGCAGGCATGCTGCCCCAATATCTGTTCTATATTCCGGCCTGGGTGCTGTTAGGATTGTTTCTCTGTATGCGCAGAAGAGAAGGAAGTGGGGAACTATTCCGCTATAAAGGGACAGGCGGCGGTCGAGTGGGAAATTTGATACTCTTTTTTTTGATTTTCCTGCTCTTAGTGGCGGGAATTGTATCAGAGGCCTGGATAAATCCGGGTATATTGCTGAAAATTTTATCTCTTTTTTAGATCAGACGGATTATTTTTTACAATATCTTGTATCCATGTGAAGACGGCCTTCCGATATGTTGTGTTTTGCCCGAAAACCCCCTATTTTGCGGGGATTCCGGGCAAAATTACTATTTGCTTTTCTGAGAAAATCCCATTATAATAGTGTCTATAATCAGCGTGAAAGAAAGATGCAGGTTGTTGTTGCGGGGGAATGGCACTATGGAACAAGAGCTCCAATCATTCATAGTTTATCTTCATGATGTGAAGAAGACATCTGCGAATACGGAAATCTCTTATCAGCGGGATCTGAAGAAACTGGAGAAGTATTTGGAAGGGCAGGGGATTACCCAGGCAGGGCAGATTACGGCCACGAATCTGAATTCTTATATTCTGTATCTGGAGAAGAATGGATTCGCGCCTTCTACAGTATCAAGGAGTATTGCGTCCATTAAGGCATTCACCCATTTCCTATGCGCCAAGGGGGTGCTTGGAGCAGATGTCTCGGACACTTTGAAAGCCCCGAGAGTGGAGAAGAAGGCTCCGGGGATTCTGAGTGTGGAGGAGATTGACAGGCTGTTGTCCCAGCCGGGAAACACGACTCCCAAGGAGCTGAGGGACAAGGCTATGCTGGAGCTTCTATATGCCACTGGGATACGGGTGACAGAGCTGATTTCTCTGAACGTCTCTGACGTCAATTTGAGAATGAATTATATCGTCTGCCGGGATCAGGACAGGGAGAGGATCATTCCCTTTGGGAAGAGTGCGAAGAAAGCGTTGGAGCAATATCTGCGCAGGTCGCGGGATGTGCTGCTGAAGGGGCAGAAGAAGGACACGCTGTTCACGAATTGTTCGGGAAGTCCTATGAGCCGTCAGGGATTCTGGAAGCTTGTGAAGTATTATGCCAAGAAGGCGGGGATTCCTTCAGATATTACCCCCCATACGATTCGTCATTCTTTTGCCGCCCATCTGGTGGAGAATGGGGCTGACCTGCATGCTGTTCAGGAGATGATGGGGCATTCGGATATCTCTACAACACAAGTGTATTTAAATTTAAATGCCAACCGGATTCGGGAAGTGTATGCTAAGGCCCATCCGAGAAGATAACAAAATAAAAGAGAAGAAGTGAAGAGCCGCAGGATGCATGAGTGTCCTGCGGCTTTCTATTTGTGTACTGCACTGTCAGCATAGATCGGCAATCTCATAGAGCAGGCGTTTGGAATCTTCCCAGCCAAGACATGGATCTGTGATCGATTTGCCGTAGACGCCTTCGCCCACCTTCTGGCAGCCTTCTTCGATGTAGCTCTCGATCATGACTCCTTTGACAAGCTTGCTGATGTCGGAATCCAGTCTGCGGCTGTGCAGCACTTCTTTCACAATCCGTATCTGCTGGCGGAACTGCTTGTTGGAGTTGGAATGGTTGGCGTCGATGATCGCGGCAGGATTCAGCAGATTCTGCTCGTAGTACATGGTCATCAGATGCTGAAGGTCCTCGTAGTGATAGTTGGGGAGGCAGGAGCCGTATTTATTCACTGCTCCCCGCAGAATGACATGGGTTAGGGGGTTGCCGTCCGTCTTCACTTCCCAGCCGCGGTAGATAAAAGTATGGCTTCCCTGGGCGGCATGTACAGAATTCAGCATAATAGACAAGTCGCCGCTGGTGGGATTCTTCATGCCGGCGGGAACATCAAAACCGCTTGTAGTAAGCCGATGCTGCTGATCTTCCACGGAACGTGCCCCGATGGCTACGTAGGAGAGCAGGTCGGACAGGTATCTCCAGTTCTCGGGATAGAGCATCTCATCCGCCGCGGTCAGGCCGCTCTCTTGTATGGCGCGGATATGCAGTTTGCGGATGGCGATGAGGCCAGCCAGAAGATCCGGTTTTTTCTCCGGATCGGGCTGATGGATCATTCCCTTATAGCCGTCCCCGGTCGTGCGGGGCTTGTTCGTGTAAATACGCGGGATGATGAGGAGCTTGTCCTTAAGCTCCTCCTGCACAGGAGCCAGACGGCTTACGTAGTCGCAGACAGAATCCTCGTTATCTGCGGAGCATGGACCGATGATAACGAGAAATTTGTCGGATTCTCCGGTAAAGATTTTCTTTATTTTCTCATCCTGCTGCTTTTTTATCTGGATTACCTCCTCCGGCACTGGATAGAGCTCTTTGATCTCTGCGGGAGTAGGCAGCTTTTTTATAAATTCAAATCCCATATGCAAGTCTCCTTTAACTGATTATCTTTGATCTTCTGCATTATATACTATTTTTCTTTCCTTGTCGAGCCTTATACAGACGGATGATTTCGGAACAGGCCAGGAGAAGTACATACACGCCGCCGGCAGCGATGATGCGCAGGAGAAGATACAGGATGGGAGAGACTTGGAAGAGAGGATCCAATAGGGGAGTGAGCGCCAGGCTGCAGCCGATGGATATCAGCAGGCAGAAGCAGGGCATGGCAATCCAGTCTGAGGCTGGGAGGGGGAATGCCATCCATGGGCGCAGGGCAGCCAGACCGGCCAGAGTCATGAAGAGCTGACTTCCAAGCAGGCCCCAGAGGCAGCCCTGGATGCCGAAGATGGGGATCAGGAAAACGACGAAAGCGATCCGAATGCCGAGGGCCGTGATTTGATTCCAGAAGACTGTTGTCGTGCATCCAAGTCCGTTCAGTATGCTGGACAGGGAGGAAGAGAGATACAGGAAGGGACAGAGCCAGGCAAGAATGCGCAGGAATTCCCCAGCCAGGGCGTTTCCGAAGAGAAAGATGCCGATGTCTTTGCCAAAGGTGAGGAAGATGCCAAAACAGAAAATACCGAGCAGCAGGCAGCATTTCACAGCCGCATAGATTGTCCTCGAGATTTGGGTATCCTGGTGAGACGACTGGGCTTTGGCCACTGTGGGCAGGAGGAGGACAGATACTGCCCCGGTGATGGCGGTAGGAAACAGCACAAGGGGCATGGCCATACCGGTAAAGACGCCGTAGATACTTAAGGAAGTGGCAGAAGAATAACCATATGCCTCCAGACGGTTTGGAATCAGTATCGCTTCTGCGCTTCCCAGGCCACTGACCAAGAGGCGGGTGACTGTAAGAGGAACAGCAATCGGAAGGATCAGACGAATAGCCGGAAGAATTCCTTCCGCTTGGCGGTTCAGCTGCTTCCGGCTGCCGGGAAAGGCATGCCTGCCGGCCAGGGAAGTCAAGGTACACAGGACAGCGCAGAACTCCCCGGCTGCAATCGCCCAGACCGTTGTATCCAGGGAGAGGGCAGCCTGCCGTTCCAGGCTGATCTGCCAGGCCAGCCAGAGGAACAGCATGCGCATGCTTTGTTCAAGGAGCTGGGAGAAGGCGGGAACTTTGGCCTTCTGCATAGAATAGTAATATCCGCTGATACAGGAGTGCAGGCTGGAGAGCGGAATGCAGAAAGCGAGAGCACGCAGCAGAGGGGCGCATCTGGACTCCATCAGCAAGTACTCGGCCAGAAAATCAGCCTGCCCATACAAGAAAATAGAAGTGAGACAAGACAGAGACAGGGAAAGGCACAGACCGCCTTTCAGGATCCGCCTGTCATCGCCAAAAGAGACACGGGACGCGCATAGGCGGGAGATGGCAGTCTGAATTCCCGAGGAACATAAGGAAGATGCCACGCCAAATATAGGAAAGATGAGCTGGTAAATTCCAAGCCCCTCTGCACCGATTGTTCGGGAGAGGAATATTCTATAGAAGAAGCCCATAATCCTCGTCAAGATACCGACGGCTGTGAGCAAAAAGGTTCCTTTGAGCAGAAGACGGGCCGGGCGGGAGATATGGGCTGCGCGCTGACGGGCCGGGCGCAGTAAAAGAGGAAGTTTCATAGAGGATGATCTCCGCAGAAAAAGGTTATAAAAATATATTCGGCCTGCCCGCATGAAAGAACAGGAATATTTATCAGTCAAGGAGTGGCATAGAGTGGATAATCGATGGAATTATGAGACAGAACGTCCGGGAGAACATCCGGCACAGAATAGAGAAGCAGACAGAAAAATGATCTATATGGACAATGCAGCGACGACAAAGACGGCACCAGAAGTAGCAGAAGCAATGATGCCCTATTTTACGGAACTGTACGGCAATCCTTCCAGCCTGTATGAATTCTCTGACAAGGCCAGGGAAGGGATTGAGAGGAGCCGTACAGTCATTGCAGAGATGATCGGGGCGAAGCCGGAAGAAATCTACTTCACGTCAGGAGGAACAGAGGCCGACAACTGGGCGCTGATCGGGACGGCTCAGGCCTATGCGTGGAAGGGAAAGCATATTATTACCACGAAGATCGAACACCACGCCGTCCTGCACACGGCTCAGTATCTGGAGGAACATGGTTTCCAGGTGACGTATGTGAATGTGGACGAAAACGGGATGGTGAAGCTCAAGGAACTGGAGCAGGCCATCCGCTCGGATACCATTTTGATCTCCGTGATGTTTGCCAATAATGAGATTGGGACAATCCAGCCGATCAGAGAGATCGGAGAAATAGCGGCGAGAAACGGCATTTTGTTTCATACGGATGCTGTACAGGCATTTGGACAGCTCCCCATCCATGTGGGCAGATACCATATCCATATGCTCAGCGCCAGCGCCCACAAACTAAACGGACCAAAGGGAACGGGGTTTCTGTATATTCAAAACGGCGTGCAGACGCAGGGGTGGATACACGGCGGGGCTCAGGAGAGAGGACGGCGGGCGGGGACAGAAAATGTCCCCGGCATAGTAGGGATGGGAAAGGCGGCCGAGAGAGCCGCAGCTACCATGGCAAGACGCATACAAAAGGAGCGAAGGCTGAGAGACTATTTGATTTGGAAAATGATGAAGGAGGTGCCCTATGTGAGGCTGAACGGGCACAGGAGTCAGCGGCTTGCCAATAACGCCAGCTTCTGTTTCCAATTTGTAGAGGGAGAGTCTCTTCTGATTATGCTGGATATGAAAGGGATCTGCGCTTCCAGCGGTTCTGCCTGTACGTCAGACCAGGCTGATCCTTCCCATGTGCTCCTCGCGTGTGGTCTGCCCCCGGAGATTGCCCACGGTTCCCTGCGCCTAACATTAAATGAAGAGAATACAATGGAGGAGATGGATTATGTGGCAGCCTCCGTCAAAGAAGCTGTCGGAAGTCTGAGGAAGAAGTCCCCTGCCTACGAAGATTTTGTGAAAGGAAACATCCAAGGACGCGGGTAAGCTTAAGGGGACACTGATTTGACCAGCGCTTCCCTAATCATTTCTGTCACGGATATACGTGCACAAACGGCCTTCGCCAGGCGCTATACTTTTTCGGGGGAATATGATACGATGTACGGTGGAAAGGAAGAAATCAGATGAACAAGAAGAAGATCGTGGTTGGACTGTCCGGAGGAGTGGATTCCTCCGTGACGGCCTGCCTGTTAAAAGAACAGGGATATGAAGTGATTGGAGTGACTATGCAGATATGGCCTCAGGACGGCTGCTGTGAAGAGGGAGGCGGGCGTCAGCCTGTAGGGAATGACAGCCGGGGAGATGCTGCGGGGCAGGCAGACAAGGCCATCGAAGATGCGAGGCGGGTAGCTCAGCTGCTTGGCATCCCCCATTATGTGGTGGATTTCCGGGAAATCTTCCGGGAACGGGTGATCGATTATTTCGTAAAGTCATACCGGGACGGCAAGACGCCAAATCCGTGTGTTGTATGCAACCGCCGGGTAAAATGGGAAGCGCTGATGGAGAAGGGAGCGCAGATGGGAGCACAGTATGTGGCCACCGGACATTATGCGAGGATAGTGCAGTTGGCCAATGGCCGTTACAGCTTGAAGCAGGCCGCATCAGCGTCCAAAGACCAGACCTATGCCCTCTACAATCTGACACAGGAACAGCTGTCGAGAACGATAATGCCTCTCGGGGAATATACGAAAGAAGAAGTGAGACAGCTGGCAGTCCAGATCGGGCTTGCGGTGGCAGATAAGCCTGACAGTCAGGAGATTTGCTTTATTCCAGATAAGGATTACGCTTCCTTTATTGAGCGGTATACGAAGGAGGCTTCCAAGCCGGGGCATTATGTGGATGCCGGGGGCAGGATCCTTGGAGAGCACAGGGGAATTATCCGCTATACGGTTGGGCAGCGCAAAGGACTGGGGCTGGCTGTAGGACGTCCGGTATTTGTCACCGGGATACGGCCCAGAGAGAACGAAGTGGTCATCGGGGAGGCAGAAGATCTGATGACCCGAACGGTGCTGGCCGACAGGATAAATTATATGGCGTTGGAAGACTTCAGTCAGCCTGTCCCGGTGACGGCCAAAATCCGTTATAACCACAGGGGAGAACAGGCGATGGCCCGTGTGGATGCTGATGGAAGGCTGGTGTGTATCTTTGACAAGCCGGTGCGGGCAGCGACGCCCGGGCAGAGTCTGGTGCTCTATACGCCGGACGGCTGTGTGGCGGCAGGAGGCGTTATCCTTGGCCAGACAGAGGATAGAATGTGACAGTATGTATGAGCCCCATATTTATGAGGTTAAATTGCAGACAGGCCTTCCTGAATGCGGGCAGCAGCAGCCAGCAATTCCGGCACGATCTGGTCAATCTTATTCTCCAGAAGCTGGGAGAAGGCAGTCACGCTCAGCGTACCGAAGAAAGTTTCTTGATCGGAGAAAATGGGGGCGGCAATGCTGCTGATCCCAAGCGCCGTCTCCTCGAACTCTGTGGAATAGCCCCGCTTTTCTTGATCCTTCAATATCTGGACGAGCTGTTCAGGAGAAGTGATTGTCTTGGCCGTCTGTGCTGTGTAATTTAAGCCGCTGATGATATGGGAACGAAACGGTTCTTTCATATACTGGAGCAGAAGCTTCCCAGAAGAAGTACAGTGGAGCTTCAGAGGCTCGTACAGGGTAGCGGTGATTTTATAATGGGCGTTGGTCGGATTGACGGAATCCACCATAAAAATATGGGACTGGTTAATAATCTGCAGACTGCAGAAGATGCTGAACCGATTGCTCAGCGCCTCCAGCATTGGATGGGCAATGGAAATAATGCTGCCAATATTGCCCGTGGAGTATACAATGTTCGACTTGATGACAAAATATAGACCAAGGGAATAAGTGTTGGAGTTCAGGTCGTGGGTGAGCAGGGAATTGGCAACCAGCGTGTTGACAAGCCCGCGCACGGTATTGATATTCAGACTCAGCCGGCGGCTGATCTGATTGAGGGAGAGCACGGGATGATCCTCGTCAAAACAGTTGATAATATCTATGGAACGCTGTACGGACTGTATAAGATAAGGTTGCTTTTGATTCATAAATATACACCTGCCATCCTGGTTTTATCGTTATTTGCTTTTATTTTATAAGATTTGCAGTATAAAATCAAGATTGCTGAGGAAATGCCGATAAAATCAGCATTCCCCTGTTACGATTCACAGCCGATTCAGAATGAACAACCAATGCGTCGTGCTTGCACGTAAGCGTGTGTTGTTCATTCTGAATCGGGACTGTGAAGCAGTCACCCCACCCACATAAGCAGCCTTAGCGCCGTAAGGCGCGAGACTGGAGCCTCGAAGAGGCGACGGGTGCGCATGCGGGTGGGGTGCTGTGAATCGTAACATTCCCCTGAAATGTCACGGTGCATGAAAAACTTAGAGTTGACAAACAAAAGGACTGAAGATACAATGATATTATCGTGAAGGAGTAATGATATGTCGATAATATCATGTTTATGCATCGCATATGAGAGAGTGAAATGACGGAAGCAGAGAAGCTTTTGCATGGACAGCAAGAGCTTCTTATTTGTATATGCCGTATTTCTAAGGAAGCAAGGATTTCATTCGGGTGTTTCCTGAACAGCTCCGCAGGATGTGTACGGATTTGCAGCAGAACATGCCGCTTGCGGCGCAGATCCGGCGCCGGAAACGCTTTTATCTGCGTTTCCCGAAATATTAATATATTCTAAGTAAGAGGAGGACAATGTAATGAAGAGAAAAGCATTGACAGCAGTGTTTATGGCGGCTTTGCTTGCCATGGGATTGACCGCTTGTTCCAGCGGCGGCGGCAGCACAGATAGTGCAAGCGAATCAGACACCATCCGAATTGGATGCGCAATCCCGCTGACAGGTGCCAGCGCCCAGGACGGTCAGTCTATCCAGAACGGCGCGCAGATTGCCGTGGATCAGGTGAACGAGGCCGGCGGCATCGACGGGAAGCAGGTAGAGCTCGTAGTAGAAGATGATAAGGGAGACTCCTCGGAGGCAGCCACCGTTGCTAATCTTCTGGCAGAGGATTCCACGATCAGCGCGGTTGTGGGACATTTCAACAGCTCTTGTACACTGGCTGGAGCCCCGATTTATAACCAGGCAGGCGTCGTGGAAATATCTCCTGGTTCCAGTGCGGCGGCTGTGACAGATGCAGGTGATTATACCTTCCGTGTTATCACGACGGATGCAGTTCAGGGCAGATACCTTGCCGAGTGGGCAGTGAATGACCTGGGTTATCAGAACATCGCTGTTCTGTATGAGAATACCGACTATGGCCTTGGCTTGGCACAGGTTCTGGAAGAGGCAATGGCGGATCTGGGCGCGAATATCGTCGTGCAGGAAGCTTATGAAGTAGGCGCTACCGATTACAGCACGGTTCTGACCAAGGTTGCAAGCTCCGAGGCAGAGGCCATTATTATCGGAGGACTGTACAATGAGACGGCCCTGATCGCGAAGCAGAGAAGCAGCTTCGGCCTGGAAAACATGCAGATCATGGGCGTAGACGCGATCTATTCAGACGCTCTGATCGAACTGGGCGGAGACGCGGCCAACGGAATCCTTCTGACAGGGTATTTCTCAGACGCCAGCACAAGCCAGGTGGCTCAGGACTTTATTGCAGCCTATGAGGAAGCTTATGGAGAGATGCCGGCTACTTATGCGGCTTACGGCTATGACGCGGCACTTGTGATCCTGGACGCTATCCAGAATGTAGGAGCTGACCGTGCGGCTATCCAGGAATATCTGTCCACACTGGAAGGGCTGGAAGGCGCAACAGGTATCAACAGCTTTGATGAGAACGGCGACGTAATTAAGGATCCTATGCGAATGACAATTGAGAACGGCGAGTTCGTCGTGATCGAATAAGCCCAGGAAAGGTGTGGGAATATGTTTACCCAACAGTTAATGAACGGTATTACCGTCGGCGGTGTGTACGCGCTGATTGCGCTTGGCTATACGATGGTATACGGAATTCTGAAAATAGTTAACTTTGCACACGGCGATGTGTTTATGATGGGCATGTTCCTTGGGATGTTTTTTACGCAGTCACTGGGATTGCACTATTTAATTGCATTCCCTCTGGCTGCTGCGGCAACGGCCTTCGTAGGCATCTGCATTGAGCGGATTGCCTACCGGCCTATCCGCGTGGCGGATAAGCTGGCAGTCCTGATCAGTGCCCTTGGCGTATCCATTTTTCTGCAGAATTTGGCAATGCTTGTATGGGGAACAGAGACACATACGTTTAACAGCGGCATTACCGTACAGACATACCGTTTGGGTTCGGTTACCTTGTCTAATATCCAGATCGGGGTAATCGTTTTATGCTGCGTCTTAATGATTGTCCTCTATGTGGTGGTTAATAAGACAAAGATCGGAGTGGCTATGCGCGCCACATCTCACAGCATTGTGTCTGCGAAACTTATGGGAATCAACACAGACAGAATTATTTCCTTCACATTCGGCGTGGGATCTGTGCTGGCCTGTGTAGCAGGTATTCTGGTGGGTATCTACTACGACGCAGTATACCCAACGATCGGCTACTCCTATGGACTGAAAGCATTTGCAGCGGCAATTCTGGGCGGGATCGGCAGTATTCCGGGCGCTATGCTCGGAGGCTTTGTCATCGGTATTGTGGAGACGTTCGGAGCTGCATATATTTCTTCCGGCTACAGAGATGCCTTTGCGTTTGGAATCCTAATTATTGTGCTGATTTTCAAGCCGTCTGGTATTCTCGGCGTGAAGCATGTGGATAAGGTATAGGGGGTGCGGCAGATGAAAATACTGAGAAATCCAAAACAGAAGAAAGTGCTGTATGGGATAGGACTTATCCTGCTGGCCGCGTTTCCTTTCCTAATAACAAATAGTTATTATCTGCATGTCTGTATATCCATCGGCGTATATATTCTTCTTGCCACAAGCCTGAACCTGGTGACAGGCTTTGCGGGGCAGCTCTCCCTTGGTCATGCTGCCTTCTATGGGATCGGAGCCTATGTTGGCGCCCTCCTGATGCTGAATTTTGATGTGAACTTTTTCCTGGCGATGATCGCCAGCGCAGTGGTGAGCGGGCTGTTTGGCCTTCTTTTGGGGCTTCCGACGCTGCGGCTGCGGGGAGATTATCTGGCTATCGTTACGCTGGGGTTTGGAGAGATTGTTCGTCTGGTATTTGTCAACTGGGCGGAGGTGACCAGAGGACCCCTTGGTCTGCCCGGCATACCGTCTCCGAGTATATTTGGATTTCAGATTTCAGGGCGGACAGCGTTCTATTATCTGATTATCGTTCTTGTCCTCCTGACGCTGTTTGTTATGAACCGTATTGTCAATTCTGGTGTGGGTATGGCCATGCAGACAGTGAAAATTGATGAGATAGCAGCGGAATCTATCGGCATTTACCCGATTAAATATAAGCTGATCGCCTTTGTAGTGGCGGCGGCCTTCGCAGGAATTGCAGGATGCTATTATGCATCTTATATTGCCTATATCAGTCCGACTACTTTTGTGTATAATACGTCGGTCACGATACTGGCTATGGTTGTGCTGGGAGGGCTTGGAAGCATCCCAGGATCTATTATCGGAGCGGTAATACTAACCCTTGTGCCGGAGCTCCTTCGCTTTATGAGCGATTATCGTATGCTGATTTTCGGCGCTTTGATGGTATTTATGATGATTTTTCGGCCAGAGGGTTTCTGGGGAGCAAGCAAACGAGTAAAAAATATTTACAAAATAAAGGCGGGAGGTGGGAAGAATGGCTCAGATTCTGGAGACAATCAACGCCACAATTAAATTTGGTGGACTGACCGCTGTGAATTCTGTAAGTATTACCCAGGAAGAAGGGGAGATCCTCTCTCTGATTGGACCGAACGGAGCAGGCAAGACAACACTGTTCAACTTGCTGACGGGCGTGTACCGTCCTACAGAGGGAAATATTAAGTTCTATGGCGAGGAAATTACCGGCCTGAAACCCCATGAGAGGGTAGATAAGGGGATTTCCCGTACGTTTCAGAATATTCGCCTATTTCATGAGATGACTGTGCTGGAGAATTTGCTGATTGCGAATCCAGACTGTCATCGGGAGAGCATTTGGGAGGCGGTATTCGGCGGAAGGAAGCTCCGACAAAAAAGGCAGAGGGTTGTAGAGAAATGTGAAGGGATCCTCAAGGCGATCGGATTGGAAGATAAGCTGGAGGAATTGGCTACAAACCTGCCCTACGGCAAGCAGAGGCTGCTGGAGATCGGACGCGCCTTGTCTACAGATCCGAAGCTTGTGCTGCTGGATGAACCGGGAGCCGGCATGAATAGTCTCGAGAAAGAGGAACTCTCCAGATTGATTTACTATATCACCACGGATATGAAGAAGAACGTCCTTCTGATTGAACATGATATGAAGTTTGTCATGGGAATTTCAGACCGCATTGTAGTGCTGGATCACGGCGAGAAGATTGCGGAGGGCAAGCCGGAGGACATTCAGAATAATCCGCTTGTAATCGAGGCATATCTGGGTAAAGGAATTCCGGAAGATGACGATGACTGATTGGAGGAATGACAATGGCTTTATTGGAAATTCATGATTTGCAGGTAAAATACGGAGTCATTCCCGCGCTGAAGGGGATTTCCTTCTCAGTGGAAGAAGGGGAGGCTGTAGCGCTGATCGGGGCGAACGGGGCCGGCAAGACGACAACGCTCCATGCCATTTCGGGAATTGTGAAAAAGGCCGGAGGCACGATTACGTTCGCGGGCCAAGACATTACGAATAAACCCGCCCACGAGATTGTAGGGCTGGGTATTTCTCAAGTACAGGAGGGAAGGGGGATTTTTTCCAACCTGACTGTATTGGAGAACATTCGCATGGGCGCCTATCTGCGTAAGGACTCCAAAGGGATTGAAGAAGATATGGAGAGGGTCTATCGTATGTTTCCAAGACTGGAAGAGCGCAAGAGCCAGGTGGCAGGAACCCTCTCGGGAGGAGAACAGCAGATGCTCGCTATCGGCCGCGCGCTGATGGCTAAGCCGAAGGTGCTTCTCCTGGATGAGCCGTCGATGGGATTGTCCCCCCTCATTGTGGAAACTATTTTCAAGACAATTAAGCGTCTGAACAAGGAGGAAGGAATGACGATCCTGCTTGTGGAGCAGAATGCCCAGATGGCTCTGTACGCGGCGAAGAGGACGTATATTATGGAGACCGGAGAGATTGTAAGGAGCGGATTGTCTAAGGAATTGAAGAACGACGACGCCATCCGCAAATCTTACCTTGGATTGTAAAAGAACCGGGCCAAGAGGGCATGAAATGCGGTGCAGTACGCGTCTCATGCCTATTTTTCTGGTAGTTAGCAAGATATGTATGGTATCTATGACGTACTAGCTCTTGACAGGACTTGCAGTAATATAGTATAACTAGAGTGACGATAATATAGTTGAAATCACGATAATATAGTTTTGAGAAGGAGCGGATGCAAGATGGAGAACAAACCGAATATCTACACAAATGAGAAGCCGAAGGAAGTGTACAGCGGAGTTCCTTCCTTTCTGGGCCTTCCGGTTGTGACAGATAAAGAAGAACTGAAAAATTATGATTTGGCAATCATGGGTGTTCCGTGGGAGGGCGGCTGCACGTACGGCGGTTTTTCTTCCTGCACGATATCGCCCAAGACAATCCGTGAGGCCTCAATCCGGTACACGGGCTACCTGCCGGATTATGACATTGACACGTTTGACTATATGAGCGGCTGTGATTTTGGAGACTGCGAGGCGCGCAACGGCGACTACGCCTTCAGTTTTGAAGCCATGCGCAGAAAGTTCCGCCAAGTGATTGACGCGGGTGCCACGCCGATTATTTTCGGCGGAGATCATTCCATATCCTATCCTTTGATCAGCGAGCTGGCCAAGGATCATAAGAAGCGAGTTGGAGTGATTCATTTTGATGCCCATCTGGACAACATGCCGGCATTCGGAGATGACCCGTTAGCGAGATGCTCGCCGTTCAATCGATTGTACCAGGATGAGAATATGGATCCGACAAAAATTGTCCATGTAGGTATTCGCGGACCGAGAAACCATCAGCAGGAGAGGGCGGAGGCCAAGAAGTACGGCGCTACCGTTATTCCGGCGATGGAGATCAAGGAGAATGGATGGAGGGCCTCCGTGGAGAAGGCGCTGGAGATCGCCAAGAAGGATACCGATGTCTTGTATGTGACCATCTGTTCTGACTGCCTGGACGCGGCCTCGAATCCACAGGGACCTGTAGATCCCTGCGGCTTAACTTCCTATGAGCTGCTGATGATGGTGCATGCGTGCGGTGTAGCTGGCGCTAAGGCATTTGATTTTGTAGAGATTTATCCAGAACCATATGGGAATCAAACATCGGCGCATATGGGCTGCTGGCTGTCTCTGTATTTTATGAACGGACTGACCAAGGGAAAATTTAACCTGTAAGGCGAGGGGGCCAAGGCCATGTAAATGGAATTGGCCCCATATCATTTAAAGGAGATTTCCGCACATGCAATTGATATGGATGACAGCGCTTGGGGTTGGCGGCGCGACAGTATTCGGGGCGATGATTGGTTTCTTGTTCCATCACATTCCCCATAAATGGAATGATGCAATCTTGGGATTTGCCGGGGGCGTGATGCTTGCGGCCTCGTTTGTTGGCCTGATACTGCCGTCTCTGGAGAATGGAGGGCGATATGGCATACTGGTAAGCGCAGCAGGGATACTGTGCGGGGCTCTGTTCCTCAATGCGGCCGACAAGCTTACGCCTCATCTGCATCATATTACCGGCGTGGAGCAGGAAGAGCATAGTCATAATGCGGCTCTGGACAAGATTATGCTCTTTGTCTTGGCAATTGCTATCCACAATCTGCCTGAGGGCATGGCCGCCGGCGTCGGCGCGGGAAGCGGCGACTGGAGCAATTCTATGACTGTGACAGCCGGTATCATGCTCCAGAATATCCCGGAGGGCATGATCATCATCTCTCCGATGGTCATGGGTGGCGTGCGCAAGAGCAGAGCATTCTTGATAGGGGCGTTTACAGGAATGATCGAGGTGATCGGCGTACTGATCGGCTATTTTGCCGTGTCGGTGTCAGCTTCTCTGCTTCCGTTCGCTATGGCTTTTGCTGGAGGGACGATGCTCTATATTATCAGCGATGAGATGATTCCTGAGACTCACAGTCACGGCTATGAGAGAATGGCTACCTATTCGCTGATCCTGGGAGTGATTGTTATGCTCTCCATGGATTATTATATCGGATAACGTCCTATGACGAGCTGCCCAACAAGCGGCATAAAGCGTCTCATTTTAATTATTTAATTGATTTTTGAATATAAGAATTAAGAAATCTTTACAAATAAATAAATTGCTGTTAAACTACACGGGTAAGCTTTATAAAAATTTTATATACGTATGAGGAGGAGCATAACAATGCTGGAGAGCTTGTTCAAACTGAAGGAGAACCATACGACCGTGAAGACAGAAGTGATGGCCGGCATAACAACGTTTATGACGATGGCCTATATCCTGGCTGTGAACCCGTCTATTCTGTCTGCAACCGGCATGGATGCGTCAGCAGTGCTGATTGCTACGGCACTGGCGTCTTTTGTGGGGACGCTGATGATGTCTCTGCTGGCGAATTATCCGTTTGCGCTGGCACCGGGGATGGGATTGAACGCATACTTTGCGTACACAGTCTGTATCGGGATGGGAGTGTCCTGGCAGCTTGCCCTGATGGCGGTTTTTGTAGAGGGAATCATTTTCATTGTGCTTTCCCTGACGAATGTGCGGGAGGCAATTTTTAATGCAATTCCCCTGACGCTGAAGAATGCGGTGAGCGTTGGAATCGGTCTTTTTATTGCCTTCATCGGCCTGCAGAATGCAAAGATTGTTGTAAACAGCGACTCGACGCTGCTGACTTATCAGAATTTTAAGGGAGGGACCTTCCACTCAGTGGGTATCACTGCCCTTCTGGCGCTGATTGGCGTAGTGATCACCGCTTATCTGCTGATCAAGAAAGTGAAGGGAGGCATTCTTTACGGAATATTCCTTACTTGGATTCTCGGCATGCTCTGCCAGGCGGCAGGCCTGTACATCCCGGATGCGGAACAGGGGATGTACTCCTTGTACCCGAATTTTTCTGCAGGGCTGAACCTGGCTTCTTTCGGACAGACGTTCGGGGCAGTGTTCACGGCGGACTTCTCGGGTATTCGTATTTTAGATTTTGTTGTCGTAATGTTTGCGTTCCTGTTTGTGGATGTATTTGACACGCTTGGAACACTGATTGGCGTTGCCTCCAAGGCGGATATGCTGGATAAGGAGGGAAAACTGCCCAGAATCAAAGGAGCGCTGTTAGCTGACGCCATTGCTACTGTGGCAGGAGCGATCTTTGGAACATCCACCACGACGACGTTTGTGGAGAGTGCGTCAGGCGTGACCCAGGGAGGACGTACCGGCCTAACATCTTTGACCACGTCCATCCTGTTCCTGGCATCTATCCTGCTGTCCCCGCTGTTCTTGTCGATCCCGTCTTTTGCAACGGCTCCGGCTCTGATTATTGTTGGCTTCTATATGATGGGCAATGTTATGAAGATCAACTTCGATGATATGTCTGAGGCGATACCGGCATTTCTGACAATTTTGTTTATGCCGCTTGCATACAGTATTTCGGAGGGAATTGTGATCGGCGTAATTTCTTACACGATCATTACGGTGCTTACAGGAAAGGCGAAGGAGAAGAAGCTCAGCGCCTTAATGTATGTTTTGAGTATTTTATTTATTATGAAATATATTTTCCTTTAATTTACGCCAGGATCAGCATGCTTGGCTGCTCTGCAGGCAGACTATTATTGAGAGAAAGGACGATGTGCTTTGCCGAATTTAAATGAAAATTACTTGAATGTAAAGGACAGCTATCTGTTCGCTGAGATTGCAAGGAGAGTAAAAACTTATGAGAAGAGCCATCCTGAGAAAGCGGACAGAATTATCCGCCTAGGGATTGGGGATGTGACCAGGCCTCTTACCAAACGTGCGATCCAGGCGCTGCATGAAGCGGTGGATTCCCAAGCTTCTCCAGATACATTCAAGGGATATGGGCCTGAGCAGGGATACGAATTTACTCGCAGAGCCATTGCCGATTATTATGGGAGAAACGGGGTATCGGTGGACGCCGATGATATTTTTATTTCCGACGGCGCCAAGAGCGATACCGGCAACATGACAGAGATATTTGCAAGGGACAATGTAATCCTCGTTCCGGATCCGGTCTACCCGGTCTATGTGGACACGAATATTATGGACGGCAAGCAGGTAGTCTATATGAATGGGACGAAGGAGAATGACTTTCTGCCGATGCCCGATGAGTCCGTGAAAGCAGATATCATATATCTGTGCTCTCCGAACAATCCCACCGGAGCCTGCTATCGTAAGGAGCAGCTTGCCGTATGGGTGGACTATGCGCTCAGGAATGAGGCTGTCATCCTATTTGACGCTGCCTATGAGGCGTTTGTAACGGAACCGGAACTGCCCAGAAGTATCTATGAGATAGAGGGAGCCAAGAGGTGCGCGATAGAGTTTGGTTCCTTGTCTAAGACGGCAGGCTTTACCGGAACTCGATTCTCTTACACAGTTGTTCCCAAGGAGCTTGTCTTCCGCTCGTCGAAGGGCGAGGAGATGTCTGTGCACGCCATGTGGAACCGGAGACAGTCTACCAAATTTAACGGAACTCCCTATATCATCCAGTATGCGGCCGCGGCAGTCTTCACGGCGGAGGGGATGGAAGAGTGCCGGGAGAACATCAGATATTACATGGAAAACGCCAGGAAGATAGCAGATACGCTTCGGCGCAAGAACATTCCATTTACCGGTGGTGTGAATTCCCCTTATATATGGTTCCAGTGTCCCAATGGGATGGAATCATGGGAATTCTTTGACTGCCTGTTGGAACATGCCCAGGTAGTGGGAACACCTGGAGCGGGGTTCGGGGAAAATGGCAGGGACTATTTCCGTCTGACCTCTTTCGGAACTCATGAAAAGACGGCAGAGGCAATGGAGAGATTTGAAAAGCTACTGTGAGCTTGAGAAGATCCTAATATAGATCTATGCAGATAAGGCAGAGCGTGACTTTGGCAGGCAAAGGCCAGCGGAGGGAGCTCTGCCTTTTTATAAATAAATATCGTTTTGCCAACAAAATATCATACCGCATGTTGCAGGATTTTATGATACCGCTGCGCGCATCGGATACCAGCAGGAAAATATATCATATTCACCTTGCAAATCCAAAATGAGGAAGCCGACTTTTCACCCCTTTTGAGATGGATTGCAAAACATAATCAAGAGATAGACGCAGTGTTTGCAGAAGAACTTGGCCTGCAGCTTTTCCCCTATATGGATAATTGCTACTGCGAGGTCAAGGCTCATCTGAAAAGTGAAAAAACTCTTGACCGTGTAGCTGCTCCATCCTTTATACGTTCCTCTTGCATGGCTGTTTCACTTTGCGGGATTAAACTATGTATGGTTAACGTTTCCTGTCACGGAAGCTGCTGCAATGTGCTGCTGTTTTTTCCTATATTTCCAAGAGAAAAATAAAATACATCGAAGCAGCTCTGAAAATCATATAGCGTAAGGCAAATATGGAACGTGAAATGATATCTATATGCGCTTTTGGATGAATATGCAGATAAATAGTGATAAAATCCAGATTTATGGTATTATGGTAACATGCATATTTCAAATTAACAGGAACGACAAAACGGAGGGACATGCAGATGGTTTATTCGGGATATGAGATGATTTGGCTGTTTTTCCTTTACAGCTTTTTGGGATGGATTTTTGAGACAGCGGCGGCAGCAGCCAGGCAGAAGAGGTTCGTGAACCGGGGGCTGGTGAACGCGCCGCTCTGTGTGATATACGGTTTTTCCGCTGTGGCGGTCACGGTCTTCTGCCAGGAGCTGGACGGGTTCTGGCTGTTCGCGGGGAGCCTGATTATCACGACGCTGATCGAGTGGACCGCAGGACACTGGATTGAGCGGTTCTATCATGAGCGGTGGTGGGACTACTCGAACATCAAGGGCAACCTGGACGGGTATATCTGCCTTCCCATGTCCCTGTTGTGGGCGGTTCTCTGCGTTATCATGAACGAATGGGGAAATCCGCTGCTGATGAGCGCTTTTCACTGGATACCATCCATGCCGGGAAAGATCATCATTTGGATCCTGTCCGGAGTACTGGCGGCAGATATTGCCGCCACTTTGATCCTGCTGTCTAGGCGGAGCCGCAGGATGGAACAGTGGAGGGACGTGGATTCCTGGCTGACAGGCATCTCGTCCAATTTGGAACGCAGGATCTACGGGTGGGTGGACCGAAGAATTCAGAGAGCCTACCCGAACGCCAAACATAAAGCGGCAGAAGCAGATGACCAAATACGGACAGCTGTCTTCGCGTACGGCTGCAGCTTCTACAAAATTTTATGGCTGCTTGTGATCGGTTCCCTGCTGGGGGATGTGACAGAGACTCTGTTCTGCAGGGCCACCATGGGAGTCTGGATGAGCCGAAGCAGTGTCGTGTGGGGGCCCTTTAGCCTAGTGTGGGGAATCGCGATGGCGGCGGCAACCCTTCTCCTCTATAAATACAAGGATCGTTCGGACCGCTTCCTATTTATCGCGGGGACATGCCTTGGGGGCGCTTATGAGTACATATGCAGCGTATTGACAGAATTGGTGTTCGGGAAGGTGTTCTGGGATTACAGCAGAATACCTTTTAACCTGGGAGGAAGAATCAATCTTCTATACTGTTTTTTCTGGGGAATCGCCGCAGTGATTTGGATTAAGGGGCTGTATCCGGTGCTGTCGTCGTGGATTGAAAAAATACCGATGAGGGTTGGGAAGATCCTGTCGTGGATATTGATTGTGTTTTTCTGCTGCAACATTGCCGTATCCTGCATGGCCTTGGTCCGCAGCAATCAGAGAGTACAGGGGATACCGGCCGAACACACATGGCAGAAAGTGATGGATGAAAAATATGATGATCAGCGCCTGAAAGAGATCTATCCGAACGCTATCCAGGTGGAGGAGTAAACTAGAGGAAATCAGGGCGATGCGTACGCGTTGCTATGCGCAGCTGCCCCATCCGCATGCGCTGAAGAGTGGTAACAGTTCAGCCTGCGTAAAACAATCTGGACAAAGCACAGACGGAAGAGGTATGATATAGGATATGAGTGAAGGAGCAGACAGAGGATGAGAGGGAAACTGTACGGAGTGGGCATTGGGCCGGGAGAGCCAGGATTGATTACGGCGCAGGCCCAAAGGCTGATAGAGCAGGGGGACGTGCTGGCTGTGGCCGCCGGAAGAGGCGGAGCCAAGGGCACGGCCCGTGCCATTGCGGAGCAGGCTGTCTGTCTGGAAGGAAAAGCGATCCTGGAACTCCCGTTCCGGATGGACGCAGATCCCGCCATGTGGGAAGCGGAAGCAGCTAGGGCAGGGGACTGTCTGATCCCCTATCTGGATGCCGGGAAGCAGGTGGTGATGGCTGTTCTCGGAGATGTGACCGTGTACAGCACCTTCCTGTATGTGCAGGAATATGTGAAGAAGCGGGGCTATGAGACCTGCATGGTTCCCGGCATCAGCGCTTATTCGGCGGGAGCAGCGAAGGCGGGCCTGGGGCTGCTTGCCGGCCGGGAAGCGATGGCAGTGCTGACAGCAGAGAGGTTCGGGCAGATGATGGCGGAGGAGACGGCCGGGAAGCTGCTGGAAACCTTTGATACCATTGTGGTGATGAAGGCCGGCAGATGCGTCCCGGAGATTCAGGAGTGGATGGATCGGGCAGGCCTCCCGGCTGACAGCGCCGCTGTCCTCTCCAACATTGGCATGGAAGACGCCTATGTGGGGCCAATGGAGCCAGGGAGAACGTACGGTTATTTCACAACTGTCATAATCAAGAAGACAAAGGGGGAGAAGGCATGATCTATTTTGTCGGGGCAGGGCCGGGAGATCCTCAGCTGATCACGGTGAAGGGGAAGAGACTGCTGGAGAAGGCGGATGTGGTCGTGTACGCAGGTTCCCTCGTGAACCGGGAGCTGCTGTCCTGGTGCAGGGAGGACGCCGTCATCTACAACAGCGCGGCGATGCACCTGGAAGAAATCATAGACATCCTGAAGGAGGCGCAGCGGTACGGACGGATGGCTGTCAGGCTTCACACAGGGGATCCGTCCTTGTACGGGGCAGTCAGGGAACAGATGGACGCCCTGGACAAGCTGGGCATTGCCTATGAAGTTGTCCCGGGGGTGAGCTCTTTCCTGGCCGCTGCCGCCAGCCTGAAGAAGGAATATACGCTGCCCGGCGTGTCCCAGACCGTCATCCTGACAAGGATGGAGGGGAGAACGCCGGTGCCCGAGAGGGAGGAGATCCGCTCTCTGGCCAGACATCAGGCCACAATGGCAATTTTCCTGAGCGCCGGGCAGATCGGGAAGCTGTGCGCCCTGCTGTGCCAGGAGTACCCGACGGATACCCCGGCAGCGGTCGTCTATAAAGCTTCCTGGAAGGATGAGAAGATCATACGGGGAACGCTGGAAAATCTGGCGTCCCTGGCGGAGGAGGCGGGTATCCGCAAGACAGCGCTCATTCTGGTTGGGAAGTTCCTGGGGGACGATTATGAGCTGTCATGCCTGTATGATAAGCACTTCTCCCATGAATACCGCAGAGCAGACGGAGGAGGAAGCATTGGGTAAGGTATACGTGATCGGTATCGGGCCGGGGGAGCCGGCCTATATGTGCGGCAGGGCGAAGGAGGCAATGGAAGAGGCTGACGTGATCTTCGGATACACCTCCTACATACGGCTGCTCCGGGAATATTTTCCGGACAAGCACTATGTGGATACCCCCATGCGCCAGGAAGTGAAGCGGTGCCGGCTGGCTCTGGAGGAAGCGGCCGCGGGGAGGTGCGCCGCTCTGGTGAGCAGCGGGGACGCAGGGATCTATGGGATGGCCGGCCTGCTCTATGAAGTGTTGTTCGAGAGGCAGCAGGAAGGATGCTGCCTGGACGTGACGGTGGAGGTCGTGCCGGGGATCACGGCGGCCCAGATGGCGGCGGCCCTGCTGGGAGCCCCGCTGATGCACGATTTCTGTGTGATCTCCCTGAGCGATCTGCTCACGCCCTGGGAGCAGATTGAGAAGAGGCTGTCCCTGGCGGCCCAGGGCGACTTTGTCCTGTGCCTGTATAACACGGGGAGCAGGGGCCGGCCGGACTACCTGAAGAGGGCGGCGGCCGTGCTCCTTGCCGCGAGAGAGGGGAGCACGCCCGTCGGCATTGTGAGAAATGCCGGGAGGCCGGGACAGGAAGTGGGGCTTACCCAGTTGTCAGCCCTGCCGGATGTGTGGACGGATATGCAGTCGGTTGTCGTGATCGGCAACTCCGCCACTTTTATCAGAGACGGGAAGATGATTACGCCCAGGGGCTATCGGTTGTGACGGGAGGACGATGAGAGGATGCTGCACGGAGGAAACGTTCTGGGGACGGCCCGCAGGCTTGGAAGAGATTACCGGGAGCTGATGGATTTTTCGGCCAATCTGAATATGGACGGCTGTCCGGCGGAAGTGAGGGAAGCCGCGCAGGAAGGATTATCCAGGCTTGGGGTATATCCGGACGTTTCCCAGCAGGAACTGCGGGAGGCGCTTGGAGCCAGGGAAGGGATTGCCCCCGGCTGTCTTATAGCCGGGAATGGAGCGGCTGAGCTGATCTTTGCCATATGCTGGGGGATAAGGCCTCATAGAGCCCTTGTGGCGGTCCCAACGTTTCTGGAATATGAGCGGGCGCTGCGCTCCTGCGGGGCGCAAGTGGAGCAGTTCGCGATGGAGGCGCCGGGGGATCATCCGGCAGATCTGCAGCTTGGCCCTGGGTATATCGGGCATCTGCTGAGACTGAAGGAGGGAGATTTGGCGGTTCTGTGCACGCCCAACAACCCTACGGGAATTACCATAGAGGAAGGGTTGCTGGAGGAAATCATCGGACTGTGCGAAGAGAGGGGCATTTATCTGCTGCTGGACGAGTGCTTCTTGAATTTTACGCTGACGGGCAGAAGCCGGATACAGAAGGCGGCCGTATCCAAGGTACTGATCGTCCTGAAATCATTTACGAAGATGTATGGGATGCCGGGGCTGCGCCTCGGCTACGCGGCGATAGGAGATGCCGCTGTCCGCGGCGCTGTGAGATCTTGTATGCAGGAGTGGAGCGTCTCCTGCGCGGCGGAAGCCGCAGGGACTGCCATCTGCCGGATGGGAGACAGGGCGGCTGCCTTCGAACGCCGCACGGCCAAGAGGACAGCCGCTGCCCGAAAGGAACTGCGGGAAGGACTGATGGAGGCCGGGGCTTTCGTCAGCCACGGGGAGGCCAATTATCTGCTTTTCGCTATGCCGG
>CALWRT010000141.1 GCA_944384015.1 uncultured Lachnospiraceae bacterium | reverse complement strand
GGATATAAGGCGGATTAGAGACAATCAAATCGAACAGGCCGCTCACCGGCTCAAACAGATCCCCCTGCAGGAACTGCGCCTGGACGCCGTTCCTTCTGGCATTCTCTCTTGCCACTTCCAGCGCCTGAGCGGAAATATCCGTCCCGATCCCCTCCAGCCCCGCTCTGCTGTGCAGAAGGCTAATCAGTATACAGCCGGAACCAGTGCACAGATCCAGCACACGCTCTCCTCCCTGCAGCTTCTTCAGGCACAGCTCCGCCACGGTCTCTGTATCCTGTCTCGGTATCAGCACCGCAGGCGTAACCCTGATAGGAAGCCCCATGAACATCTGCTCCCCGGTAATATACTGGAGAGGCACTCTCTCCTCCCGGCGCCTCACCGCTTCGAAATACTTTTTCTGAACTTCCTGTCCAATCTCTTCCCCGCTGTGCAGGGCATAGGCAGCCATATCAATCCCCAGACAATCGGACAGAAGCAGCCAGGCATCCGTGGCAGCTTCCTCTACTCCTGCCTGCTGAAGCCGTCTCTGTCCTTCCTTCCTGGCTTCTCTCAGCAGCATAATTCTTCTCCTGACAGCCGTCCCTCCCGGCATCCTTCCTCCTTGGACGGCACGGTACATTCTTCCGGATCTGCTCCGGCTAAGAAAGCCTTCCAGTCAAATACCGCTTCCACTGCCGCAATACCCACCTCAATCATCTCATCATCCGGTTCTCTCGTTGTGAGCTTCTGAAGCCACATGCCAGGCTTGCTGATCAGGCCGACCACCAGGTTCTCGCTTCTGCCGGCCAGGCGGATGAGCTCATAGGATACTCCGGCAATGACAGGCACAAGGAGAATCCGCAGCGCTACCCGCAGGAAGGGGGACGATACTTGGATAAACATAAAGAGTACAATACTTACCACCATGACGAACAGCAGGAAGCTCGTGCCGCACCGCTTATGCTGTCTGGAACTGTTCCTGACATTGTCCACAGTCAGTTCCAGTCCATGCTCCACACAGTTGATACATTTGTGCTCTGCCCCGTGATACTGGAATACACGCTGAATATCCTCCATCTTGGAAATCAGCACAATGTACCCAAGGAAAATTAGCAGCCGGAACACCCCTTCCGCGGCTGAGATCAGCAGGCGGGATGACACAATCGGGTGCAGAAGGGTAGACAGGAAATAGGGAAGCAGCATAAAGATCGCGATCGCCAGCACAATGGACAGGGCAATCGTCGCCCCCATGGCCGCCTTCTCCTTCTTCTCATCCCTGGGCTTCTCCTCTTCTTCCTCATAAAAACTGGAGGAATAAGCCAGCGTCTTCATTCCCACCACAAGGGAATCTATGAAATTAAAAACTCCGCGGATAAAAGGTATCTTCGTCAATGCCGCGCATTTTATAAAACTCTCGTAATCTTCTGTCTTGATCTCAATGGTATGGTCGCTCTTGCGCACGGCTACAGAATATCTGCTGCGGTTGCGCATCATGACGCCTTCGATCACTGCCTGCCCGCCGATCCCGGAATTTCTCATATCATTTCTCCTCTGTCATCGTAATGATACACGAAAGTAAATCAAGGTTGAGATTTTCGCAAACCCCAACCTTGTCTCATAATCTTATTTCGCTCCCATGCCGTATTTCCTGTTGAACTTATCAATTCTGCCTCTTGCGGCTACTGCCTTCTGCTGTCCGGTGTAGAACGGATGACACTTAGAACAGATTTCAACATGGATGTCCTTCTTTGTGGAGCCCGTTACAAATGTATTCCCACAGTTGCAGGTTACGGTTGCCTGATAATAATTCGGATGGATTCCTTCTCTCATGATTTCACCTCTTCTGACATATAATTGTGAACTCCTGGCTGCACGACCCGTGCCGCCCTTATTCCCGGCCAATATGGCTCTGATGCTGCCGCCATAAGATATCCCGGGCTACCCCTGCAAGTCCCTGCAGTTAAAGCTTATTCATTGTATCATGCCCTATTATAAATTGCAAGAGCATATTTTCACAGTTTTCGCGAAACAAGCGAAACTGCCGTCCTCAAATATGGTAGCCCGCACATCAGCCGCCAGCTCCGACGGAAATGCCGCATTGCCCAGTTCGCTGTTTAAACAGCGGCTACACTAGCCTTGTCTTCTTCACAATCTGAATAAACTCCCGGTTATTCCTCGTCCTGGAGAACAGATTCAGGATACTCTCCACTGCCTCATCCTGCTTCATCCCGTTCAGCGCCTTGCGCATGATATCCACAGCCTCCTGCTCCTGGTCATCCAGCAGCAAGTCCTCCCGTCTCGTACCAGACTTGGCAATATCAATTGCCGGAAATACTCTTTTCTCCGAGAGCTTACGATCCAAGACCAGCTCCATATTTCCTGTTCCTTTAAACTCTTCAAAAATAACGTCGTCCATCTTGCTTCCCGTATCCACAAGAGCCGTGGCAAGCACCGTCAGACTGCCGCCCTCCCGCATATTCCTGGCCGCTCCGAAAAATCTCTTCGGCATATGCAAAGCTGCAGGATCCAAACCTCCTGAAAGTGTCCTGCCGCTCGGGGGCACGGTCAGATTATAGGCCCTTGCCAGCCTTGTGATGCTGTCCAGCAAAATGACCACATCCCTTCTGTGCTCCACGAGCCTCTTAGCCCGCTCGATCACCATCTCCGATACTCTCTTGTGATGTTCCGGCAGCTCGTCGAAGGTGGAGTAAATAACCTCCACATTTTTCCCCTGTATTGCTTCTTTGATGTCCGTCACCTCTTCAGGCCTCTCGTCGATAAGCAGGATCATCAAGTGCATGTCCGGATTATTCGCAAGGATGGATTTAGCCACCTCTTTCAGGAGCGTCGTCTTACCTGCCTTCGGAGGCGATACAATCATCCCTCTCTGTCCTTTGCCGATGGGAGATATCAAGTCAGTGATTCTCATGGCAATGCTGCTCTGGCTCCTCTCAAGACGAAGGCGCTCATTCGGGAAAATCGGGGTCATGTCCTCAAAATTCCAGCGCTTTGTCGCCTCGTAAGGCGGCAGTTCATTCACAGACTTCAAATATAAGAGCGCGCTGAACTTCTCTCCTTGTGTTTTGATCCGTGTATTTCCATATAAAATATCCCCAGTCTTCAAATTAAACTTGCGTATCTGGGACGGGGACACATAGACGTCATTTTCTCCCGGCATAAAATTCTCACAGCGGATAAACCCATATCCGTCAGGCAGTACTTCCAGAATACCGTTGGCGGTGATTCCGCTGTCCAGCTCGCTCTCCGCCAGGTTCTTCTCCGGCACTGCCCGTTCCTGAACATTTCTGTCCTGGTTCATTCTGTCCTGGCTGCTTCTGTCCTGGTTACTTCTCTCCTGGCTGCTTCTCTCCTGGTTCATTCTGTCCTGGCTGCTTCTGTCCTGACTGTTCTTCTCCTGAATAGCATCCTGCCCGGCTCTGTCTGCCAGTCTGTAGGAGATATGTCTTCCTCTGTGGGGATGAAATGCTGTCTCTCCATGCTCTTCCTTCTTCTCTGGGCGTCTCTCTTCCCTCTTATCCTCTCGTTTATCTTCCGCCCTGTCTATCCTCTCCTTCTTCTCTTCCTGCTGCTCCTGCCTTTCTTCTCTGCGGCTTCCTTTCGCCGCCTCCAAGTCAGCCCTGCCTGCCGCCTCTTGTTTCTCCTTCTCGTCCAGGGCCAGCATCGCCTCCACTACCTGGCTCTTCTTCATGGCGGAAATGCCCTTGATGCCTCTGGATTTGGCAAGCTCCTTCAATACGCTTACCGATAGTGATTCATATTTTTCTCTCATATGTCTTCCTTTCTGACTTATCTCTGCCTTATCATCAGGCATGACAGCCTCTGCGCCAGCTGCATAATATAGACGCAGTCTTCTGTATGCATGGACTGCCTTCTTTCGAGATCTAAAAAAATCGGGAATAACTTGTCTGAAACGACATGATATCTAGACAGGCTTATTATACTACATGTTTTTCGATTATACAAGGTATTGAGGCCAAAAGATCTTATAACCTCGCGGCATTCTGGAATCCTTCAGCCCCCTATGTCTCTCGGGGCGTCACGACGCGCTGTCTGTCCGATGAGCCGCGGCGTCCTCTCATCCGCACAAGAGGCTCTCACAACAGGGCGTCCATAAGATAGGCATAGATCTCCTGACTCTTCTTCTCCCAATTGCCGCAGATCAGCGCCGCTGTCTGTTCATCCGGCACGGTCAGCGCCAGATCTACAAGGGTGCCTCTACCCTCTAATACCTGGAGACGTACTGTGTAATCTGAACCAATTCCCGGATAATAATTGCTCTGAACCGCCACTTCATTTTTCAGCTCATATTGATGTTCCGACAAATACCCCTTAATATCCTCGATAATTGCCGGAGGTATACGAGCCTGGAAATAGGACAGCGTATCCTGACCCTCCCGGGTGGATTCCAGATAGGTTGTCCCCCTCGCTTTTCTGGATGAGATGAGGCCGCTCTCAAGCAGCTCATTCGCCGCCTGCTGAACGGTAAAATAATTCGTATAGCCTTTGTCCAGTATGAACTCCGATATCTGGCTGTTCGTAAGTGGAAAATTTACTTTTCCAAGCATATAGAGAATAATCAGCTTATATAAAGTAAGCGGTTCCGTCATCAAGATCCCCTCCTGCCAGCTTATTCTATTCAAGCGCCTTTCCCTGCCATGTCCTTCTAACTTTGAACTCATGGTGTATCCTGTTGAGTACTCTCTTCTTGTCCGCGCTCCAGGCAGGGGCCACCAGCATTCCTTTTGGACCGTCCCCGGTAATTCTGTGCACTGTAATGGACGGATCCAGATGTTCTATGCAGGCAATCAGCACATCCATATATTCCTCCATCGTCAGCAGCGGAAATTTCAGCTTCTCCAAATCTGTCCCCCTCAGCACATGCATAAGCTGAAGTTTCACTCCGTCGATTCCCATATCTGACAGACAGCTCACCGTCTCAACCATATCCTGGAAAGTTTCGCCGGGAAGTCCCAGGATCACATGTACGATGACCTTCAAATTTCTCTTGTGAAGCTCCTCCAGCGCTCTTACAAACGCTGGAAATTCATAGCCTCTGCGGATTAGGCGGGCAGTACGCTCATGTATTGTCTGCAGCCCAAGCTCCACCCATACCGGCTTCTCTTCATTTAACTCCTCGAGAAGGGCAAGCACGTCCTCGGGAAGGCAGTCTGGCCTTGTACCAACCGACAGGCATACAATGTCTGGATGCCGGATCGCCGGATAAAAGACCGTTCTCAGGTAATCGAAAGGCGCGTAGGTATTCGTGTAAGATTGAAAATAGGCGATAAATTTCTGACCCGCATATTTTCCCTTCACAGGCTTATTGGCGATCGTCCGTTCCCGGAATACCCGCTTGCCGGCTTCAATCTGCTCTTCTATAGAAAGGGAGGCGGGCGGGGCAAAATCCCCGCTTCCTCCCGCACTGCAGAAGATACATCCTCCCGTACCGAGCGTGCCGTCCCTGTTGGGACAAGTCATCCCAGCATTTAGGGAAATTTTATATACTTTCTGTCCGAACAGTCTCTTACACTCATAATCAAGCGAACGGTAAGGCTTCCCGCCGAAGCTCTTTGCCATCTCCTCTCTCTTTGTCATCAGATATGTTCCTTTACCGCCCGGCAAACCGCCTCGGCAACTCTTGGGTCGAAGGCCTCCGGCATAATATTATCCTCATTCAGCTCATCCTCCGGCACCAGATTCGCAATGGCCAAAGCAGCTGCCAGCTTCATCTCCTCGGTGATCTTCCTAGCCCGTCCTTCCAGCGCACCCTTGAAGATCCCCGGGAACGCCACCACATTGTTGATCTGGTTCGGGAAATCTGATCTGCCGGTTCCCACGACTCTCGCTCCAGCGGCCTTCGCCTCAGCCGGCATAATCTCCGGCTCCGGGTTGGCCATAGCGAATATAATGGCGTCTCGGTTCATGGAGCGCACCATATCTTGGGTAACCATATGAGGCGCGGACACTCCCACGAAAATGTCTGCCCCTCTCAAGGCATCCGCCAGGCTTCCGCGTACATTGTCTAAGTTCGTCTTCTCCATCATACGCTCCTGCATCCAGTTCAGCCCCTTGCTGTCCTTTGCCAGTATTCCAGAGCGGTCGCATAGGATGATATGGGGGAACCCATAAGAAAGCAGCAGCTTGGTGATGGCAATTCCAGCGCTTCCTGCCCCGTTCACCACGACTCGGCAGTCTTCCTTCTTCTTGCCGGTCACCTTCAAGGCGTTGATGGCGGCAGCCAGTACCACAATCGCTGTCCCATGCTGATCATCGTGAAATACTGGGATATCCAGTTCTTCCCGCAGACGTTCTTCAATCTCGAAACATCTGGGTGCTGAGATATCTTCCAGGTTGATTCCTCCGAAACAGGGCGCAATATTTTTTACTGTCCGAATGATCTCCTCCGTATCCTGGGTGTCCAGACAGATTGGGACGGCATTCACCCCCCCAAATTCTTTAAACAAGCAGGCCTTGCCTTCCATCACTGGAATCGCCGCGCACGGTCCGATGTTGCCAAGTCCAAGCACCGCGCTTCCATCGGACACAACCGCTACAGTATTCCCCTTCATGGTATACTTATATACATCCTCTGGATGCTCAGCAATCGCCTTGCATGGCTCCGCAACCCCTGGCGTGTAGGCAAATGCAAGGTCTTCCCTGGAACAGATCGGTGCCGCAGATACCGTCTTCAACTTTCCCTGCCACTTTTCATGCAGCTTTAATGCTTTCTCTTTCAGTGTCATCGTATCATCTTCCTCCACTCTTCTTATGTCAAACATTGGCGTCTGTACCTATTATAAATGCAGCACCTTGGGATTACAACACAGATTTGCAATAAAAGCCCAGTCTCAAAGCAGAGACGGACGGACTGCCCGCAGGCCGGTACGGCTATGCTTTCGAGACGCGCATCCCTATGAGCAAGCAGGCCGCTAGGCCGGATTGCGAATGCGGAGATGAATGGCGGGAGTACGCAGTACGCAGCCATTCAGGGCTTTTATGCTTACCCCGATACCCAGTCTCAAAGCGATGACGGGCTGCTCTTATTTCAGTCTTCATCCCTCCTCAGGGCGGTCCGTCTCCCCCTTCAGAAAGGCAAGCCACTCTTTGATCTGCCTTTCATACCCATTGTCGGAAGGGAAATAAAATTTTCTCCCAAGCAATTCGGAAGGCATGTACTGCTGCCGGACATAATGATTCGGATAATTGTGCGCATATAAATACCCCACCCCTCTCTCCAAATCTTTGGCTCCGGGATAATGAGCATCCTGCAGATGGGCGGGCACCGTCGTCTTCGTCTCCTCTACTGCCCTCATTGCCTCGGCTATAGCATTCACAGCCGCGTTGCTCTTCGGCGCTGAGGCCACATAGGACACTGCCTGGGCGAGGATAATCTGAGCCTCCGGCATCCCTACCCGTTCCACTGCCTGAGCAGCGGCCACGGCCACTGTCAGCGCCATGGGATCCGCATTCCCCACGTCTTCGGATGCGCAGATCATAATCCTTCTGGCAATAAACTTCACATCCTCCCCTGCATAGAGCATTTTCGCCAGGTACAAGACGGCGGCGTCCGGGTCCGATCCCCTCATGCTTTTGATAAAGGCAGAGATCGTATCGTAATGGTTGTCCCCTTTCTTGTCATAGCCGACCGCCCGCTTCTGAATACATTCTTCCATCACTTCCACGGTCAAGTGTATCTTCCCGTCCCTGCCAGGCTTCGTCGTGAGAACGCCAAGTTCCACAGCGTTTAATGCGGCCCTTGCATCTCCCCCGGCCACATCCGCCAGGAAATCCTGGGCTTCCTGCGTAATATCTGCCCCATATGCGCCCATTCCCCTCTCCACATCGTATACCGCCCGGTGGATGATGCGCTTCATGCTCTCTGCGGACAGCGGCCGCAGTTCAAAAATAACCGATCGGGACAGGAGCGCCCGGTTTACCTCGAAATAAGGATTCTCTGTCGTAGCTCCGATCAGGATAACGGTTCCATCCTCCACGAAAGGAAGCAGATAGTCCTGTTGCCCCTTATTGAACCGATGGATCTCATCGATAAACAAGATGGTCTTCTTTCCGTACATACCCAGATTATCCTTCGCCTCCGCAACCACTTCCTCCATATCCTTTTTTCCCGCTGCTGTGGCGTTTATCTGACAAAAGTTAGCGCTCGTGGTGTTAGCGATCACTTTTGCCAGCGTCGTCTTTCCAGTTCCCGGCGGCCCATAAAAAATGACAGAACTCATTTTATCTGCCTTAATCGCTCGGTACAGCAGCTTGTCCTGTCCCAGTATATGTTCCTGCCCTTCCACTTCCTCCAGCGTTCTGGGCCTTAAGCGGGAAGCAAGAGGGGCTTCCGATTTCATTGTGTTTTCCCGCATATAGTCAAATAAGTCCATATTCGATTCTCCTCCTAAACGAACATGCCTGCCGCGCAGGCATCGTCAGACATGAAAGAAGTGTTCTCTTTGTAATCTTACGGCAGAATCAGCTCCTCTGCCGTCACAAATTCATAGCCTTGCTGTTCCAAGATATCTGCAATCTGCAGCGCCGCGTCTACACTCGACTCATACCAGTCATGCATTAAAATAATATCATTTTCCTCTGCCTGCGTCACTACCCTTTTCACAATTTCTGCCGCATTGCCAGTCTCCCAGTCTCTGGAATCTACCGTCCACCATACGGGAATCACCCCCATCCCGCAGTCTATGTCTTCCTTCCAGTCTCCAAAAGGCGGACGTATATAAATCAGCGGCTCCCCCACCAGTTCTTCTATAAGATTGCTCGTCTGCTCCACCTCTCTGCGCACTTCCTCTTCTGTCAGATCGCTCAGCCTCACGTGGCTGTAGGTATGATTGCCAATCAGATGCCCCTCTTCATAGATCCGTCTAACCACATCTGGATACGCCTCCGCGTTGCGCCCGATAAGAAAAAAGGTGGCCGTAATTCCCCTTTCTTTTAGTCCATCCAGCAATTTCGGCGTATAGACCGGATGAGGCCCGTCATCGAAGGTAAGGGCAATCTTCCTTGGCTCCTGCTCCAGGCCCTCCTTCTCCACAGCCGTCTTCTCAGCAGATGTCTGTATGTCTGCCCCTCTGGCTCCTCCTCCGCTGTCCATATGCATCAGCGCTGTGCCAAGCATCATTCCCAGCAGAAACACTGCCGTCCCCTTCATCTTTCTTCTCATATTCTGTCCTCGGGCTTACTGCTTCTTTCATAAAACTATATGAGCAGGTCTTCTGCCGGTTGACAACATTTTGCCCAGTCTCTATAATAACGGTACCTGGAGCGATTCGTATCTCAGGACTATTGGTCCGGCAGCTCCTAATAACGACAGGAAGGAGATTTTATATTATGCCGCAGGATCCAGTCATTTTGTTAAGCTATATCAACACGCAGCTGCGGGATTGCTATCACTCCCTGGATGATCTGTGCCTCAGTCTGGATGCGGATCCGGAACAGATCACCGCCAAGCTGTCTTCCATTGGCTATTCCTATGACCCCGATGCCAATCAATTCGTCTCGTAGGGATAGCGTCTCTAACCCCCTAAAGATACGCGGTGCAGAAACGAAAGAGCGCAGCTTTCTCTTGCCCTCTACCGTTTGAACGGCATAGCCGCTTCCGTGGCTATGCCGTTGTCTTTTGTCTTTTTTACTTACCGTTGCTGCTATTTATTTTATTCTTTGACCTTCTTGTCCTCCGGCTGCCTTCTCTTTAGCCTTTGACCCGGGCCTGAAGCCTGCCGTCGCCGTCCACATAGATCTCTATCGTATCTCCCATGCCCACATCGCCGGAGAGGATCAGCTTCGCCGACAATGTCTCCACATATTTCTGCAGGTATCTCTTCAGCGGCCTTGCCCCGTAGACCGGATCATATCCGCCTTCTATGACTGCCCCAGCCGCTTCCGGCGTCAGCTCAATGGTAATCTGGCGGTCGCTCAGACGCTTGTTCAAATCTGCCACCATCAGCTGAATGATATCGCCGATGTTGTCCTTCGTCAGAGGCTTAAACATGATGGTCTCGTCCAGACGGTTCAGAAACTCGGGACGGAAGTGTGCCCGCAGGTCATTCATAACCATCTGTTGGGCCTCCGGCTTAATCTCGCCCTTCTCGTTGATGCCGTCCAACAGATAAGAAGAACCAATATTCGACGTCATAATCAGGATCGTATTTTTGAAATCCACGGTTCTTCCCTGGGAGTCGGTAATTCTTCCGTCGTCCAGCACTTGCAGCAGTACATTAAACACATCCGGATGGGCTTTTTCAATCTCATCAAAGAGGACAACCGAGTAAGGTTTTCTTCTCACAGCCTCTGTCAGCTGGCCGCCTTCCTCATAGCCCACATATCCCGGAGGAGCTCCAATCAGCCTGGACACAGAATATTTCTCCATATATTCACTCATATCAATACGCACCATGTTCTGCTCATCATCAAACAGGCTGGCAGCCAGCGCCTTCGCAAGCTCTGTCTTGCCCACGCCCGTAGGACCTAAGAACAAGAAGGAGCCAATTGGCTTGGATGGATCTTTGATTCCCGCCTTGGAGCGGATAATTGCGTCCGTCACCTTTTCCACTCCTTCATCCTGTCCTATCACTCTCTTGTGCAGTTCTTCATCCAGATGAAGCGTCTTGTTCCGCTCGCTCTCGGTTAATTTGGTCACCGGTATTCCTGTCCACCGGGAAATAATCTTCGCGATCTCCTCCTCTGTCACGGCTTCATGCACAAGAGTCATGTCCCGGTTCTTAACGACTTCCTCTTCATGTTCCAGCTGCTGCCGAAGCTGCGGAAGTCTGCCATACTGCAGCTCTGCAGCCTTCTCCAGATCATAATTCTGTTGGGCCTGCTGGATTTCCTTGTTCAGCGCTTCGATCTCCTCGCGCAGTTTCTGGAGACGCTCTACCGAAGTTTTTTCATTATCCCAGCTTGCCTTCCTTGCGTTGAAGGTATCCCTCAGCTCCGCCAGCTCCTTCTGCAGCTCTCCCAGACGCTCCTGGCTTAAATGATCCTCTTCTTTTTTCAGCGCAGCCTCCTCGATTTCCAGCTGCATAATCTTTCTGCGCATCTCATCCAGCTCTGCCGGCATGGAATCCAATTCTGTCTTAATCAAAGCACATGCCTCGTCCACCAAGTCTATCGCCTTATCCGGCAGGAACCGGTCGGATATATACCTGTGGGACAGGGTAGCTGCCGACACAAGAGCTCCGTCTGTGATCTTCACCCCGTGGAACACCTCATACCGCTCTTTTAATCCGCGAAGAATCGATATGGTATCTTCCACGCTGGGCTCATCCACCATCACCGGCTGAAATCTTCTCTCCAAGGCAGCATCCTTCTCAATGTACTGCCGGTACTCATCCAGCGTCGTGGCACCGATACAGTGCAGCTCTCCTCTTGCCAGCATAGGCTTGAGCATGTTGCCTGCATCCATGGCCCCGTCTGTCTTGCCAGCGCCGACAATGGTATGCAGCTCGTCGATAAACAGAATGAGCTGCCCCTCGCTCTTCTTCACTTCCTCCAGCACAGCCTTCAGACGTTCCTCAAATTCACCTCTGTATTTCGCGCCGGCCACCAGAGAACCCATATCCAGAGCGAAGAGCTTCTTCTCCTTCAGCCCTTCCGGCACATCTCCGCGGACAATCCGCTGGGCCAAGCCTTCCACGACAGCTGTTTTGCCCACTCCGGGTTCCCCTATCAGCACCGGATTGTTCTTCGTCTTTCTGGACAAAATTCGGACAACGTTGCGGATCTCGCTGTCCCGTCCAATAACCGGATCCAGCTTCTGCTCTTTTGCCCGCTCCACCAGGTCATACCCGTATTTATTCAGCGTATCATAAGTTGCCTCCGGGTTATCGCTGACAACTCTCTGGTTGCCCCTCACAGTGGACAGCGCCTGTAAAAACCGTTCTCTCGTGATGCCGTACTCCTGGAAGATCCCTTTTATCTCCCTGTTGGGATTCTTCAGAAGCGCCAGGAACAAATGCTCTACGGAGACATATTCATCTCCCATCGCTTTTGCCTCATCTTCAGCCCCTAGCAGGGACTTATTCAGATACTGTCCAATATATACCTGGCCGCCCGATACCTTCGGCCTCTTCTCAATCCCGGCTTTTACCCGGTTCACAAAATGCTGCTGATTGATTTCCATTTTCTCAATCAGCTTATAAATCAGGCTGTCCTCCTGCGTCAGAAGACTGTAAAGCAAATGTTCCTGCTCAATCTCCTGATTTCCATATTCATATGCTAATTTCTCACATCCATTGACCGCCTGAAGTGATTTCTGCGTAAATTTGCTGATGTTCATAAAATCTCCTCCTCAACTGTGGCCTTTTTGTTTCACTCATGCCCTTCTTCCATTTCCTCTTTCATTTCCTCTTCTGCTGTTGTTCCTTTTCTTTTGCTTTCTTGTTCTATTCGGAATATAACATTTATTATCAGCACTGTCAATACTCGAGTGCTAATTTACTCAAAAATTTCTCCTTCCCTACACGCGGCTTGTTTACGCCGCATGTCCTCTATGGAAATCCCTGCCGCCATGCTGTCTCCCGCTCTGAAGCTGCTCGTACTCCCGCAGCTTCTGTGCCGCCTCTGCTGACAGATTCTTCGGGACTTGAATTTCCACCGTCGTATATTGATCTCCCCGCACATCGGGGTTTTTCATAGACACAATGCCCTTTCCTCTCAGGCGAATCTTCGTGCCGGACTGTGTCCCTTCCTTAATTTTACATATCACCGGACCATAAATCGTCGGTATACGCACTTCACCGCCAAATACTGCCGTCGTGAACGGTACCTGTACAGCTGTATACAGATCGCTTCCCTCTCTTCGGTATCCTGGTTTCTCCTGGACGCGGATCTTCAGCAGCAAGTCGCCTGCCGGTCCGCCCTGGATACCCGGCATTCCTTTGCCCGCCAGCCTTAGCGTCTTCCCAGATTCTATTCCTGCCGGTATCTGCACTTCCAGAGACTGCGCAGTACCGCCGCCTGTCAGGCGGATCACTTTCTTTGCGCCGAAGGCTGCCTCCTCAAAGGTGATTTCTGCCTCCGCATGCAAATCGGCCCCTCTGCTGCGAAATGTGCTTCGCCCTCTTCCATATCTGTCTTCTGCGAAACCGCTTCCGCCAAAGAAGTCTCCGCCTTCAAAACCGCCGAAACCGCGGCCGAACAAATCCTTCAGGATATCGTCCACATTGCTTCCATGCTCAAAATGATACTCTTCGTATCCTGCCCCTGCTCTGCCGGACGAGGCCCCCTCTTCAAAGGCAGCATGCCCGTATCGGTCATACAGTTTTCTCTTTTCTTCGTCACTTAATATATCGTAGGCCTCTGTCGCCTCTTTGAACCGCTCTTCTGCCTGGACATTTCCCGCATTGCTGTCAGGATGATATTTTTTCGCCAATTTCCGATACGCGCGCTTGATTGCGGCGGCATCCGCGTCCCGGCTTACGCCCAGCACTTCATAATAGTCTCGTTTTCTGCTCATCCCTTCCGCCTCCTTTGCCGGCTAATCCTCTGAACTCCTTGTCCGCTATGTTCCTGCACGATACAATAAGAAAATGAGAGGCAGCTGGCTGCCTCTCGCTCTTGGATCGTTCCATTATCCCTCAATGGAAATATAGTTGTCCTGTTCCACGGCGGGCCGTGCTTCCTTCTTCGGGATAAACAGCTTCAAAATTCCGTGCCTGAACTGGGCCTTAATGTCCTCTTTCTCCACGGCATAGCCCACATAGAATGTTCTGCTGCAGGCTCCTTCATACCGCTCACGGCGGATGTAGCGGCCGTCTTCTTTGTCTGCGTCTGTACCGGCCCCCTTGGCGGCGCTCACGGTCATGTAACCGTCTTCCAGGCTTACCTGTACTTCCTCCTTCTTGAAGCCCGGCAGGTCAATCACCACCTCATAGCCGTCCTTCTTTTCCTTAATGTCGGTCTTCATCATACGAGAGGCCTTCCTGCCGTACACTTTCTTCTCCAGTTTCTTCATATCCTTATCACTATAGAACGGAAAATCATTAAAAAATGTATCAAACAAATCTTCTCCAAAAATACTCGGCATCAACATATATCATCTCTCCTTTACTCTGTGAATCATCTTGTTTTCATAGAACCATGGAGTTTTCTATCTCAAGATCTCTTCGATCTTTTCTTCTCCTTTGTTCTATCTGTACTATAACACTTATTACTAGCACTGTCAAGTGGTGAGTGCTAATTTTTTGTAAAAAAATGTGAAGTCCCGATTTCCCTTAGTTTTACAGTGTAACGTTATCATACTATAATGCCGACATGCAGGAAAATTTTCAGCAAATGCATTTTTACTATATTTTCAATATACCATTTACGTCAGAAAAACAGCTGTTTCACCATGCTTTCTGGTTAAATTTCAAATCAGAATCATAAAATTTCTTTCCCTCTCAAATCCATTTTTACCAAACCAATTATTAACAGTCCGATAAAAACTGCCGTGTTCACAAATAGCAGTACAACAACGCTTTTTACCGCTCCGAAAACAAAAAGTATGGAGAACATTTCTACTGACAGCACAAGAAAACACATATAATTTGTCAAATACTCTGTTATGATTTCTCCATAATCATTGTTCATCTGCAATTTCGCATAGATAAAAGGTTTTAATAAATAACGGATCGTGATACATATAACTGGACAAATAAAAATCCAGTTTTTATTAACCAAGGATGTTGCCACTCCTTTACTCCATTGTACCGGAATTTCTGTCGGCAGCTTAGAATAAGACAAAGCCCCAAGAATCAAGCATAGTGCGGTAATCGTTGTCCAAGTAAGCATACTTCCCCATATATACAAAAAACTGACTGAGTCCAGTTTGAAAACCGTTTGATTATCTTTCCAATAGCCATGCAGCTCTGTTACATATTGTTCTACCTGTAGTTTTTCATAACTAATACTTTCTTCATCCAACATTTTTTCACACAGGAATTTCGCCTGATTCAAATCAGTAATCTGACTTTTTAATACTTCATTCTGCCTCTCAAGCGTTTCCCGCAATGTTGCTTTTTGGGATATCATACTTCGTATATCCTCAATGGAAATTCCCAATGTACGTAGATAGGCAATCTTCTTTATATTTTCCACATCATTTTCAGATTAATCTCTATAACCATTGCTTTCCTTTCTCGAAGGCTCAATGAGTTTTTCCTTTTCATAAAAGCGGACATTAGAACGGGATAAACCTGTTTGTTCTTCTACGTCTTTTATAGTCATGTTATACCTCCCCTTTCAAGCAGCTCTATTTTATTTAATATAAGCTATAAACAAGGTTTACAGTCAAGCATTTATCAAAAATCTTTCCTCTTTTCGTTATAAATCAATTCTGCAATCCTTGCAAATCGTTCTGGTACCTGTTCTTCTATATCTGCAAGATAACGATTCAGCCTGCCGCTTGTAAGCAGAGTAATATAAACCGCTTTCTTATGTTCTTAAAATAGCGTTTACTGATTCATAAGCTGCCTTATTGATAAGGAGCGGTGTACTATACCAATTTCTACACCATTTCCGCATAAATTAGTGAAAGAAGACGCATCCAGGTACAGCATGAATGCCGCAGAGCCTTATTTTCAAGGATTCTGCGGCATTTTACTTTCTCATTCAAACTGACTGTAATAGAGCGCTGCGTAGGCTCCTTTCTTCTCCAGCAATTCCTTGTGATTGCCCTGTTCAATAATATTGCCGTGTTCCATGAACAGAATCATATCCGCGTCACGGATCGTCGACAGGCGGTGGGCGATCACGAAACTTGTCCGCCCGCTCATCAGCTTCTTCATCGCCTTGCCGATCTCTACTTCTGTGCGGGTGTCCACACTGGATGTGGCCTCGTCCAGAATCAGTATCGGCGGGTCACATAAGAAAATGCGGGCGATTGTCAGCAGCTGCTTCTGTCCTGCCGACAAGTTTGACGCTTCATTATCCAGTACCGTATCGTAGCCCCGGGGCATCGTCCGGATAAAATAGTCCACCTTGGCCGCCTTAGCCGCCGCAATGATCTCTTCCCGGGAAGCGCTCGGCTTCCCATAGGCGATGTTCTGGGCGATGGTTCCCCCGAACAGCCACGTATCCTGCAGCACCATGCCGAAGTTTCTTCTCAGTCCGCTCCGGCTCATATCCGCCACACTGACCCCGTCGATCAAGATCATTCCTCCCGTGATCTCGTAGAAACGCATCAGAAGGTTGACCAGCGTTGTCTTGCCGGCGCCGGTGCTTCCCACGACAGCTATTTTCTGGCCAGGCTTGACTGTGAAGTTGATGTTTTTCATCAGCCGCACAGACGGGTCGTAGCCGAAGCTCACATGGTCAAACTGGATCTCTCCCCTGGCCCTCTCCAAGTCCACGGGGAAGGTGGGATCCGGGATCTCCTCCTCCTCATCGAGCAGCTCGAACGTACGCTTCGCGGAGGCAAATGCCGCCTGCAGGGAATTGATCATGTAAGAGGCCTCTGTCAGGGGTTCTGCCGTCTGGTTAATATATTGGAAAAACGCCTGTACCACGCCGACTGTCATCGTCCCCGCCAGCATGGCCCATCCCGCGATGAGGGCAATCACCACCTGGGACAGTCTGGTCAGCAGTCGAATCAGGGGATTGACGCAGTTGGTTAAGAATCCAACCTTCTCATTAGCGTCACTTACACTGGCCGCGGCCTTCTCCACCTGCTGTATGCTCTGCGCTTCATGGTTGTATGCCTTGATCACATCTCGTCCATGGTAATACTCTTCCACGATACCGGTTAGACCGCCTATCGTCTCCTGCTGCTCTGCCGCGTATTTCAAGCTTCTCTTGGATACCATCTTCGTAATTCCCATGCTGACAAACATAAAAACCAGGAAAATACACGTCAGCGTGACGCTGTAGTAAAACATAATCATCAGCGATCCAATGATCGTCCCGACAGCTACAATCAGCTTCAGCAGCCCCGTCTGCAAGACCTCCGTAATTTTGTCCAAGTCGCTGGTCACCCGGCTTAATATTTCCCCGGCCTTGTTCTGGTCGAAGAACCGCAGCGGCAGCCGGTTCAGCTTCTCCGCCACCTGTATTCTCAAGTTCAGCACAAGGTTCTCCGCCACGTTTGCCATCAGATAGGACTGGAGATAATAGAATATCCAAGTGAAAAAATACTGGACTGTGAGCTGGACAAGCTCCCTGCCCATATTGTCCCAGGTGATGACAAAGGCTGTTCCGGCCTTGCGGGCCGCCTGCAGGCTCTCCCACAGACGGTCTATCACAATGGCACTGTACATCGGATTCCAGATACTCAGCGCCACGTAGATGACGATCGATACGGCGACAACTGTCAGACGTATATTTTGATCTTGCAGGCAGCCGAACAAACGAATTGCTGTATGTTGTTTCTTCATGCTTCTCATGCTTCCTGTGCCTCCTTCGTCTGAGATTCATAGATTTCCCGATATACGGAACAGCTTTCCAGCAGCTCCTCATGGGTTCCGATACCGGCCATATTTCCTTCATGCAGTACAATGATCTGATCCGCGCTGCGGATGGTGCTGACCCTCTGGGCAATCATCAGGACAGCTGCCTCCTTCGTCTCCTCAGCCAGCGCCCTGCGCAGGGCGGCGTCCGTCTTGAAGTCCAGAGCGGAGAAGCTGAACC
>CALWRT010000140.1 GCA_944384015.1 uncultured Lachnospiraceae bacterium | reverse complement strand
CATTTTCATACTTTTCACACCTCCTGTCATCATTATATCCCCTGATTTTTCAAAGTTCTACCAACTATAGCAGGCAAAAAGAGTTATGTTTGGTTGCGTAGGTATCGATCGCTATGGGAAAATTGCGGAATGAAAGAATGCTGCTTCTGAGATTCTGGCCCCGGGCCGTTTCAATATATATTAAGAAGGGATCCGAACAAGGTATATTTCGGAGAGGGGATCGCCAAGGAAGCTCTCACACAGGAACTTTCCAGAATGGGAAGGACGGTTATGCTGGCTTACGGACATCCACGATATGCAGGCCAGGGGCAACCTGATATGGGATTCCGTGATGGCGGAGAATGGGATATTGAAGGTGGGGCGCCTCACGGATTTTCAGGCGCATCAGAGAATGACAGCGATACTTTGCGCGGCTGCCGCAGGGCCCGTTACGAGAAGGCTAGAAATCCGGTTGACATTCCCTGTCATGGATGTTATATTTAACGTAATTGAAGAAGAAAGATAGAGGTCGCGCTCTGGAAGAGTACTTTGGCGGATGCGTCAGGGAGCAGGAGAAGCCGGGAAAAGGGCAGGGCGCCGAAGAGAGGATTTTTCCTGGGGATCTTTTCTGGGCACACAGTTAAGAGCTGTGTGACTGTCATCGCAAGATGGAGCGCTATCGGATTGAGGATGCAATACAGGAAGAGAGACCCTGGATTGGAGGAAGAGGCGCCCTTGGGACGTCTCTTTTTTATGGAATAGGCACTATGCTCCTATTTCATAAAAAAGTACTCCGCAGGATGCGCGCTCGGCGCGAGAGTCCCGCAGGCGGTACTCTTTGTACTTCTTGATTCTTCACAGGAAACGTTGTTTCCTGATTTTATTAAGCCAGAGAAAAGGAGGAAGCAATATGGCAGTATTTACAGGAGCGGCAGTAGCCATCGTCACCCCTTTTTACGAGAATGGGGACGTGAATTTTGAGGAGCTTGGCAGGCTGATTGACTATCAGATTGAGCATGGGACGGACGCGATTGTCATCTGCGGGACGACAGGAGAGGCGTCGACGCTGACACATGAGGAGCATTTGGACTGTATCCGCTATGCGGTAGAGAAGACGGCGGGCAGGGTGCCCGTCATCGCAGGAACAGGTTCTAACTGTACAAAGACAGCTATCTATCTCTCCCAGGAGGCAGAGAAATATGGAGCGGATGCCCTGCTGGTAGTGACCCCTTACTATAATAAAGCGACTCAGAAGGGACTGAAGCAGCATTTTGCGGCGGTAGCCAATTCAGTGTCCATTCCGGTGATTCTCTATAATGTGCCCAGCCGCACGGGATGCAATATTCTTCCGGAGACAGTTGTGGAGATGGCGAAGGAAGTGGATAATATCGTAGGCATTAAGGAGGCTTCGGGCAACATTGGCCAGGTGACGCAGCTTGCCACGCTGGCAGACGGCTGTATTGACATCTATTCGGGCAATGACGATCAGATTGTCCCGATCATGGCTTTGGGAGGAAAGGGGGTCATTTCCGTGCTGTCCAACATCGCGCCCAGAGAGACCCATAACATAGTGGCGGATTACCTTGCCGGGGATGTGGAGAAGAGCCTGAAGGAACAGTTAAGACTTCTGCCTTTGACAGAAGCGCTCTTCTGTGAAGTGAATCCGATACCGGTGAAGAAGGCTGTGTCAATGATCGGATTTGAGGCCGGGCCGCTTCGCATGCCGCTCACCCAGATTGAGCCGGAACATGAGAAGAGGCTGCGCCAGGCGATGGAAGATGCCGGGCTGCTGAAGTAAAAAGATTGGAGAAGATGGGATGATTAAGGTAATTATGCATGGATGCGGCGGGAAAATGGGCCGGGTGATTACGGAATTGGCAAAGGCAGATGAGAATATCCGCATTGTGGCAGGGGTGGATCCGTTCGGATGTAAAGTGACAGATTACCCTGTCTATGCCAGCTTGAAGGAATGTGCAGAAGAGGCGGACGTGGTGATTGATTTTTCCAATGCCCAGGCGGTGGACTGCTTGCTGGAAGACTGCGTTGCCAAGAATCTGCCGGTCGTATTGTGCACGACAGGGCTGTCCGAGGCACAGGCGCAGGCTGTGCAGGAGACGTCTAAGAAGATTCCGGTTCTGCGCTCCGCCAACATGTCCATTGGGATTAACCTGCTGATGAAGCTGGTGAAGGAGGCGGCAGCCGTGCTGCGGGAGGCAGGATTCGACTGTGAGATCGTAGAGAGGCATCACAATCAGAAGGTAGATGCCCCCAGCGGGACGGCACTGGCGCTGGCCGACAGCATCAATGAGGCGTGCGGCAGCGTGTTCTCCTATCAGTATGACCGTACAAGAGAGCGGAAAAAGCGCGGTAAGGATGAGATCGGCATCCAGTCGGTCAGAGGCGGCACCATTGTGGGAGAACATGAAGTGATCTTCGCAGGGACGGATGAGGTGCTGGAGCTGAATCACCGGGCATATTCCAGGAATATTTTCGGCAAGGGCGCAGTCCAGGCGGCGAAGTTCCTGGCCGGGAAACCTGCGGGCCTGTATACGATGGAAGATGTGATCGGTTAGAACAACACAGGAATAAGATGAGGATAAGAATGCAGACGGCAGAGAAATAGAAGAATCCTGCCGTCTGTTAGTATGTGTAGGTATCCACGGCAGGTTTTGAATGAAGGTTTTCAAAAGTAATAATGAAAAATAATCCGTCCTAGTCTGAAAAAAAGTACGTCCCCTATTCTTGTGAGGGACAGATAATTATACTATAATGAAAAAAGATGCTGGAATTAAAAAATCTGTCTGAACGTGTGAACATTTTCACCGGTATTCTCATATAGAAGGAATGCCGGCTGTATGATGGAACAGGAGGGGTATACGCGGCATGGATGAAATGGAACTGAAGTATCTGAAAGGGTTAGCCAAGCAGTATCCGACCATTGCGGAGGCGTCCACGGAGATTATCAATCTGCGCTCGATCTTGAATCTGCCCAAAGGAACGGAACATTTTCTGTCGGATATTCATGGGGAGTACGAACAATTTAAACATGTCCTGAAGAATGGTTCTGGCTCGATAAGAAGGAAAATCGATGATGAATTCGGCAACACTTTGAGTATCCGTGATAAGAAGAGCCTGGCAACGCTTATCTATTATCCAAAGCAGAAGATGGAGATTGTCTGCCGGGAAGAGACGAATCTGGATGACTGGTATAAAATTACCCTGCACCGTCTGATTCAGATATGCAAGAGGGTGTCTTCCAAGTATACTCGCTCTAAAGTGCGCAAGGCGCTGCCGAAGGACTTCGCTTATATTATTGAAGAGCTGATAACGGAGAAGGAAGAAATCCAGGACAAAGAGGCATACTATAACGAGATTATCAACACAATCATCCGCATTAACCGGGCCCAGGAATTTATCGTGGCACTCAGCGAACTGATCCAGAGGCTCGTGGTTGACCATCTCCATATTGTAGGGGATATCTATGACAGAGGGCCGGGAGCGGCGCCCATCATGGATATTCTGATGCATTACCATTCAGTGGATATCCAGTGGGGCAATCACGACGTTCTGTGGATGGGGGCGGCCTCGGGACATCTGGCCTGTATCGCCAATGTCATTCGGATTTGCGCGAAATACGGCAATCTGGATACTCTTGAGGACGACTACGGCATCAATCTGATTCCGCTGGCCACTTTCGCTATGGAGACGTATAAGGACGACGCCTGCGCCTGCTTCGGCATTGATTACCGGGATGGGAAACGGGATATAAGGACGGCGGAATTTGAGAAGAAGATGCACAAGGCGATCGCGATGATACAGTTTAAGCTGGAAGGCCAGCTGATCTTATCCAGGCCTGAGTTCGAGATGGAAGGAAGACTCCTGCTGGATAAGATTCACTATGAGAACGCGACTGTGACCATTGACGGGGTGGATTATCCGCTGGACGACTGTCATTTCCCTACGGTGGATCCCAAGAATCCGTACGCCCTTAGCGAAGAGGAGGAGGCGGTGATGGAGAGGATCCGCTCAGCGTTCTTAAGGTGCGGGAAGCTGCAGCAGCACGTGCGCTTCCTATTCTTGAAGGGAAGTCTGTACAAAGTATATAATTCCAACCTGCTCTATCACGGCTGTGTGCCCTTTGACGATAAGGGGAACTTTAAGAAGGTTCGGATTTTCGGCCAGGAATACAGCGGCAAGGGACTCTATGATATATTAGAGAGCTATGCGAGAAAAGGATACTACAGCAAGCCGGGAACCAAGGAGAGGCGGGACGGCCAGGATATCATGTGGTATATCTGGTCAAATGAGAACTCTCCTGTGTATGGCAAGGCGAAAATGGCCACCTTTGAGAGGTACTTTATTCGGGATGAGAAGATACGCAGCGAACGGAAAAATGATTACTATGAGCTGATCAAGCAAGACAAAATTGTCACGAGGATTCTGGAAGAGTTCGGCCTTGATCCGCAGACCTCCCACATTATTAACGGACATATGCCGGTGAAGGTGAAGAAGGGCGAGCAGCCTGTGTACTGTAACGGAAGGCTTCTGATTATTGACGGAGGCTTCTCGCGGGCATACCAGAAGCAGACGGGCATAGCCGGCTATACCCTTGTGTATAATTCCTACGGACTGCGCCTCGTTGCCCATGATCCCTTCGAGTCCACCGAGGCGGCGATTGAGAAGGAGAGCGACATCCACTCGGATATTACCATTGTAGAAGAGGTGCGCAAGCGCAAGAGCGTGGAGGATACCGATATCGGCCGGGAGCTGGAGGGACAGATCAAGGATTTGGAGAAACTGCTGAGGGCATACCGGGAAGGCACACTCATTGAAGGAGATGTGTGAATATTTTTCCTTTAAGCGTACATAATGAACAGCGAAGGACTATGGAGAACGAGTAGTCCGTCGATGACAAATCATTATGTAAAGGAGAGCTTATTATGAAAAAAGGAAAAAACCTGCTGATGTTCGGTCTGTCCATTATGCTTGCGTCATTCATCGTTACAGGCTGCGGCAGAAAAGACGATGGGATAGTGGAGGAAGGCGTGACAGAGGAGAACGACGGTGAAATGGTCAATGAAGCGCCTGCCGATACAGATACGAACGGCATGGGAAGCACCGGCGGACCAGACGGCTCAGGAGTGGTAGAGGAGACGCCTGACGGGGATATGACAATCACAGACGGGACAGACGGGGAATCTGTCGTGGACAATGTAGAGAACGCGGGAGAAGACTTGGTGAACGGCGTGGAGAACGCTGGGGAAGAACTGGTAGACGGCACAGAGAATGCTGTGGATGACGCCACAGGCAATCCCCAGTAAGACCGTGCAATGTCCCAAGGTTTTCAATATCCCAGGGGCAATCAATATGGACAGCATGCCGGGGAAGCTGTGTTCCGCCGTACGGCGCAGTTCTCCGGCATCTTATATGGAAGCATCCATTCGCGGCGGTCCGGGCCGCATGCCTATGTGCCGGACGGTTCATGGAATGATAAATAGGAGGAAGAGCGGAATGAAATTTCGTCCCTGCATTGATATACATAACGGGAAGGTAAAGCAGATTATCGGGGGAAGCCTGGCGGACAGAGGAGATCAGGCCCAAGAGAATTTTGTATCCAATAAGGATGCCGCATGGTATGCCGAACGTTACAGAGAAGACGGGCTGACGGGAGGGCATATCATCCTCCTGAATCCGGAGACTTCTGAATATTATGCCAGAACAAAGGAACAGGCGCTGCAGGCCCTGCGGGCATACCCTGGCGGCATGCAGCTGGGAGGAGGCGTGAGGCCGGACAATGCAGGAGAATTCCTGGATGCGGGAGCATCCCATGTCATTGTCACTTCCTATGTGTTTCGAGACGGCCAGATCCGTTATGACCATCTGCGGAAGCTGAAAGATGCCGTGGGGAAGGAGCATCTTGTTTTGGATGTCAGCTGCCGCAGGAGGGGAGAGAAGTATTATGTGGTCACAGACCGCTGGCAGAAGTTCACGGACGTGGAGATGAGAGAAGAGCTGCTGGAGCGGCTGACGCCCTACTGCGCGGAGTTTCTTGTTCACGCAGTGGATGTGGAGGGGAAGACGTCTGGAATCGAGGAGGGAGTTGTCCGCATGCTGGGCTGTACGAAGGGACTTCCAGTGACTTATGCAGGAGGAGTGTCGGATTACCGCGACTTGGAGAAGCTGGAGACACTTGGACAAGGGAGAGTGGACGTTACGATTGGCAGCGCGTTGGATCTGTTCGGCGGAAAGTTGGAATACCGTAAAATTCCGGGTTTTATCAGGGGCTTGAAGAGCAGAGACAAAGGGAAATGATTTACATAAAACCCCATTATGCAGCAACCAAAGTGTAGAATCAATTGGGCGGATAAATCTTTATTTTTCGGAAAATTGTTGTAATTTTTGGCAGATATGATATAATTAAAAACATAACAGAGGGGCAAGCCGTTACCATTTGACTTCCATGAGGCAGAGGGCTTGATAGTAGCTGCAGGCCTGCTGTTAGAATAAAGAGGAAAAGGAGTGGGCAGCATGCGTTTTACGATCAGCGGGAAGAATCTGGATGTGACGGAAGGGCTAAAAGCAGCCGTCATGGATAAATTGGGAAAATTGGAAAAATACTTTACTCCTGATACTGAGATCATCGTAACCATGAGTGTAGAGAAGGAACGGCAGAAGATAGAAGTAACCATCCCAGTGAAGGGAAATATCATCCGTTCCGAGCAGGTAAGCAACGACATGTACGTATCGATCGACCTGGTAGAAGAGGTGATCGAGAGGCAGCTTAAGAAATATAAGAAGAAAATCATTGATAAGAAACAGGAGGGCGGCAACTTTAACAAAGAATTCATAGAGAAGGACTTCGATACAGACGATTCCATTGAGATTATCCGCCGCAAGACGTTCGGAATCAAGCCGATGTATCCGGAGGACGCCTGCGTGCAGATGGAGCTGCTCGGCCACAGCTTCTTCGTCTTCCGCAACGCGGAGACCGACGAAGTGAACGTGGTGTACAAGAGGAAAGGGAACACCTACGGCTTAATAGAGCCAGAGTGCTGACAGCAGCAGGAAAATAATTGAAAGAAACCAAGAGATGGGGCTCTTCCGCAGGGAGGGTCCCGTTTTTGGGTCATACAGGCGCCTGCCGTTCAGGGGAAGGAGGAACTGTTTTGAAAAATAGCTATTGTTTCCTTGTTTTTCAAGTGATACAATGGAATCTGAGCACGACTGCCCAAGGCAGCTGTTCTGTAAGTGTTATATATGCGGCCTGTGAAGAAAGTCAATGGTATACGTGACAACAGTTCAGTTTTCAAAGATTCCGCGAGGCGCCGAGCTTGGATGCGGCGTGAACCAGGGCTGTCAGGCGGCAAGCCGCGGGAAACGCAGTTTGTGCGCATCTATGAGTGACGGTGAAGCCGGAAGTCTGAACTGTTGCTGTACGGGCGGCATGAAAAGTCAGGAGAATGATGTATGAAAATAGCAGAAAAGTTATTTGGTACCCACAGTTCCAGAGAGCTGAAGCGGATTGATTCGCTGGTAGATGCGATTGAAAGGCTTCGGCCAGAGATGATGGAGCTGGACGATGAGGATCTGAAGGCGAAGACAAGGGAATTTAAGAAGCGCCTGGAGGATGGGGAGACATTGGATGATCTGCTCGTAGAGGCATTTGCTGTTGTGCGGGAGGCCGCCAGGCGGGTGCTGGGAATGGAGCATTACCGTGTGCAGCTCATCGGAGGAATTATCCTCCATCAGGGGCGTATTGCAGAGATGCGTACCGGTGAAGGAAAGACGCTGGTATCTACTCTTCCGGCTTACCTGAACGCGCTGGAGGGCAAGGGTGTTCACATTGTGACGGTCAATGATTATCTGGCTCACCGCGACGCCCAGTGGATGGGAGCTGTCCATGAATTCTTGGGACTGAAGGTGGGATGCGTTCTGAATTCCATGGACAAAGAAGAGAGACGCGCCGCCTACAGCTGTGACATTACGTATATTACCAACAACGAACTGGGATTCGACTATCTAAGGGACAATATGGTGATCTATAAGGCTCAGCTTGTGCAGCGGGGTCTGCACTATGCCATCATCGATGAGGTGGACTCTGTGCTGATTGACGAGGCGAGAACACCTCTGATTATCTCTGGCCAGAGCGGCAAGTCGACGAAGCTGTATGAGGTGTGTGACATACTTGCGAGACAGCTCAAGAGAGGGGAATATCATGAGCTGACCAAGATGGACGCCCTGATGGGGGAAGTGGCCGAGGAAGACGGCGACTTCGTGGTCAACGAGAAGGATAAGCTGGTGAATCTGACAGAGGAAGGCGTCAAGAAGGTGGAGGCGTTTTTCCATATCGACAATCTGGCTGACCCGGAGAACCTGGAGATCCAGCATAATATCATTCTGGCGCTGCGGGCGAACTACCTTATGTTCCGGGATCAGGACTATGTTGTCCAGGATGACAAGGTGCTGATCGTCGATGAGTTTACGGGACGCATCATGCCTGGAAGGCGGTACTCCGACGGCCTGCACCAGGCAATCGAGGCGAAGGAACATGTAAAGGTGAAGCGAGAGAGCAAGACGCTGGCGACGATTACCTTCCAGAACTTTTTCAATAAGTATGATAAGAAATGCGGCATGACCGGTACAGCCCTCACGGAAGAGAAGGAGTTCCGGGATATATACGGCATGGACGTCATTGAGATCCCTACGAACAAGCCGGTGATCCGCGTGGATGAGCATGACGCCGTATACAAGACAAGGCGGGAGAAGCTGCATGAAGTGGTGGAGGATATCAAGGAGACTCATGCAAAGGGCCAGCCGGTACTGGTGGGCACGATAAATATCGATGCCTCTGAAGAACTGAGCAGGATGCTGAGCAAGGAGGGGATTCCCCATAAAGTGCTGAACGCGAAGTTCCACGAGATGGAGGCTGAGATCATCAAGGACGCCGGTGTGCACGGGGCGGTCACCATCGCCACGAATATGGCCGGCCGCGGTACGGACATCAAGCTGGACGACGAGGCGCGCTTGGCAGGAGGCCTGCGGATTATTGGGACAGAGAGGCATGAATCCAGACGTATTGACAACCAGCTGCGCGGCCGTTCCGGCCGTCAGGGAGATCCTGGTTCCTCTAAGTTCTATATATCGCTGGAAGATGATTTGATGAGGCTGTTCGGCTCCGAGAGGCTGATGAGCATATTCAACGCCCTCGGCGTAGAAGAGTACGAGGAGATTCAGCATAAGATGCTGACGGACGCGATTGAGAAGGCGCAAATGCGGATAGAGAGGAACAACTTCGGAATCCGTAAGAATTTGCTGGAATATGACCAGGTCATGAATGAACAGAGGGAGATCATCTACGCGGAGCGGCGCCGTGTGCTGGACGGCGAGAATATGCGCGAGGCGATCTACAAGATGATCATGGATATTGTGGAGAATGCGGTGGACAGCTGTATCGGAGAGGATGCGGACACGTCCGCCTGGAATTTGGAAGAGCTCAATGAGATGCTGATTCCCATTGTTCCGCTGCCGATTCTCACTCACGACGGGGTTGCCGGCATGACCAAAGAATCCCTGAAGCAGGAGCTGAAGCAGAAAGCGGTGAAACTGTATGAGCTGAAAGAGACAGAATTCCCGGAGCCGGAGATGATCAGGGAGGCCGAGAGGGTGATTCTGCTGAAGGTAATCGATCGGAAGTGGATGACCCATATCGACGATATGGATCAGATGCGGCAGGGAATTGGGCTCCAAGCTTATGGGCAGAAGGATCCCCTTGTAGAATATAAGCTGAACGGCTATGAGATGTTCGACGCTATGACGGCAAGTGTCAGGGAAGATACGGTACGTCTGCTGATGCATCTGAAGATCGAACAGAAGGTGGAGCGGGAAGAAGTGGCCAAGGTAACCGGCACGAATAAAGATGAGTCAGGGCCAAGGGCTCCCAAGAAGCGGGAGAATGCCAAGGTATATCCCAACGATCCGTGCCCCTGCGGCAGCGGCAAGAAATATAAGCAGTGCTGCGGCAGAAACAAATGATTCTATGCCGGGCTGCATGCACGTCCGCAGTCCTGTTTTTCGGGAAGCTTTCGTTGTCGGTCTCGTCAATGACGGATTAGAGCACTGATCAAATCAGTGTTTCCATAACTTATATTTTATAGAAAGAGGTGATTCGCGTGGTTGAATTAGATAATTTCAAGAGCATTTTGAATTCCTATGAAAGTCCATTAGCGGAAGTGAGGGATTCACTTTGACCTGGCTAACAAAGAGCAGAGGATCGAAGAATTAGAAAGAGAGATGGAAGCGCCGGGATTCTGGGATGATACAGAGCGCTCCCAGAAGTATATGATTGAGCTGAACAGCCTGAAGAGCGACAGAGATACGTACGCAGGGCTGGTCAGCCAATACGAGGATATCCAGACGCTGATTGAGATGGGGTATGAGGAGAATGACGCTTCTCTGATTCCGGAAATACAGGAGTCGCTGGATGATTTCGCATCTACCTTTGAGAATATTCGTATGAAGACACTGCTGTCCGGGGAATATGATAAGAACAGCGCAATTCTTACTCTGCACGCGGGAGCAGGCGGGACAGAGGCCTGCGACTGGGCAGGAATGTTATATCGGATGTACTGCCGCTGGGCAGATGCCAAGGGATATCAAGTGGAAGTGCTGGACTATCTGGACGGGGAGGAAGCAGGCATTAAATCTGTCACTTTCCAGGTGAACGGAGAGTTCGCCTATGGCTATCTGAAATCGGAGAAGGGCGTGCACCGGCTGGTGCGGATATCTCCTTTTAACGCAGCCGGAAAACGCCAGACTTCTTTTGTGTCTTTGGATGTCATGCCTGACATTGAGGAAGATGTGGATGTGGAGATTGATGAGAAGGATCTGAGGATCGATACGTACCGCTCAAGCGGAGCTGGAGGCCAGCATATTAACAAGACGTCCTCGGCTATCCGCATTACCCATATTCCCACCGGCATTGTGGTGCAGTGCCAGAACGAGCGTTCCCAGTTCCAGAACAAAGACAAAGCGATGCAGATGCTCAAGTCCAAGCTGTATCTGCTCAAGCAGCAGGAGAATGAAGAGAAGATTTCCGGCATCCGGGGAGAAGTGAAGGAGATTGGATGGGGGAATCAGATACGTTCTTATGTCCTGCAGCCTTACACGATGGTGAAGGATCACCGAACAAATTTTGAGTCGGGCAATGTTCAGAATGTTCTGGACGGCGGTCTTGACCCTTTTATCAATGCCTATCTGAAATGGAGCAGCCTGAAGGGCAAGGAAGAAGAGGCGTAGCCCCAGGCGTTCAGCTCATAATTTGTACAGCGGGACATTTATGCAGGCGTGGTTCGCCTGTCGTCCAAGCCATGACTGAACAGTTACGAAAATAGAATAACTTTGGCGAAGAACACTTGCACAAGTGGAATAAGTGTGTTAATATCTTTCCTTGGAAGACAAATGTGTTTCAAAGGCAAACAACAAAATCCGGCAATGGATAAAGGATGGTTGGTATGGCGCAGAAGCAGAAGTATTATGTAGTGACGGGGAAAGCAGTTCCTGAAGTGCTTTTGAAAGTGGTGGAGGCCAAGAGACTATTGGATTCCGGCAGAGTATCTACGGTTCAGGAAGCAACTGACCAAGTAGGTATCAGCCGGAGTTCCTTTTATAAGTACAAGGATGATATTTTCCCATTTCATGAGAATGACAAAGGGAAGACAATCACGCTGATGATGCAGATGGAGGATGAACCCGGAGCATTGAGCGAAGTGCTCGGGATTGTGGCGGAGTACCGGGCTAATATTCTGACAATCCATCAGAGCATCCCCATTGGCGGGATAGCGTCTTTGACGCTGTCAGTGGAGGCGCTGACGTCTACCGGCGATCTGTCCCAGATGATGGGAAGGATTGAGGAGTGCCCGGAAATACATTATGTAAAAATATTAGCCAGGGAGTGAAGAAAGGGAATGGTCCGCTTCTTCATCTGCCTGAATTGGAGCAGCGACAGGAGGAGGAAAACATGATACAGGTAGCAGTTCTTGGATATGGAACAGTCGGCAGCGGAGTTGTGGAGGTGATACGGACGAACCAGGAAGGGATTGTCCGGGAGCTGAGTGAGGAAATCCGCATAAAATACGTGCTGGATCTTCGGGATTTTCCGGGAAGCGATATTGAGGATATCCTGGTGCATGACTATGAGATGATCGTCCGGGACCCGGAAGTCGATATTGTGGTAGAGACGATGGGCGGGCTTCATCCTGCCTATGAATTTACCAAGCAGGCGCTTGAGGCGGGCAAGAGCGTATGCACGTCCAATAAAGAGCTGGTCGCAGAATGCGGAGCAGACTTGCTGAGCATTGCCGCTGAACATCAGGTCAATTATCTGTACGAGGCCAGCGTAGGAGGCGGCATCCCGATTATCCGCCCGCTGAACTATGCCTTGACCGCAGAGATTATAGAGGAAGTCACCGGCATTCTGAACGGTACAACCAACTATATTCTCACCAGAATGAAAAATGAGGGGAAAGAATTCCAGGAAGTGTTAAGAGACGCTCAGGAGCTGGGATATGCGGAGCGTAATCCAGAGGCGGATGTGGAAGGCTACGATGCCTGCCGCAAGATTGCCATCCTTTCTTCCCTTGCCTTCTGCAGGCAGGTAGATTATAAGGACATTTACACAGAGGGGATCACGAAGATTACTGCCGCTGATATCAAGTACGCCGGCGCTCTCGGACGCAGCATTAAGCTTCTGGCGACCGGCAGGCGGGACGGCGATGGGATTTTCGCCATGGTAGCCCCCTTCATGATTGACAGTGAGAATCCGCTGTATATGGTGAACGATGTCTACAACGGCATCCTTGTCAAGAGCAATATGCTGGGAGACACGATGTACTACGGCAGAGGAGCAGGCAAGCTCCCGACAGCCAGCGCGGTGGTGGCAGACGTGATCGACGCTGCCAGACATAAGGGGAGCACGGCCAAGTTCCTGTGGGATAAGAGGAAATTGGAAGTGAAGGACTTCGGACTGTGCAGGAACCGTTTCTTTGTTCGGATGGAAGGCACGAAGGAAGAAGTGCTGGCTGCGGCAGGAACCTATTTCGGTGAGGTGACGCCGGTAGAATCCCAGGAGGCGGGTGAATATGCCTTCATGACAGCCGAGATGAAGGAGGAGGATTTTGCTGAGGCGGCTAAGAAGGCCGGAAGAATCATCAGCCGAATTCGTGTCAAATAGTAAGAGCTGCAGACTTAGACGGCGCGGCAAGGGCGCCGGGAGGAGGAGAAGATGAAATATGTGATTGTACTGGGCGACGGGATGGCAGATGAACCGCTGGAAGAACTTGGGGGGAAGACCCCTCTTGCCTATGCCGGCACCCCGATGATGGATACACTGGCTAAGATGTCAGAGATCGGAATGGTGCATACAATACCGGAGGGAATGAAGCCTGGCAGTGATACGGCGAACTTATCCGTGCTGGGATATGATCCGCAGAAATATTATACCGGCAGATCGCCCCTGGAGGCGCTGAGCATCGGCGTGGACATGGAGGCCGATGATGTGGCCCTCCGGACAAACATTGTTACGATTACGGAGGATGAGGCGCCGTTTGAAGAACAGAGAATCATCGACCATAGTTCCGGCGAAATAAGTACGGAGGACGCCGCCGTGCTGCTGGAAGCGGTGAGGAAAGAGCTGGAGACCGATGTATATCGGTTCTATGTGGGGACGAGCTATCGACATCTTCTGATCTGGAAGAAGGGGAGAGTGGTCGATCTCGTCCAGCCCCACGACGTTCTCAACCAGACAATTGGCCAGCATCTGCCTAAGGAGGCGGACCTCCTTAGGATGATGAAGCGCAGCTATGAGATACTGAAAGATCATCCCATTAATCTGGAACGCAGGAGGAGGGGAGAAAACCCGGCTAACTGCTTCTGGTTCTGGGGAGCCGGCACCAGGCCGTCACTGTCGTCTTTTGAAGAGAAGAATGGGATGAAGGGCGTGATGATTTCCGCTGTGGATCTGCTCAAGGGCATTGCAGTGGGAGCCGGGATGAAGGTTATACAGGTAGAAGGAGCCAACGGAGGCCTCCACACGAATTATGAGGGCAAGGCCCAGGCGGCTGTGGACGCACTGACGAAGGGCGGATATGATTTTGCCTATATCCATGTGGAGGCTCCAGACGAGATGGGACACCAGGGAAGCATTGAGAAGAAAGTGCAGGCGATCGAGTATCTGGATCAGCGGGTCATCCGCAAGGTAAAGGAAGGGCTGGACGCTTCAGGAATGGATTACCGGATGATGGTGCTGCCGGATCATCCGACGCCGATCCGGGTGCGGACGCATACGTCGGCGCCGGTGCCATATCTGCTGTACGACAGCAGGAAACAGCAGAACAGAGAGTGGCTCTATAATGAAGAAGAGGCCCGCAGGAGCGGAAATGATATTGCCGAAGGCCATAAGGTGATAGACCGTCTCTTCGAGAGAGACTGAGGAGGAAAATAACGAATATGTTGATTGTGAAAAAATTTGGAGGGTCTTCCGTTGCGGATAGAGACAGGATCTACAATGTGGCAGAGCGCTGCATCGAAGATTATAAGAAAGGGCATGACATCATTGTTGTGCTGTCGGCAATGGGAAAGACGACAGATCAGCTGATTGCGCAGGCGCAGGATATCAATCCGCTGGCCCCTAAGCGGGAGCTGGATATGCTTTTGACTACAGGGGAGCAGGTGTCGGTGTCCCTGATGGCTATGGCGATGAACGCTCTCGGCGTGCCGGCAATTTCCCTGAATGCTTTTCAGGTGCAGATGCATACCACATCCAATTATGGAAATGCAAGATTTAAGAAAATTGATTACGACAGAATACGTCATGAGCTGGATAACCGGCGAATTGTTATAGTCACCGGATTCCAAGGCGTAAATAAGTATGATGACTATACAACCTTGGGAAGAGGCGGATCGGATACGACGGCGGTGGCGCTGGCAGCTGCGCTCCACGCAGACGCCTGCGAGATCTACACCGACGTGGAGGGCGTGTATACGGCAGATCCGCGCATCGTGCCGAAGGCGCGGAAGATGAAAGAGATATCCTATGATGAAATGCTGGAGCTGGCTACGCTGGGAGCGAAGGTACTGCACAACCGATCAGTAGAGATGGCGAAAAAGTACGGAGTACAGCTCGTAGTACGTTCCAGTTTGAACAGAGCACCGGGAACGGTAGTTAAGGAGGTAGTTGGAGTGGAGAGAATGTTGGTAAGCGGCGTGGCTTCGGATAAAAATACGGCGAGGATATCGGTTATTGGCTTGAAGGATGAGCCAGGTATTGCATTCAAGCTGTTCGACCTGCTGGCAAAGCACAAAATCAATGTAGACATGATCCTGCAGTCTGTGGGACGTGACGGGACAAAAGATATTTCCTTCACGATCCCCAGCGGGGATGTCAAGGAGGTTATGGACGTTATCAAAGATAACCAGAACCGCATTACAGCCCAGAAGATCGACTGCGAGGAAAATATCGCAAAGGTATCTGTCGTCGGAGCGGGAATGATGTCCAATCCAGGCGTGGCAGCCAAGATGTTCGAGGCACTGTATAATGTGGGCATCAATATTAAGATGATCTCTACGTCGGAGATCCGTGTATCAGTGATTGTAGACGTGAAAGAAGCAGACAAGGCGATGCAGGCAATCCATGATTCCTTCGGCCTGGAGGACTGATGGCCGCCTGAAGGTGCTGACCCCGTATGGGCAGATGGTTCGGCAGAACGATCTGCTCATACGGGGTTTTTGCAAGGGAGGAATTATGCCGGGAACGTCTGGGCATGAATCTGGGAATAGAAGCAGTAGGCACTTCCCTCCATATAGGGGGCTGCCCAGTAGTACCCGAGGCCGAAGGACAGCAAGACTAGAATATCGACGCCGATGAAGCTCACAGACAGCTTCAGCAGCTGAAACCGATATCCCTTCATCATGCGCCTGCAGGTGAAAAACGCCTGGGGGAATGAATGTCCATTCCGGGTGATCCAGCATAAGATAAAAGGTGAAATGGAAGTTTAACAACCAGCAGACAGGCACAAGCGGGAATGAACCGGAGGAGATGCCATGCTGAGGAAACGTGCTTGAATCCTAATGGAAATATGATATAATGAGGCTATATTTTGCGCCAGAGGCGGCAGGCGGCGCCTGCGTGAGAGGAGTATGGGAATGGACATTGTTAAGATATTGGCCGAGGAGCTGAATATCCGCAAGGAACAGGCACAAGCGGCTGTGAAGCTGATCGATGAGGGAAATACGATCCCTTTTATCGCAAGATACCGCAAGGAGGCAACGGGGGCGCTGAACGACGAAGTACTGCGCAGCCTGTACGAGAGGCTGCGTTATCTGCGGAATCTGGAAGAAAAGAAGGGGCAGGTGCTCTCATCCATTGAAGAGCAGGGGAAATTAACAGATGAGCTTCGCGGACAGATACTCCAGGCGAAGACGATGGTGGAAGTAGAGGACCTCTACCGTCCTTATCGGCCGAAGCGGCGCACAAGGGCAATGATTGCGAAGGAGAAGGGGCTGGAACCCTTGGCAGATAGGATTATGGCCCAGGAGACCGATCGGCCGCTGGAAGAGGAAGCCCTCGCCTTCCTGTCAGAGGAGAAAGAAGTGAAGACTGCGGAGGAAGCGCTGGCAGGGGCCAAAGACATTCTGGCAGAAAGAATATCCGACGAGGCAGACTATCGGACGAGAATCCGTGAAATGACTGTGAAGGATGGAATGATCGTCTCCGAAGCGAAGGATGAGAAGGCAGAATCCGTCTATGAGAATTATTATGCCTTCCAGGAGCCGGTGGAGAAGGCTGCGGGACATCGGATATTGGCATTGAATCGGGGAGAGTCGGAGAAAATACTGACTGTGCGCATAGAAGCGCCCCAGGAGCGGATTCTGTCCTACTTAGGCAAGCAGGTGATTGTCAAGGAGAATCCTTTCACCACCCCTGTGCTGAGAGAGGTGATTGAGGACAGCTACAAGCGGCTGATTGCCCCGGCCATCGAGCGGGAAGTGAGAAGCATGCTTACGGAGAAAGCGGAAGACGGGGCAATCCGGGTATTCGGTAAGAATCTAACGCAGCTGCTGATGCAGCCGCCGATCGCGGGCAAGGTGGTTCTGGGCTGGGATCCAGCATTCCGGACCGGGTGCAAGCTGGCGGTTGTAGACGCCACAGGCAAAGTGCTGGATACGGCCGTGATTTACCCGACGGCCCCCACCAACGAGAAGAAGATTGCCCAGGCCAAGCAGAAGTTAAAAGAACTGATCAAGCGTTATCACGTATCTCTCATCTCTCTTGGCAATGGAACGGCTTCCCGGGAATCGGAGCAGATTATCGTAGAGCTTCTGCGGGAACTGGATGAACCGGTATCTTACGTCATCGTCAATGAGGCTGGTGCTTCCGTATATTCTGCCAGTAAGCTGGCAGCGGAAGAATTCCCTAATTTTGACGTGGGACAGCGGAGCGCGGCGTCCATCGCCAGACGCCTGCAGGATCCGCTGGCAGAGCTTGTCAAGATTGATCCCAAATCGATTGGCGTGGGACAGTATCAGCATGACATGAATCAGAAAAAGCTTTCGGAAGCGCTGGAGGGAGTTGTAGAAGATTGTGTGAATAAGGTAGGGGTGGACTTGAACACAGCGTCCGCATCTCTGCTGGAATATATATCCGGCATATCCAAGCCAATCGCTAAAAATATCGTATCCTACAGGGAAGAGAATGGAAGATTCACAGATAGGCGGCAGCTGCTGAAGGTGGCGAAGCTGGGGCCCAAAGCTTTTGAACAGTGCGCTGGGTTTCTAAGGATTTCCGGAGGCGATAATCCGCTGGACGCCACGAGCGTACACCCAGAGAGCTACGAGGCGGCGAAGAAGCTGATGGACAAGCTGGGATTTCAGGAAGAAGACCTGCGCAAAGGAAGTCTTGCTGGAGTTGCTTTTCTAGTAAAGAGAAATAAAAACCTGACCAAAGAGCTGGGGATCGGCCAGATGACGCTGGAAGACATTGCGGCCGAGCTGGAGAAGCCGGGGAGGGATCCCAGACAGGAGATGCCGGGGCCGATTTTGCGCACAGATGTGTTGGAGATGAAAGACCTGAAGCCTGGAATGATTCTGAAAGGAACGGTAAGGAATGTGATAGATTTTGGGGCGTTTGTGGATATTGGCGTCCACCAGGACGGCCTTGTTCACATATCCAAGATGGGAGGCAGGAAGTTTGTGAAGCACCCGCTGGAGGTGGTGAGCGTCGGCGATATTGTGGAAGTGAAGATTCTGAGCGTGGAGCTGCAGAAAAAGAGGATTTCCCTGACCATGAATCTGGAGGAGAATCCAGAATCCTCTGCTCCCAGGTGAAATGATCTGCCGGAGGAAACTAATCGGGTGGAAAACGGATATTGACAATAGATAACGATCGTAATAGAATGTAGGAAACAAGTATAACGTTCTTCGGGGCAGGGTGCAACTCCCTACCGGCGGTGACAGTCCGCGACTCGCGCAAGCGACTGATTTGGTGGAATTCCAAAACCGACAGTAAAGTCTGGATGAGAGAAGAATAGGGCATGCCGTTTCGGTATGCCGCTGTTTTCAGGCTTTTTGCCCCTGTGCATGCACAGGGGCTCTTTTTCTTCTAGAGGAATATTGCCGTTTATGCAAACTGCGGCGGGACAAAAGTTCTGCAATTCAGGTTCCTTTTTGTGAATTGGATGGCCGGAGGGATGCCCTGCCGCTTAGAGCGGATAACAGATAAGGGGAGAGAAGAACATGAAGAGAGAGAAGACAAGAACGATGGTGGAAGTGGCGATGCTGGGAGCAATCGCGGTGATATTGATGCTGTTTGAATTCCCGCTGCCCTTCCTGGCTCCGTCTTTCTATGAGCTGGACTTCAGCGAAGTGCCGGTGCTGATCGGAGCATTTGCCATAGGGCCGATGGCAGGCGTAGTGATAGAGGCGATTAAGATACTGCTGAACTTAGTCATTAACGGGACAATTACCGGAGGAGTGGGAGAACTGGCGAACTTTATTTTTGGAGTCTGCTATGTGCTGCCGGCGGCATTGATTTATAAGCATAAAAAGACAAAGAAGACGGCGATTATCGGAATGGCGGCGGGAACTGTGGTGATGGTAGCCGCGGCCTGCTTTATCAATGTCTTTTTCCTGCTCCCGGCATACGGAGCGGCGTTTGGGATGCCGGTGGAGGCTTTTGTGGAGATGGCCCAGGCAATTAATTCTTCTATACAGGATATGACCGGGTTTGCTCTGCTGTGCGTGGCGCCCTTCAACCTCTTGAAAGGCGTGCTCGTGGCAGTGATCACAGCGCTGCTGTATAAGCATATCAGTCCGATACTGAAAGGACATAGATGACAAGAAGAGGGCTGCCCGCTGCGGGAGGCCCTCTTCTTGTTCTGCGGGAAAGATGCCGAAACCTTGCTGCGGAACAAAAAGAACGTTCTGCTGTGAATGGGAACCCGGGAACGAATCGTACGGTTTATTCTTCGGCAGAGGCCAGGTATTGTTTCCAGCGCCGGAGAATGTCCTTCAGCGGATCATCCAGATAGGAATATGCTTTTTTCTTCATCCAATCCGGAATGCCGTAGGCTGCCTCGGCGATGCTTCCGGTTATAGCCGCTAGGGTATCGCTGTCGCCGCCGAGAGAGACGGCATTGCGAATGGCGTCTTCAAAGTCTGTGCTTTCCAGGAATGCGATGATTGCCTGGGGAACGGTGTCTTGACAGGTTTCGTTAAAACGGTATGTGGGGCGGATTTCATCCAGAGTCCTGGATAAGTCATATCCGTATTCCTGTTCAATATGCTCTTTGACGCGCCTCTTGCACTCCGCCGGACGATCATGGATGGGCGATTCGTAATCGATGGAATAGCCGCCGAAATAGAACCGGCACATAAAAATCGCGTCAGCGGTGGCCATCGCGCCCTTAATGCCTTCCGGGTGATTGTGTGTGACTTCGGCTGACAGCCGCGCCCTGGCCCGGCCGTTGGAAGGCCACATTCCCGTTCTGGCGCAGAATCCGCGGTCCATCGTCCAGGCACAGGGAGAAACCCGCATAGCGGAACCGTTGCCGAAGCTGTTATACGGCTGGCGCTGATCAGAGAACAGCCAGGCGCCGAACCTTCCGCCATATCCGGCGTCGGGATACATCCGGGCATATTTTTTCATGGCGTCTATGAAGTCGTCCTTTTGGCCGCCGTTCATGACGGCTTCCGCAACCGCGCAGGTCATAACCGTGTCGTCGGTGAAGAAACAGTCCTCCCGGAACAGGGGAAAGTCTTTCGTCTTGATATTGTGCCACTCGTAGACCGAGCCTACGATATCGCCAATGATTGCTCCCATCATTTGCGTCCACCTCTTTTCTGATTGTCTTCTCGGATCTCATCCAGGCATCCGGCGGGAAGAGCGCCGCATGTTCGGAAAGCGGCGACCGTTTTGCTTATGATGTGGAAATTCAGTTCCGTCCCCTGCGCGTCCGGCAAATAGTCTGCCGCATGGCCGGCATCGATGCCAAACCGGCCTGCGGTCTCCACAGCATCGATATTTGCCCCAAGAAAAACGAATTCCCATCCATAACGTTCTTTTTGCCGCTGAATCATCTCTTTGACCTTCGGTGCAGAATATTCCCGGCTGGCATTTTCTTCCCCATCCGTGATAATCACAAAGATTACTTTTTCCGCGCGATACTCTGGGACGGTATTTTTCTGCGCCGCCGCGATTTTGTGAATCGTCTTGCCGATGGCATCCAGCAGCGCGGTAGTGCCCCCGACATAATACTCTTTCTCGGTGATGGGCTTGACCGCCCGCAGATTGACACGGTCGTGCAGCAGCTCATAGCGGTTGTCAAATAGGACGGTGGTAATGAGACATTCTCCGTCCAGCTTCCGCTGCTGCTCAAGCATAGAATTGCAGCCGCCGATGGTATCCTTCTCAAGTCCGCTCATAGAGCCGCTCCTGTCTAAGATCAATGCCACTTCTGTCAAATTCTTTTTCATAATGAAAATCCCTCCTGCTTTATGAATGTATCTATAGCATACAGCAGAAGGGATTTTCGTTGGTCGCTTGGAAAGCGACATCCGTTAGGCTGAGCCAAGGAGCGGCTGGTCATATTTGAACAGAACTTCGTTGATCTCGAAAATATCGTACCTGCTATGGAGGATAAAAAACTCTACGATGACGTCAAGTTTCTGGCTGTGGGACAGCGCGTATCCAGCCCGTCCCAACAAATCGTCTGTTTCGTCCAATGTTAATTCCAGAGCGATAGCCAGCGCCAGTATTGTTCGCTTGCCGGGCAGATAACCTTTGCCGGTCCGAATCTTAGAAAACAGCTTCCGACTGATATTGGCGCGCTTATACACTTCCACATCAGTCTTGCCCTTGGCATCAATCAGCCGAAGGAGCGTGATGTGAAACGGTTCGTCTAGCATCTCCATCAGGCTGTCTAAGCCTTTGGAGGCCGCCATCGGCGCTGGCTTCGCAGCGCGCGGAGCCAGCGCGCTGCTGATCGCTTTGTATTCTGCGTCCAGTAGTTCTCTGTGCTGAAATGGATGGGCATCCACATAGTTCTCGTCGATGTAGCTTTCTACAGCCCCAAGCAGTTCTTTGCTGACTGCGAAGGCTGCCCGGTCGAAAATTACCAGGTATACATCCATATCATGATGGACAAGAAACTCTCTGATGGCTGCGGAAGCCACCTTGAGAGCCTCATCTTTTGGATATCCGTAAATACCGCTGGAAATTAAAGGGAAGGCGATGCTCTCGCATTGATGCTCAAGGGCCAGCCGGAGAGACTGCATATAAGCGGAACGCAGCAGCTGTGCGCTCTTCTTTGCATTCCACGGCTGATACACAGGGCCGGCGGCATGGATGATAAACTTCGCCGGGAGATCAAAGCCGGGTGTGATGACTGCCTCGCCTGTTTTGATCGGCGCGGCCAGCTTACAGGCGGCCTGCAGCTTGGCGACGCCGGCGGCTCTGAAAATGGCGCCGCAGACGCCGCCTCCCATAGCAAGTTCGGTATTGGCGGCGTTAACGATCGCGTCCGCTTTTATTTGTGTAATATCCTGTCGGATAATGGCAAATGGCATGGCTATATTCCTTCCTTTCAAAAGCGGGCAAGAAGCCTTTGACCTCTTGCCCGCTCTCTGTTATGGAATTTACTTGGTTTATTCAATTACCAGCTCATCCCAGAAAGGCTCTCCTACAAACGCGATGTAGGTCTTGCCGGTGTTCAGTGTGATCTCATTGCCGTCCATATCGTAATAACGAGTAGGAGAGGTATCTGTCTCCTTGGACCATGTGATCGGGATTGCCTTCCCGTCGGTTATGTAGTAACCGTCGCGGCCGCTTTCCTTCGTGTAGAACATCATGTAGCCGTTATCGTCGAATTCTTGATAGCGGGCATTCTGAATAATGACATTTTTGAAAGCAAGCTGCGTATTGTTGTTGCCCGGATCCAGGTGGGGCTCGCCGTATTCTGAATACAGATAAGTTCCGGAAGCCGCATCATATTCCAGTTCAGACTGGTTGTGGTCGAAAGGCAGGTCAATAAAGGTACAGTCGAGGGAGCTGGAATCCTCCGACAGGTCAACCGGGTTCGTCTCAGAAGCGAACTGGAAGTGAGGACCCTCGTAATATTCGTTGTACTCTTGGTCTACGCCGGAGTTCTCGAAATTCTTCTCCAGATCCCCGGACAGGATATACTCAGTAAATTCCCTCGGCTTGCCGTTATCCACCCGGGAGAAGGTGCCGCTGAAGTGGTCTACCCATGGATTCTCCAGATAGGCGTCAATGTAGAAGGGACCGCCGTCATGGCAGACAACTGCGTTCCACTCGGGAGCAAGCTCAAAGTTGGTCGGCCTTACGCTGCGAATACTGCCGAGCTGCTCAATGCTCCCCCAATCTTTGACAAGCACCATGAAACGGGTAATGTAACCATTCTTTGTACTGTTCATCAGTTCATATACAACATCGGCGGTAGATAAGCCATAGTGGGGAAGGGCGGTCTTCTCATTGTCTACCATAGCCGCGATAGGGCGCTGGTTCCGAAGGCTCTCATCAATCCACTCATTGGTCAGCTCGCTGCGGTACATTCCCTCACGGGTCTCCTCCTCCACGACGGGCTCTTCTTCGACAGGCTCTTCCTCTACGACTTCTGCCTGTTCCTCATCAGGAATGAAGACATCTTCCGAGGCATCGTCCTTGCCGCAGCCTGCCAGCATTAAGACTGTAGTCAAAGCCAGCAGGGTAAGTAATACTTTTTTCTTCATTGGTACTATAACCTCACTCTCTGAAAAAATATATTATGGATGCTGTTACAGCCATAAATGATTATAGCACAAGAAATCTGATTGGGCTATGGCAGAATGCAAATAAATTGATGGAAAAAGAAAACTGTAAGAATCGGCATATGAATTTTAGTTTTTCTTAAGAAATCCATCGGGATTTTTAAAGAAATGGACAGTATAGTGTAAATATATTTTGAATGTCGATGTAAAAGTATTGACAAAATAGGATGGACGTATTATTGTATTAAAGTAATAGTACAATAGAAGGGCGAAGAATTTGGCAGAGACACGGAATTGCGCTGCCGGTAGTGCCCAGGTTGGGGAAAAAGGATCGTGGAGGCGCGTATATGGGACTAATTGAGATCTGTGATATGTGTAAAGTGTATAACCCGGGTGAGAACGAAGTAAGGGCATTGGATCATGTGAACTTGTCAATAGACAAGGGAGAATATGTGGCGGTGATCGGACATTCTGGATCTGGGAAATCGACGCTGATGAATATGCTCGGATGTCTGGATGTACCGACAAGCGGGAGCTATTTCCTGAATGGCAGAGATGTCTCTAAGATGAAGGATGATGAGCTGTCTGACATACGCAATGAGGAAATCGGCTTTATTTTTCAGGGCTTTAATTTGATAGGAAACTTGACGGCCTTGGAGAATGTGGAGCTTCCGCTGATATACCGGGGAGTGCCCAGAGGGCGGCGCAGGAAACTTGCCGTTGAGGCGCTTAATCGGGTGGGGCTCTCCCACAGGATGGATCACAAGCCGAATCAAATGTCGGGAGGGCAGCAGCAGCGTGTGGCGATTGCCCGAGCGATCGCCGCGGAACCGCCGGTGATTCTGGCAGATGAGCCCACGGGAAACTTGGATTCCCATTCTACAAAAGAGATCATAGGAATACTGGAAGGCCTGCATCAGATGGGCAGAACGGTGATTATTATTACTCATGATGACGAGATCGCCGAGCAGGCAAAACGCCGCGTAAGGATTAAGGACGGCAGAATAGAGTATGATACCCTGGTGAAAGATATCGCGCTTGCATAAGGATGAGGCGGCGCTGGGATATAATATGAAGGAGGAGCACAACATGGCAGACAGAGCCGACGAGAGCAGACAGACGGAGAAAGAGTCCCTGGGGAATGCGGTGCGCGGTGCAGCCGCGGATGACTGGAATAGGGAGGAAGACAGGAAGGATTCTAACGGCGGTATAGAAGAGGCTGCACTGGCAGAGGAGGCTGCACCGGCAGAAGAGACAGCAGAAGAGGCCGTGGAGCCGCCGAAGAAGTCTCATAAGAAAAAGAAGAAAAAGAAGGCGGTTCCGGCAGAAGAGGCTGGCAGAGAGACAGCAGGAGAGAATGCGGAAGAGGCATCAGCAGAAGAGGCAGACGCGGGGCCGGATATCTATGAGCCGGACATCTGCCAGGAAAGCATCGGCGGGGAAGATCAGCCGAAGAAGCGTAAAGGCGGGAACAGAGATAAGACGTCTCCCAGAAAACGAAGGAAGATCAAGAAGCGCTACATAGCGGCGGCAGTCATCGTTGCCCTTATCCTGATCAATGCGGTGAGGGGAATGCTGACTCCTGCCCAGCTCCCGGTCGTGGAAGGGGCATATGCTAGGATCGGGGATGTGGAAGAGACGCTGGACACCAGCGGCTATGTGGCCAGCGAGACGGAGGAGACTGTCTTCTCTCCGGTTACGGCATATATCGCCTCAAGCAATGTGGAAGAGGGTCAGATGGTAAGAGCCGGCGATACGCTGATCACATTCGATACAGAGACGCTGGAACAGGCGGCTGAGGAGGCCAGCCTAACAAAGCAGGCCAGCAATTATGGATATCAGGATACGCTGGAGAAAGCGAATGAGAGTGAGGTGGATTATGCCAATGCCAATACGTCTATCGGAATTCTGGAACAGCAGATAGAGGACCAGGAGAATTACATTTCCAATATTCAAGAAGACATGAACAATCGCCAGGCGGAAGCCCAGAGACAGGCGGCTGAGGCAGCGGCACCCATCAATAACCGGCTGATTGAGATTAATACGAGAATTGAGCAGCTGAACAGTGAGATACAGAATGCGACCATCGCTGACCCGGGAGCAGACGTGTCTGCCCAGCAGGCAGAGCTGAACCAACTGTATGCGGAGAAAACCCAGAAGGAACAGGAACTGTCCTCTGTATCCTCTGTGAATGTGGATGTAAGCAGCCAGCAGCAGGCTTTGGCAGACGCCCAGGAACAGCTGGCGGAATATCAGAGCGACTTGGCGGAATATGAGGCCCAGAAATCTGCGGCAGAAGCATCGAAGCTGTCAGGCAGCGCCAGGGCCCAGATATCTGCGAACCAGCAGCTGAGCGCGCTGACAGCGAGTACGGCGGAGGATAATCTGGAGAAGGCCCAAGAGGGTATTACTGCCGACATGAACGGAGTGATCACCAATGTCCAGATCGTGAAAGGTTCCCCTGTCACAGAGGGAGGAGCGCTCTTTACGATCTCCAGCATGGATGATGTAAAAGTGGATTTTTCCGTGACCCGTTATAATTTGGAGAGTATACAGATTGGCCAGAAAGCGGAAGTGACCGTGGCGGGCAACAGCTATGAGGGTACGGTGACGAAGATTGATAAAATCGCGACGGAAAATGATTCCGGGACTCCGGTTGTAGGCGCAGAGATTCATATTGACAACCCAGATGAGAATCTGTATCTGGGTGTTGAGGCACAGCTTGTCATCCATATGGACTCGGCAGAAGACGCAGTGCTAGTGCCGGTAGAAGCTGTGAATACCGGTACATCCGGGACATTCTGCTGGGTGGTCAGCAGTCAGGGGCTTGTGGAGAGACGGCTCGTGGAGCAAGGCATATCCTCCGCTGAATATACGCAGATTTTATCAGGGATTGCGAGCGGAGAATTTGTGATTACCAATGTGACAGATGCTCTTGTGGAGGGAATGCAGGTGACCCCGATGGATACGGGCAGTGAGGAGTAGGTCTTATGGCACAATTTTGGGAATACGTGAAAATGGCCTTGTCCAATATCCGCGCAAATAAGGGGAGGTCTATTCTGACTATGCTGGGGATTATCATCGGCATATCATCGGTCATTATGATTATCTCCATAGGAAATGGCGTCCAGGACACGGTCAACGATGAGCTGAACAGTATGGCCGGAGGGCAGGTGGCTATCTATGTCAATGATGATGCTCAGGAAGAATATTATATAACAAATGAAGATATGGAGGCGCTCCGTGAGAAAGTTGACCATGTGAAAGGCGTCACCGATACCTGGACAATGAGCGGCACCCTACTGGCACCTAAGGGGGATTTCGAGACTTATGTAAGCTGCGGAACCTGGGATATGCAGTATGCTAATCAGATAGAGATGAAACGGGGCAAATTCTTCACCCGAGAGGACTTTTACGCCGGCAACAAGGTGGGAATTATCAGCGATCAAGATGCGCTCCGTATCTTTGGCACAGACGATGTGGTCGGCATGACGGTGGAGGTTACCCTATACAATATTACCCAGGAGATTACGCTGATCGGCGTAAGCGAGGGCCAGTCAAGCGCTCTGGATATGAGCTATGTGATGGAGACGCCGATCTATATTTATTCTCCTTATACAATGCTGGAGAGCTATGACGTGAGCATCGGAGATACATATTCCATTATCATTGTCTGCGAGGACAGCAGTTATTCCAGACAGGTCATTGAAGATGCGGTCCGATTGCTGGAGGCGCGGCATCAATGCCAGGGGCAGGATATCTATGTAACAGAAGATTTTAATGATTATCTTGATCAAATTAACCAGGTGCTGGGCGTCGTCACAATATTCATTGTGTTTGTCGCGGCTATTTCTCTTCTTGTAGGGGGAATCGGCGTTATGAATATTATGCTTGTCTCAGTGACTGAGCGGACGAGAGAGATTGGCATTCGCAAAGCCCTGGGAGCACGTACGGGATCCATCCTCCTGCAGTTCTTATCCGAATCGGCGATCATCACGCTGCTGGGCGGAATCATCGGCATCACCCTGGGGGTGGCGGGGGCGATTGCTGTCTGCTCACTGCCGGCAATTGGAGTGGCTCCGGGAATACGTCTGTCTACCATTCTTCTTGCATCGCTGTTCTCTTCTGCGGTGGGTATCTTTTTCGGAATATATCCGGCCAGAAAAGCGGCAAAAATGCATCCGATTGACGCGCTGCGGCAAAATGGTTAAGGTTGTCATAAAGAAAACAGTGTGCTATAATGACTTTTAGTATATGGCACGCTGTTTTTCTTTTGCTTTCTCAGAAATTTTCTTTTGCCCTTCATAGGCAGAAAATGGCATCTTGTGGGACAATGGGGCTTGGGAATACGGCGGCGCAGCCTTTACAGCAGATTAGATATGGAGAGGAAAGGGCATATGGAGAACTATAAGTATAAGGTAGATGTGGAGATAACAAGGCAGGATTTATTCGATTATATGATGCACCGGACTTATACAAATGCGGGCATAATTTTCCCGCTGATATTTGCGGTTGCGGCTCTGTGGCAGGCGTATAGTTCTTTTGGAACCGTGCCGATGAGCCATACGGTCATTTATACCGTGATCGGCCTGCTGTTCCTATTCGGCATTCCGGTGAATGTCTACTTCCGAAGCGTGCGGATGATGGGGAATGCGGGAGCCATGCTGAATCGGCCGTATTACTTCGGCGAAGAGGGAATTGCGTCCCACGACGAAAGTACCGACGGCGAGGCAACGACGTTGAAATGGGAAGATATTCACCATATCGTGTCAACGAAGAGATGCGTTATCGTGTTTGTTAATAAGAGGATGTCTTTCATGCTGCCGAAGACAAGTATGGGCGAGAAGTATGAGGAGATTAAAAATTATATTACTGAGAAGATGCCTCCTTATACCACGAAGTTTGCGAAGTAGGATGATGATATGAGAGTGGAATCATTTGCTCCCCAGGATACCTACCGTCTAGGACGAAAGCTGGGTGAGGCGGCGAGGGCAGGGGAGATCTACACGCTGAGCGGGGACTTGGGAACCGGGAAGACAGTATTTACTCAGGGGTTCGCCGCTGGACTGGGAATTGAGGAGCCTGTCTGCAGTCCCACATTTACGATTGTCCAGGAATATGAAGAGGGACGTCTTCCTCTCTATCACTTCGATGTGTATCGCATCGGGGATCCGGAGGAGATGGAAGAAATTGGATATGAAGATTATTTTTACGGAAATGGGGTCTGCCTGATTGAATGGGCAGACCTTATTGGAGAATTGCTTCCGGAGCGGACATGCCGGGTCAGGATTGACAAGGTGCCCGAGAAAGGCTACGATTATCGATGCATTGAGATTGAAGGAGAGGCCGGGGAGCGGATAGCTGCTGAGGATGGAGCGGCGGAGGCGGCCGAGAGAAGCTCAAGCTGTAAAGCGGGAATTTTGCCTCCAAGAGAACAGATGTGAAGAAGGGAGAAGGACGATGAAGATACTGGCGCTGGATAGTTCCGGCCTGGTCGCTTCTGCTGCGATAGCAGAAGACGATAACCTGCTGGCGGAATATACCGTGAATTATAAGAAGACACACTCCCAGACGCTCCTGCCGATGATACAGGAGATATGCCGCATGACAGAGCAGGATCTTCACACCATAGACGGGATTGCGGTGGCGGCAGGACCAGGATCCTTTACCGGGCTGCGTATCGGAAGCGCCACGGCCAAAGGGCTGGGGCTGGCGCTGGACAAACCATTGATTCACATACCGACAGTTGACGCGCTGGCATATAATCTATATGGCTGTGGCGATCTTATCTGCCCGATGATGGATGCCAGGAGAAATCAAGTGTATACGGGCATTTATCAGTTTGAAGGAGACGAGCTGAAAATTTTGACGGGACAGGCTCCGAAGGGAGTAGAGGAGTTGGCTGAGGAACTGAATGTCCTGGGCCGGGCCGTCGTGTTCCTGGGAGATGGAGTGCCTGTCTATCGAAAGCTGCTGGAGGAGAAGCTTAGCGTCCCGCACCGTTATGCCCCGGCCCACGCGAATAAGCAGCGGGCGGCCTGTGTGGCTGTCTTAGGGCTTCGCTATATGCGGGAAGGGCGGATTGAGACGGCGGCGGATCATCGGCCAGATTATCTTCGCCCCTCTCAGGCGGAGAGAGAAAGGCAGGAGCGGGAGAGACGGGAGCAGGAACATGCAGGACATTGAGAAGCAGATCGGAGGTTCTACAGCTAGCCAAAGAGGAACGGTTAAGATTCGCCTGATGGAAGAGCGGGATCTCAGTCAGGTGGCAGTCATAGAGCGGGAAATTTTCTCGATGCCATGGTCACTAGAGGCGTTCCGTGCTTCTTCTGTCAGAGAGGATACCATTTATCTTGTGGCGGAGAGAGATGGAATCGTCTGCGGATACTGCGGCCTGTACAGGAGCCTGGATGAGGGAGAGATACCGAATGTGGCGGTGGATCGGGGCTGCCGCAGGCAGGGAATCGCGTCCGCGATGCTAAAAGAGCTGATGCGCCTGGGAGCGGCCCAAGGGGTTGCCTCCTATGTGCTGGAGGTGCGAAGGAGCAATGAGCCTGCTATCGGGCTCTACCGTTCGCTGGGATTTGAGGCGGCCGGCGTGCGCAGGAATTTCTATGAGAAGCCGCGGGAAGACGCAGTTATTATGTGGAAGAAGTAACAGCAACATCCACTAGGACTGATCGGGTCTTTATTATATACTGTCTTTGCAGCAAATAATCTTGTGCCAAAATGGGAGGATACGAGATGAGAAAATATACGAAAGACGGGAAAAATCAGTTGGAATTGGTTATTTGTAATCAGTGTGGAAAAAAATTGCTGGTAGAAGACCATATCCTGAAGGAAGGGGTATGCTCTATCCGGGTTGACTGGGGATATTTTTCGGAAAAAGATGGAGAAATCCATCGTATAGATTTATGTGAGACGTGCTATGACGAGTGGGTGCAAAGATTCCAAGTGCCGGTGGAACGGGAGGAGGAGACGGAACTGCTCGGCGTATAGAAAGGATACGTGGTTGTAATATGCTGGATATCTGTTTGCTTGGCAGCGGCGGTATGATGCCGCTGCCACATAGATGGCTGACCTCTCTGATGGCGAGATACAATGGGAGCAGCATTCTGATCGACTGCGGGGAGGGAACGCAGATTGCCATCAAGGAGAAGGGGTGGAGCTTTAAGCCTATTGACGTCATCTGCTTTACCCATTACCACGCAGATCATATCAGCGGGCTGCCTGGATTGTTATTGACAATGGGGAATGCCCAGAGGACGGAGCCCCTTGTGATGATCGGGCCTAAGGGGCTGGAGAGGGTTGTGACAGCGCTGCGGTGCATTGCCCCGGAGCTCCCTTTTCCAATTGTATATAAGGAGATTCAGGAACCGGAGCAGTCATTCGAGATGGATGGATACCGCATCCGGGCTTTTCGCGTGAATCACAATGTGATCTGCTATGGGTATACGATCGAGATTGACCGCGCCGGGCGTTTTCAGGCGGAGCGGGCTAGAGAACAGCAGATTCCTCTTCCGCTGTGGAGCAGACTGCAGAAGGGGGAAGTGATTGAGCAGGACGGGAGAATCTATAAGCCGGATATGGTGCTCGGCCCTGCGAGGAAGGGAATCAAGGTGACTTATTGCACCGATACGAGGCCGGTGAAGGCGATTGTGGAGAATGCGCGGGAGGCGGATCTGTTCATCTGCGAGGGAATGTACGGAGAGAAAGGGAAGGAAGAGAAGGCTGTACAATATAAACATATGACCTTCAAGGAGGCCGCCAGGCTCGCACGGGATGCCAAGGTAAAGCGGCTGTGGCTCACCCACTACAGCCCGTCTCTGATCCACCCGGAAGAATTCATGGATGAAGTGCGGCAGATTTTCCCTGGAGCGGTTCCGGGAAAAGACCGAAAATCCATCGAACTGGATTTTGAGGAGGAATGACAGGTGGAAGATGTATTGATACTGGCGATTGAGAGTTCCTGCGATGAGACAGCCGCCGCAGTGGTGAAGAACGGACGGGAAGTGCTCTCCAATGTGATCTCTTCCCAGATAGCCCTTCACACCCTCTATGGAGGAGTTGTGCCGGAGATCGCGTCCAGAAAACATATCGAGAAGATCAACCAGGTGATCACAGAGGCCTTGGATCAGGCAAGGGTATCCCTTTCAGACATTACGGCTATCGGCGTGACGTACGGTCCGGGGTTGGTGGGAGCTCTGCTGGTGGGCGTGGCGGAGGCGAAAGCTATCAGCTACGCGGCCGGGATTCCCTTGGTGGGCGTGCACCATATCGAGGGGCATATCTGCGCGAACTATATTGAGAATAAAGAACTGGAGCCGCCTTTCCTGTGCCTGGTGGTGTCGGGAGGCCATACCCATCTCGTGCGGGTGGCGGATTATAGGACCTATGAGATCTTAGGGCGGACCAGGGATGATGCGGCAGGGGAAGCCTTCGACAAGGTGGCTAGGGCTATCGGCCTGGGATATCCCGGCGGGCCCAAGATCGACAAGCTGGCCCGGGAGGGCAATCCCGAGGCCATTGTCTTCCCCAGAGCCAAGCTTAGCGACGGGGAATATGACTTCAGCTTCAGCGGGCTGAAGTCCGCCGTGTTGAATTATCTGAACGGCTGCCATATGAAGGGTGAGCCTGTCTGTGAGGCTGACGTGGCGGCATCCTTCCAGAGAGCGGTGATTGATGTGCTGGTGGAACACGCAATCCACGGGGCCAAGGCCTTCCGTATGGATCAACTGGCCATTGCCGGCGGCGTGGCGTCCAATTCATCTCTGCGGGCGGCAATGGAGGAGGCGTGCCGGCGGGAAGGTATCCGCTTCTACCATCCGTCGCCGATCTTCTGCACAGACAACGCGGCGATGATCGGCGTGGCTGCCTACTATGAGTATATGGCGGGAACAAGAAGCGGTCTGGATCTGAACGCGGTGCCGAACCTGAAGCTGGGGGAGCGGTAAGAGGCAGCGGCAAGCTGAACCGGCGGAAGACAGGCAGATAAGAAGCGGGCGATGGCTGAAAGAAAAGTGCGGGAGGGACTATGGGAGAGAGAACGACGGCGGACACGACGGCAATTGTCCTGGCCGCGGGCCAGGGGAAAAGGATGAACAGTCAAGTGCATAAGCAGTTTCTGGAATTGGGAGGCAGGCCGATGCTGTCCTATTCCCTTAAGGTGTTCCAGAGAAGCCCCCTGATACAGCAGATTGTGCTGGTTACCGGAGAAGAGGACATTGCCTACTGTCAAGAGAGGATTGTGAAGCCGATGGGATTCACGAAGGTGCAGGCCATTGTCCCCGGAGGCCGGGAACGCTATGATTCTGTCTATGAAGGGCTGAAGGCCTGCCAGGACTGTGAGTGGGTGTTCATCCATGACGGCGCGAGGCCGCTGATCAGTGAGGAGATACTGGAGCGGGCGATGGCCGCTGTGCGGGAGAAGGAGGCCTGTGTCGTTGGAATGCCGGCCAAGGATACGATAAAAATTGCGGATACGGATGAGAGTATCCAATTCACCCCTAACCGGAGCCTTGTGTGGACGATCCAGACGCCTCAGGTGTTCCGCTATCATCTTGTGCGGGAAGCCTATGACAGACTGATGGCACGCCCAGCCCAGGAGCGGGCGGAAGTGACCGACGACGCCATGGTGGTGGAGAAGATGCTGAATCAGAAGGTATACCTGGTGGAGGGTTCCTACAGCAATCTGAAAATCACGACCCCGGAGGACATGGCGATCGCCGAGGCATTGCTGAGGGAAGAGGGCATGGGGAGATAACGGTGTGATACAAGTTTCCAGTAATTTCTAGGGGGAACGCTGATTTCATCAGCGTTCCCCCTAGAAATTACTTTCAATAGACAGTTGCTGCAGCGATTCCAGTAAAGGCCGACGATTGGTACGGCTGAGAGGAATAGAGGAGCCATTAGTGAGAATCAGTGTATTAGCCGAAATAATTTTGATATGTCCAACGTTGACGATAAAACTGCCATGGGATTTCAGAAAAATGGGTTTGGGCAACTGCTTATATAATTTGCCCAGGGTGGAATATAGCGCATACTCATCCTTGTTAGTGAAAAGATGCACTTGATTGCGCCTGCTTTCCAGATAGTATATGTCAGAATGGGCGATTTTGTAATATTTCCCTCCAGACTTAAAGGAAAGGCAGGCAGCCCTGCGTTTCTCTGAAAGTGTTAGAATTTTCTCTACAATAGCAGGGAGTTCTTCTTTTAGCCGGCTTTTGCGCAGGAAAAACACCAGTTGATACAGAAAGGATTCAAATACAAGTTCGTCATGGGCGGACACGAAAACAATAAGCATCCCTGGGAAATGGGAATTGAGTTCTTCGGCGATTTGAAAACCAGTAAATTTGGGCATCTCGATGTCTAGGAAGATAGCATCGTAGTCCTGGTAAGATTCTAGATCCAGGTAAAGTTCTGCGCTTGTCTTCAGTACTTTCACAATGTAAGATTCGCCGGTTGCCCTTATGGCAGCAGCGAGCAGCTTTTTTAGCCAAAGTGCGTGTTCTGGCTGATCATCGCAGATAAGAAACTGTTTCATAGTCTGTTTTCTTCCTTAATTTCATCCTGTGAAAATATTATCTTGATGTTTTTCTACGAAATCTTCTAATCCGTCCGGTTCATCTGGCTGATACCAGTCATACCATGAAATACGGCCCTGCTGTCCGCAGAAAGTGGCTGTTTGCAATGGGCATTATAGAAAGGATAATTTGCTGATAACTAATAATTAAGTGGCTGTTGTAAACGGTCGTTTTCTGAGGACAGCTGTATATTTCACTTGTGGAGGGTTCTTCCTCAAACATCCGTATTTGACGGTTTTGAAATGTATACGGTAAATCACTAGTACCGTGCTAGTTTTATCTATCCATGAGATAATACATCCAGAAAACTACAAGCTTTTAAAGGAGTTGTCCCTATGGATAAGATTACACATCAGATTCGTGCGGAGCACTGGGCCAAAATCATGAATGAATGTACAAACAACGGAATGTCTAAAACTGCCTGATGCAGAGTCAATGGGATTCCAGAGAAGCAGTTCTTCTACTGGCAGAGGATCCTGCGAAGAGAAGCTTTCGAGAATTCCCAGAATTCATCACTTCATGCAACAATAGAGTCGATTCAGGAGATGATGCCGGCGACTCAAAACTAGATGACTATTTTGCCCCGACGCTAATACCATTGCCGACACAACCTGTAATTGGATGAGAAGGGAAAATTAGACAGAAGATAAATAAGAAGGATCAAAATAAGAGTAGAAAGCAAAGGATGGGAGAACTGTGCGGATAGCTGGAATGGAATCGAAATGGGGTAAAGTCATCTAAATAATTAAAGGATAATTTAACTGCTTTTTAAGAACCCTCCTTGCCTGAAATTCGCATGGAGAGTCTTTTGCAGATACAGAAGGTTGTATTCCAGAAGATCAGAACTAGGAGACAAAGCTCTGTCCCGCCGCCGTTTATTATATAATAAATGCTGACAAATATAAGTATAAAATGTATAGCAATGGAAATATACCAAACGACCGTGAAGCTTCTTTTAAAGTCTTTCCACAGGGTGTAGTGGATAGATAAAATCATCATATAAAAAATGGGAATCAGTGTTAGAAGAATTAACAGTACTGGCTCCGTCACAATTTCTCTGACGGCAGAGAAGTTCCCTATAATATAGTAAGTCAGCCCGTACTCTGCAAAAAGTATGGCTGTGAACAGGAGAATAAAAATGTAAGCCTTGACGCTGCCTTTTATTTTCTTCATGGGGATGATTCTCCTTTCTTTTTAGACAATTAGAATGATAATCTTTGTATTATGATAGCATAAAGGGTATAGATGCAGCAACGTCCTGTGATAAAAGGCTGATTTTGAAGGATAACTTGTATTTCATTCACCGGTATTTGAACATAAAAGGACTGAACAAATTAAAATAGAAAATGCCGCCCTGTTATCGGCGGTACTGCGTAAGTTGAGATAATTATATTTGGCTCTTTTATCTTCCGTATTGGTTGCAGACTTTTGGATCGCGGTTTCCCAGCGCTCAAAAGATTATAAAAATGTTTCCGAAAGGCTCTTATAGTAGATTTCCCTTGGCATGCCTATATGTATATGATTTAGAAAATGGAATAAGTCAGCTTTCCTATTTTGAGCAGTCTTTTATCCGTGGTTCTGGAATGGATGTATATACCTTTATCGAAGTTACTGATATTTTCTTGGATATGAGCATTCATAGAATCTTTTCTCCCCGTTATTTATGCCGTGTATATTGAATTCTGTTATATTGTGTTCCGTATTGCAAGAATACAGGAATGCGACATATATTTGCCGAAGATATTACGATACAAAATATCATTATGGAAAAACATAAAAGCGAAGTAGCTGCTATTAATGTGTCCTAGAACGGATTTCAGTAACCGCTAAGGCACAATTTTGCAAGGCCATTATTTCATATGTTGCATAATTTGTGTAAATGATAATACGTTTGCCTGATTGTGCAACATTTGTAATTTCGCTATATGACAGCTCAAAATTTTGGACAGGCATATTAGGGTTGCTGAAACTTAAAGCAGTTCGTCCAGTAACACAATATTCATATACGTCACAATAGGATTTTGAACCTACAAATACAACAATCAGCCAGAACGTTGGGTATAGAAAGAAAAATAGTACACCTATCAGCCAGAGTATGAACCAAAGGTCATCCATAACGGAAAAGGCCTCTGGAGTAACTAGGCATACGATACCGAAAATATACGAAATAATAGAAGCAATAAGGATTATGGATTTTCTCCCTGTGCTAGATGATTTTGTGGATACTATTAACCTTCCTTGCATAATAGAGCCCTCCAAATAATTTTATACTTGTCCTGTTATAAGACAATAATTTTCGAAAATTAATATAACATATTTTTTGTCTTATTACAAGACAAAAAATAAAGGGGAATAACTATGCCAAGAATTATAGAAGGAAAGGTTATGAATATAACCGGCAAGAAAATAAAATATTACAGAAAAATGCGTCGAATGAGTCAACAACAACTATCAGATAAATTAGAGACGCTGGCTGTTTATATATGCCGAGGTTCCATTTCACGCATTGAGGATGGTTCAAGGACAGTTACGGATATTGAATTGCAAGGTTTGTCGCAGATATTACAGATACCCGTTGAAAAATTATTTGAGGAATAAGAGGGTAGAAATCACGATTTAATATTGCTTTAGCAAGCATTCTATTAACAACTTCCGCGCCCGGCGATGTGATGGCGTTCGGAAATTGATGCTGTGGTATTTTTATGATTTCTGCTGTTTTCTAAATATAAGTAAATACAATTCTAAGCAAAAATTTGTTTTTTGCAATTGGTTACAAGCCGCACTCGCCCAGAACTGTCATGTTCACATGAAAAACTATATTCTCAATTCCGGATCAGGGTGTGACATATAGATACAAATGAGTTTATTTAAGGTAACTTGAAAAAGTAAATTCCAGTGCAAAGGTAAATTCTACTTGCCCTTTAAAAAGTGTGGATTTTATTAGATTTCTGCAATACCAGCTGATAGCCATATACCAAATATTGAGATAAAATTAATTAAAATAATTGATTTTGTGTCAAGCGCTTTATAATATGAAGATCAAGCATGTGTAAGAGTAAATTACATTGTTAGGTGGTCGGATTTGCCTGCTTTCTGGAGATGATACCAAAATACCAGTTTCACCTGTCAAGGGGCATAAGCCCTTAATTGAACTGCACCCCTTTCGTTGACTCTCTTGTTCAACTTTTGGGGTGCAGTTCATAGATAATCGTTCTTTCGTATGAAAGACTAAATGCCACTTGTGCAAGATTAAATTCCACTATGGATTGGAAATGTAGAATTTACTTTTTCATTTTAAGTGAGTTTATTTAAAGAAGATAATAATTGACACTCTGATAGAAACGTGCTAGAATAGCAAATGGCTCTGAAAAAAGGGACGATCTTCAAGATGAAAAGAGCTTGACATCAGCACAGGAAATGGTGTAAAATATTCAAGCACACGTTTGGAGAGGTGTCCGAGTGGTTTAAGGAGCTGGTCTTGAAAACCAGTGATTCCGAAAGGGACCGTGGGTTCGAATCCCACCTTCTCCGTTTAAGAATCCAATCAATTGTAAAAGTGTTTTATTCAGGCTTTTGGAGAAGTACCCAAGCGGCTGAAGGGGCTCCCCTGGAAAGGGAGTAGGTCGTTAATAGCGGCGCGAGGGTTCAAATCCCTCCTTCTCCGTTCGCGGCCGTACAGTGGGCTGCATCATTTTTTGCTTTCTGTTTTGCTTGTATGTTAAAATAATATGTTGACAAAGGATGCAAGAAATGGTAAAATAATAAAGCTATCCCATTTGGATAGCTTGTTTAAAACTGTGTATGAACCTTGATAATCAAACAGTGAAACAACCCTGAAAATTCTTACTGCTGCGCAGCAAGAACAGATGCGCGCAAGCGGAGCTTGGCGCAGGTTCGTCCTGGGATTTTCGGATAAATCCGAAAAGACCT
>CALWRT010000139.1 GCA_944384015.1 uncultured Lachnospiraceae bacterium | reverse complement strand
GTTTATGCTCAATGAGCGGCGCATATTTTCCGACTGTGCGGTTCTGGCCTCGTGCCGTGATTCGCAAGGAGCCTACGCTTATTTCGGAGCGCCGTATGGATGGGAGATGACGAAAGAGGAAGGAACGCTGTGCGCTGAGCTGGATACCGGAAATGATTCTATCAGGAACAAGATCGATCTTAGGAAAGCGCGCATAGATCTGTATGAAGGACTGTTGACCGACTAAAAACGTGTAGGAGGGAAATGTATGAAAGATGGGAAAAAATCGGAGGCCGCGTTACTGAAGTTTCTAGTTCCATCTGTAATCGGCGTTCTTCTGTTTTTGATTCCGTTTCAAATCAACGGAGAGCCTACGCTTATCATCAACCTTGTTATTGACAAGACGAAAGAACTGCTTGGCCCTGTCCTAATCCCAATGGTGATTGTAATTCTATTCATCACAGCCATTTGCTCCATGGCCGGTCATTTCGAGCTGATAAGGTTCAAAGGTTTCTGGGCGGACTTCTTTAATGTCAAGCTCTCAACCTGTATTGTTCGTATTCTTTCAGCCATGGTCAGCGTGCTGATCTATTTTAAAACCGGTCCGGAGTTTATCTGGTCTGCTAACACTGGCGGTATGATGATGTCGGATGTTGTAGCTAACCTTGTCCCGTTTTTTTTCTGGTGTGGGATCGCCATGCCTCTGCTGACGGAATTCGGCCTCATGGAGTTTATCGGGAACCTGATGCGCCCGATTATGCGTCCCCTCTATAAGGTTCCCGGCCGTTCTGCAGTGAATGCTGCGGTAGCCTGGGTCGGCAGCGGAACCATGGGAATTATGTTTACCGATCAGGAGTATCGGGCCGGTTACTATACCAAAAAGGAATCTGTCATCATTTCTACCGGTTTTGCCATCCCATCCATTGCGATTGTTTCTCTTCTCTGCAGCTTCTTGGACTTGAGCAGCCTATTCCCGCAGATCTATCTTACAACGATTGTGGTTGGTCTTGTTGCTCAGTTTATCCTTGTGAGGATTCCACCTATAAGTCTGAAGCCTAACGAGTATTGCCCCACGGCAGAAAAGCGGGATATTTCCGAACGGCCACCGGAGGGATATTCCACCTTCAGCTATGCGGTAAAATGCGCGACGGAGCGCGCTGCCCAACCCCATGGAAATCTGCTTATCAACGGCCTGAAAGTGGCGCTGGACGTCTGGTTTACATTGCTGCCTATTGTTCTTGGCCTTGGTACTGTGGCAACGATTATTTGTGAGTATACGCCGGTGGTAGAGTATCTGGCGATGCCGTTGGCGTGGCTGATGCAGACTTTTGGCATTGCGGAGGCTGCGGCCGCCGCCCAGAGTATTTTGCTGGGATTCATCGATGTGTTCCTACCGTTTATTGCCGGTGGAGCGATTGCCTCTGCATCCACGAAGTTTATCGTAGCGGTCGTTTGCATATTGCAGATCATCTTTATCTCAGAAACAGGTCCGCTTCTACTGAAGGTGGACTTTGACCTGGGGTTTCTGGATATTGTGCTGCTCTTTTTGATGCGGACAGTAGTGGCACTCCTACTGGTGATGCCTGTAGCATTTCTGCTGTTCTGATGGGCTGAAAAGAAAGGAAGGTATTCTATGAGCAGAAACCAATTTTGGGAAAAACACAGAGAATCTATCTCTGAAAAGATTTTTGAACTCTGGAAGCATCCCGAGTTGCCTATGATGGAATATGAATCCAGCGAAATATTATGCCAGTGGCTGGAAAATGAAGGATTTACCGTGGAGAGAGAACTGTGCGGAATGCCCACTGCATTTCGTGCAACCTATGGAAGTGGGCGACCCGCTATCGGGATTATTGCGGAATATGATGGCATGGATGGTCTCTCCAATGATGCCGTGCCTTATCGAAAGCCCCTCGGTCAAAGAGCGGGACATGGATGCCTGCACTGCCATATCGGCGGGGCCAATACGGGAGCAGCTATCGCGGTAAAGGATTACCTGCAGAGCAGCGGTTTGCCGGGCACGGTTGTTGTAGTGGGATGCCCGGGAGAAGAGATCCTCTACGGAAAGATAGCTCTTTTGGGAGAGGGTGGCTTTGATGGGCTGGATGTGCTTCTGACCTGCCATGTAGATTATCAGAACGCCGCTGTTTCTCAGCCGACCCTTGCTAGCTTCAATGGAGAGTTCTGCTTCGGCGGTATCTCCAGCCATACAGGAGCCGCACGGGCGCACAATGCCCTTGACGGAGTAGAGCTCTCCATCCAGGCGGTTGAGCGAATGCGGGCCCACCAGTTCCCTAAGACCTCTGTGGAACATGTGGTGCGCAATGGAGGACGCATGCCCAACATTACGCCTGACCGGGCAACGCTTTGGTTCATGATCAGGGATAGCAGCTATGAGACGGCAAAGCGTGTGTACCAGTATGTTGGAGAAGTGGTGCGGGACTGTGCCAAAATTGCCGGAGTAGATGTGGTGGAAGGCTTTCTGGCGGGAACCCATGGCTATCTGCCCAATGATACTATCGGAGATCTGATGTGGAAGAATTTGAACGATGTCGGACCCGTCTGTTATACCGATGAGGAACTTCAGGAGCTTTCAGAGCTGTGCAAGAATGCCACTGGCAGTGGGAATGCGGTCTCTGTTCCTGAACTTACTTATCTGAAGGGAGGAATTGACCCGTATAGCCAGGACGACGGGGAAGCCAGCTGGCACATTCCGCTGGGACGTTTGAACTGGGAGATTCCTCTTCAGCTTCCTCTCCACAATTGGGCAACCACGGCTGCCGCGGGGATGGTCAGCACGAGGAAAGGTGCACTTATGTGCTCGGAAGCAATTTTTAGAACGGCGGCAGATCTGCTGGAAAATCCTCAACTGATAGAGAAAGCGGAGGCGGAACGTGTGGCCCGTATCGATGGGAATAAGGTTGCGCCCCCTGCATACGGCTCTTTCGACACCATGGCAAAGCATCCGGAAATTTTCTGGGATGGGACTTGGCTGGAAGGGAAACTGTAGTGCCTCATGAACAGAAAGGATCACATATATGGAAAACAAAGCGGCTCAAATCAAATCCAGCAGTATAGTGAAAGTGATCGTCGGATCACTTCTTGGAATTTTTATTTTCATGACCCCACTTCCCGCACAGGGAGAACTGACGATCCCCCTCTGGACCATTAAAAATGCACTTGGTTCCATTTTAGGGGCTTCTCAGGTCTATATCCTGCTGGCGGTAGTATGTATTGCGGCTATCGGGTCCACTATTTTGGCCTTTACTCCAAATAAAAAATATCCTGAATTTGTGCAAATCCTCTTCAAAGTTTCTCCCCTGATGCTGGCTGTTCGCTGGTTGGCAGTCGCTGCAGAGGTGATAGCCATGTTCCAACTAGGGCCAGAGGTGTTCTGGGAACCCAATACCGGCGGGTTGATCGCCTATGATCTGATGCCATCTATGATGTGCCTTTTCATTGCAGCGTCCGTCCTGCTTCCGCTTTTGACGGAATATGGCCTCATGGAAATTCTCGGCTGGATTCTCCGTCCAGTCTTCCGTCCCTTGTTCCGTATGCCGGGACACTCCTCGGTCCTGGCCTTGTCTTCTTGGTTCGGTTCCGGTACGGTAGGTATGCTGTCCGCCGATGAAGAATACAAGAAAGGTTACTATACCGGCAGAGAAGCTGCAATTCTCTGCTTTGGTTTTTGCACCATTCCGCTGCCGTCCATTTTTGCCTATACTACAGCTATTGGCGGACTGGAGGGAAAGTACTTCATGTATTTTTTCCTCTGCTGTACGGTAGTGGCCGTTGTTTCAACCATGATTATGAGTCGTATTCCTCCTCTCTCTATGGTTTCTAATGAGAAATCTCCATTGGCTGAGAATCTCATTGAAGAGAAGAAGGAAAGCTTTAAAGAGGCCTTCCAGAACGCATGTGCCCGTGCGGAAGCCGCACCTGGCCCCCTGCGGATGCTGAAAGACGGCTTTATTACCTGCGTCCGCCTGTTCGTTGATGTGTTCCCTCTGGTAATTCTCCTTGCAACAATCGTATTGGTTATTGCTGAGCATACTTCTGCATTTGCAATCATCTCAAAGCCCTTTATTCCTCTGCTGAATCTAATCAATATGCCTGAAGCAGAGGCTGTGGCTCCTGCAATGATTGTCGGGTTTGCAGATCTTCTGCTTCCTTTTTTGGCGGCTACGCCTGTGGAGTCACAGCTTGCAAAGTTTGTAATTTGTGTTGTCGGTACAATGCAGGTTATCTGTATGAGCGAAACAGGTGCTGTTATGCTGAAAACCAGCATCCCGGTAAAGTTCTGGACGGTCCTGTTTGCGTTTGTTGAAAAGACCATCATTGCAATGCTGATTGCCCTGGCAATGGGACGGATGATTGGGTTGACATAAGGAACTTCAAGGTGCGTACATACTGCATATGATAGATATATGGTAAAATTTTAAGTACCTTAGGTTCAATTGATTATTCGATGCGGAAAAAGAGTTGGGTATTCGGAAGTCTCGCCGAATATCCAACTCTTTTTTTGCTTGAGCATGCCGCCCGGAATCTTTCTGAGAGCTGTCTCAGACGTGTTGGGAAAGATAAAATGCGATGTCCATACCTCCGCACGGGCAAATCACCCCTTGCGGATATGTACGGTGAGAAGGGATTTCACCATCGTTATGTACAATTCCAACCGCATCTTTTTGCCAGATCCAGCATTCCAAAGCAGAAACGCTCCCACGATCCCAATGTTATCTGTGACGGGTCGCCCTCCCGGATACGCATGGTGCGGCGGATCTCCTTGGGAATGACCACCCGACCCAGGTCGTCGATGCGGCGCACGATTCCGGTTGCTTTCATTGTTGATTCCTCCCGTGCTTTTCTTGGAA
>CALWRT010000138.1 GCA_944384015.1 uncultured Lachnospiraceae bacterium | reverse complement strand
AAGAATTTTCAGGGTTGTTTCACTGTTTGATTATCAAGGTTCGTTTCCTATTTCTCGGTTGCTTCTTTCATTTGCTGCAACTTTTATAGAATACCATGACTCCCAGCTTTTGTCAATACATGAAAATGTTTTTTTTGTATTAGATTTCATTCATGAAAATTGCCCTTTCTTATGTGATATGGCTGGCTGCTTCTTTTCATAAATATCCCCTTTTCCCGCAGAATAAATAGAGCCCCCGTCTCAAAAACCGGGGCTGCTGGATATCTTGTGCGCTGGGAGCCTCCCTGTTTCAGTTCTACCCATTTTTATGAATCTGTGCTATACTTTCTACCAGACATCATAAGCGGAGGTTCCTAATGAAATATTTAATTCCTTATTTAAAACAGTACAAGCTGGAGAGCATCCTTGCTCCCTTGTTCAAGATGTTGGAGGCAAGCTTTGATCTTCTTGTTCCCCTTGTTGTTGCAAATATGATTAATGTATCCCTTCCGGCCGGCGACGTCAGAAGCATTCTTCTCCACTTCTGTCTTCTAATCGCTATGGCCCTGCTGGGTCTTGCTTGCAGCTTCACTGCCCAGTATTTTGCTGCAAAAGCAGCCATCGGTACAGCGACAGGGCTTCGCAGCCAGCTTCTATCCCATATCCAGTCTCTGAATTTCTCTGAGTTGGACGGCATTGGGACTGCCACCCTTATCACACGAATGACCAGCGACGTGAATCAAGTGCAAAACGGACTGAACATGTTTCTGCGGCTATTTCTGCGCAGCCCCTTTATTGTATTTGGGGCCATGGTGCTGTCCTTCACCATCGACGCCAAGATGGCTCTGATTTTCGTTACCGTCATCGCCGTATTGTTCGTCATTGTCTTCGGCATAATGGCAGTCACAACTCCCCTATACAAACGTGTCCAGCGCAATCTGGACGACGTCACGGGGGCAACCCGCGAAAATTTGAACGGAGTGCGGGTCATCCGGGCCTTTGGGCGGGAGGAAAGCCAGATACAGCATTTTCATCAGATTAATCAGGCTCTGCTCTCCACTCAGCTTCTGGCCGGCAGGATTTCTGCCCTGATGAATCCTCTGACCTATGCGGCGGTCAATGTCGGCATTATCGCCGTATTGTGGATGGGATCCCGGCAAGTGGACAGCGGTATCCTGCTCTCCGGTGATATCATCGCCCTAGTGAACTACATCAGCCAAATACTTGTAGAGCTTGTAAAACTAGCCAACCTGATCACCCTCCTTGGCAAGGCTGCCGCCAGTATGGGCCGCCTGGGACAGGTGCTGGACACGCCTCCTTCCATGCAGTTTGACGGTCACGTTTCTGAAGGTGCGGATACAAAGGAAGCAGTCCGCTTCGACCACGTGGGGCTGCGTTATGGACGATTCGGCGATGAGGCCCTCACGGACATTTCCTTTTGTGCTATGCGCGGACAAACTATTGGAATTATCGGCGGCACGGGAAGCGGCAAGTCTTCTCTCGTCCACCTGATTCCCCGATTCTACGACGCCACCTCCGGAAGCGTCTCCCTCATGGGTATCTCCGTCGCCGACTGGGATCCGGCAGAGCTGCGCAGACGTGTTGCCGTCGTTGCCCAGAAAGCCCAGCTCTTCTCCGGAACCATCCGAAGCAACCTTCTTTGGGGGCGTTCGGAGGCCACCGACGACGAGCTGTGGGAGGCGTTGGAAATTGCCCAGGCAGCCGAATTTGTACGCCAGAAGCCTAAAGGTTTGGATGAGCCGGTAGAGCAGAGCGGCAGGAATCTCTCCGGCGGCCAGAAACAGCGGCTGACCATTGCAAGGGCGCTGGTGGCCAAGTCTGATATCCTGATTCTGGACGACAGTTCTTCTGCCCTGGATTACGCTACCGACGCCGCACTGCGCAAGGCATTGAAGACTTTGCCTTCCTATATGACTATATTCCTTGTCAGCCAGCGCACTAGTTCCATCCAACATGCAGATCAGATCCTCGTCCTAGACGACGGGCGTCTTGCCGGGGTCGGGCAGCACGAACAGCTTCTGCAAAGCTGCCCCGTATATCAGGAAATCTATGACAGCCAGTTTCAGAAGGAGGCGGCACAATGAAAAGACAGACAACTTTGCAGCGGATCCTTGGACGTATCCGTCCCTATCTCTTTTTCGCGGTTATGAGCCTGCTGTGCGCTCTCATCAGTGCCGCCGCCCAGCTATTTGTCCCGATCTTATGCGGCAATGCTATCGACGGTATGCTGGGGGCGGGCCTCGTATCCGCGGAGATGATACTTCAGCAAATCCTTCTGATTGCCATCGTCACCCTGGCAGCCGCCATCGCCCAGCAAGCGCTCGCCCTGTGCAACAATCGAATGACCTACTGTGTCTGCCGGGATCTGCGCAATGACTTGAGCGGCAAACTTCACCGTCTTCCGCTCTCTTACCTGGACGCCCATCCGTCCGGAGATCTGGTAAGCCGGATGGTGGCCGATGTGGATACGTTCGCTGACGGTCTTCTCATGGGATTTACCCAGCTATTCACAGGAGTGGTCACCATCGTCGGCACTCTGGCCATTATGCTCTGGCTGAACGGCGTCATCGCTCTGGCAGTGGTCATCCTGACGCCTCTGTCCATCTTCGTAGCCCGTTTCATCTCTACACGGACGCACAAATATTTCCAGGAGCAGGCGGCTGTACGCGGCGAACAGACAGCTCTTGTCAACGAACTGATCGAGGGCCAGCGGGTCGTCCGTTCCTTCGGCCATGAGCAGTCCAGCCTGGATGATTTTGACCAGGTCAATGAACGGCTGCGCAAGGTGTCTTTGAACGCCACCTTTTTTTCCAGCCTTACAAACCCCAGCACGCGCCTGGTTAACAATATTGTCTACGCGGCTGTAACGCTGATCGGCGCCTTCTATGCCATTCAAGGCGGCATCTCCATCGGGCAGCTCAGCTCACTGCTCAGTTACGCCAGCCAATACGCCAAACCCTTCAATGAGATCAGCGGGGTGGTCACAGAACTGCAGAATGCCCTCGCATGCGCCCAGCGCGTCCTGGACTTGCTGGATGAGCAAGAAGAAGCGCCCGATGATGCTTCCTGCGTATGTCCGCCCTCAAAAGGCCGGGTAACACTGGAGGACGTCTCTTTTAGCTACGTGCCGGAACGTCCTCTCATCGAACATTTTTCCCTGGATGTATCTCCTGGGCAGCGCATCGCCATCGTCGGACCTACCGGCTGCGGCAAAACAACGCTCATCAATCTTCTGATGCGTTTCTATGAAGCAGACAGCGGCAGTATCCGCGTGGACAACACCGACATTCGCCGGATGTCCCGCCATGATCTGCGGGCGCGGTACGGAATGGTGCTGCAGGATACATGGCTGTGCGGCGGAACGATCCGGGACAATATTGTTTACGGCAGGCCGGACGCCTCGGAAGAAGAAATCATCGCCGCCGCCAAGGCTTCCCACGCCCACTCCTTCATCCGAAGGCTTCCCCAAGGCTATGACACTGTGATCGAGGAAAATGGAAGCAATCTCTCCGCAGGGCAGCGGCAGCTTCTGTGTATCGCCAGAGTCATGCTCTGCCTGCCGCCCATGCTGATTCTTGACGAGGCCACCTCTTCCATTGATACGAGGACAGAGTTAAAAATCCAGTCGGCTTTCGCCCGGATGATGCGCGGACGCACCAGTTTTATCGTGGCCCACCGGTTAGCTACGATCCGGGAAGCAGATCTCATTCTTGTTATGCAAGACGGCAAAATTATTGAGCAGGGAAATCATCAGTCCCTGCTCGCACAGAACGGTTTCTACGCCCAGCTGTACCAGAGCCAGTTTGCCCCAGTCCAGTCAAATACCCCGCAGCAAACTGACGGGGCAGGAAAATAGTAGGCGCTTCAGGGCTGCGGAGGACTGGATCTGCGCAGCTTGCTTTCCCTGGACATGGCAAACGCCTCAGGGAGGCTACGGGGCTGCTTCACAGCAGCTCCATGGCCTCTCGGACGCTTCTGATGCCGCACAACTCAATTCCTTTGATTTCTTTGACTTGATCTACACATACCTGGGGAAGGACGCAGCGGGTAAAGCCCAGCTTCCTCGCCTCCTGCACCCGAGACTGCGCCATACTCACCCCGCGCACTTCTCCGCTCAGCCCCACCTCTCCGAAGACAACCGTATGCTCATCCAGGGGAATGTCCCGAAAGCTGGAAATAATAGCCAAGACAATGGCTAGATCCACTGCCGGTTCTGTCATTTTCATGCCTCCTGCCACATTGACATAGGCGTCACAGGAAGAGAGCGAGAGCCCCACTCTCTTCTCCAGCACAGCCATCAGAAGGTTCACTCGGTTGAAGTCTGTCCCCGCCGCCGTACGCCTTGGTATGTTAAAAAACGTCTGGCATACAAGCGCTTGGATCTCCAGCAGCAGCGGCCTTGTCCCCTCCATCGCACAGGCCACCGCAGAACCGGATGCCCCCTGGGGCTTGCCGCTCAGCATATATTCCGATGGGTTTCGCACCTCGCAGAGCCCTCTGTCCTTCATCTCGAATACGCCGATCTCATTTGTAGAGCCGAAACGGTTTTTCACCGCCCGCAGTATCCGGTAGGCAGCATGCCGGTCTCCCTCAAAATACAGAACAGTATCCACCATATGCTCCAGCACCCTGGGGCCGGCCACTACGCCTTCTTTTGTCACATGCCCCACAATAAATACCGCAATTCCCATCCCCTTGGCAATGCGAAGGAGAATCCCCGTGGACTCCCTCACCTGGGATACGCTGCCGGGTGCGGAACTGATATTTTCCCGGTACATGGTCTGGATAGAATCAATGATGACGATCTCCGGTTTCTCGGCGCGTATCGTCCCCTCAATTGTCTCCAGATTTGTCTCGCACAGCAGCCTCAAGGAATCGCCGAAGCTTCCGATACGGTCAGCTCTCAGCCGGATCTGCTTCAAAGACTCTTCTCCTGATATGTACAGAAGCCTCCTGCCTGCCTCCGACAGGTTTCTGCACATTTGCAGAAGCAGAGTGGATTTTCCGATTCCCGGGTCTCCTCCCACTAACACCATGGATCCCGGCACAATTCCGCCCCCCAGTACCCGATCCAGTTCTGCAAACCCTGTGGGCAACCGTTCTTCATCCTGTATCTCAATCTCTGATAGCCGGTATATATGCGTCCTGGCTAACGTCTCCCGCTTCTTCAGCTCTTCCCTGTCCTTCAGCTGCTCTTCTACGAAGGTGTTCCACTCTCTGCACCCGGGGCACTGCCCCATCCACTTGCTGGATTCATATCCGCAGTTCTGGCAATAAAATATTGAAGTTCTTCCTTTGGCCATAACATTTGATCTCCTATCTCCATCCTCGAAAAGGCGCGTGCATGTGCGTTCCCTGCAAAGCAAAGACTGCGCAAACAGCCGTCATCCCGACCGCCGCAGGGCAGCCCCTGCCCAGAAGGCCTGTGCGCTCCTGTGGGAAAGCGCAAAGAGCCTCTCTAATAGTAGAAGCGTAAAAGGCAGGCTGCACATTCGGCAGTCTGCCTTCCCGTCTGCAGAAAGACTGATTTCATCAGCACTTCTCCACTCGTACTTTCACCTTTGCCGCATTCCCCAGCTCCACGCTCAGGCTCAGCTTCCCTCCCAAATTTGTTGCCATCGTACCCACGTCTATATCATCCACGAACACTCTATATTCCGTGTCTGCTTCAAGCCCAAGAGTAATCTGGGCGTCTTCGCTTCCTTCCACTTCGAACTCAGCACCGCTCTCTGTCTCCGCGAAATCCTCCACTGCAGTTCCCGGCACGGATTCATATACGAACAGGCCATTGCGCTCCAGCTTGGTAATCTCTTTGTAAGTCTTAATCTTATACAAGTCTCCGCTGAATTCAAAGTTATCCAGCTTCTCCTTCTTAGGCAGTTCATAATTGCCGAAGCTGATGGTTCCGTTCTCCTTCGTCCTGATAAGTTCCTTCATACTTGACATGTGTCAATCCTCCCATTTTTCTGTGCCTTACAGGTATATCTATCGCTTTCTTATAAAAGCTTCGTCTCAAAACAGAGGCAGGCGGTCTGACTGCAGACCGAAGCGGCTGTGCTTTCGAGACACTTACCCCTATGAGCAAGCAGGCCGGCAGGCCGCATTGCGAATACAGGGACGAATGGCGCAGGCTCCCGCGCGCAGCCATTCGTGGGCTTTTATACCGTCTGGTATCTTCTGTTCCCAATATTATTATATACTATTTTCCCCATATACGCCAGTCCCACCGGCACAAATTTGGTCACTATCCACAGTCGGCCGCCTCCCGCGCCATACTATTTTGCGGCGGCCTTCTCCCTCACATAGAACTTGACGCTTCCCCTGCTGGCGCCAATCGCCACCGTATCTCCGACTTTCACATCCCCCTTCAGCACCTCGTCTGCAAGCGGATCTTCAATCTTACTCTGAATAGCCCGGCGCAGAGGCCTCGCTCCATATTTATCATCAAAACCATTCTCCACGATATAATCCCTAACTGAATCACGGAACACAAGCTGCACCTTCATCTGGTCGGCGCATCGCCGGGCCAGTTCCCGGAACATCAGAGCTACAATTTTACGGATATCCTCTTTATTCAGAGGATGGAATACCATAATCTCATCGATGCGGTTCAAAAACTCCGGTTTGAACATGCGGCGCACTTCATCCATCACCCGGCTCTTCATCTGCTCATAATTCTTCTTCTCATCGTCCTGGGAGGTGAAGCCCAGACGCTTCGGCGTGACAATCTCCTGGGCCCCTGCATTGGAAGTCATAATAATCACCGTATTCTTGAAGCTAACCTTGCGCCCCTGGGAATCCGTGATGTGGCCGTCGTCCAATACCTGCAGAAGAATGTTGAACACGTCAGGGTGCGCCTTCTCAATCTCGTCGAACAGCACAACGGAGTAAGGATTGCGTCGTACTTTCTCAGAGAGCTGCCCCCCATCGTCATGTCCCACATATCCCGGAGGAGATCCTATCAGCTTAGAGACACTGTGCTTTTCCATATATTCCGACATATCCACACGGATCATGGCGCTCTCTCTGCCGAACATTTCCTCGGCCAGCGCCTTGGACAGCTCAGTCTTGCCGACGCCTGTCGGCCCCAGGAATAAGAAGGAGCCGATTGGGCGGTTAGGATCCTTCAAGCCTACTCTCCCCCGTTTCACTGCCCTTGCCAGCGCTTCCACCGCCTCATCCTGGCCGATCACCCTCTGGTGAAGTGCCTTCTCCAGCTTCAGCAGTTTGGATGTCTCTTCTTCTTTTAATTTCTGAGCAGGAATCTTCGTCCATTCTGACACGACTTCCGCAATTTCTTCTTCGCCAACCACACATTCCCTGCGGCTCTTCTCCCGCTCGTATCTTCTCTCAAGACGTACCTTCTTATCTGCCAGCTTCTGCTGTTCCGCGCGGATTTCCCCCGCCCTGGCAAAATTTTCCGCCCTGATTGAGTCTTCTTTCTCTGTCTCCAGCGCTTTTAACTGCTGTTCTACCTTGCTTAATCCCTCCGGCCTCTTAAATCCGTACAGACGTACTTTGGATGCCGCTTCGTCTATCAAGTCAATGGCCTTATCCGGCAGAAAACGTTCGTTGATATATCTGGCTGACAGTGCCACTGCAGCTTCCACCGCCTCATCGGTAATTTTCACGCCGTGATGACGCTCATAGTGAGGACGCAGACCCTTCAGAATCGCCACAGCCTGCTCCTGAGTCGGCTCCTCCACATTAACCGGCTGGAACCGTCTCTCCAATGCGGCGTCTTTCTCGATATATTTGCGGTATTCTTCCAGCGTCGTGGCGCCGATCAGCTGTATCTCTCCCCGTGCCAAGGAAGGCTTCAGAATATTGGAGGCATCGATCGCTCCTTCTGCCCCTCCGGCGCCGATCAGCGTGTGAATCTCATCAATAAAGAGCAGAACATTCCCTGCCTCTGTCACCTCGCTGATGATTTTCTTAATCCGCTCCTCAAACTCTCCCCGGTACTTGCTGCCGGCCACAACACCTGACAAATCTAACGTCACAAGGCGCTTCCCCAGCACACTGTCCGGCACTTCTCTCTCTGTAATTCTGGACGCCAGGCCCTCTACAATCGCAGTCTTTCCCACTCCGGGTTCTCCTATCAAGCATGGGTTGTTCTTTGTCCTGCGGCTGAGAATCTGAATTACCCGGCGTATTTCTTCTTCCCTGCCGATCACAGGATCCAGCTTTCCATCCCGAGCCAAGGCAGTAATATCCCTGCCATATTGATTTAACGTGGGAGTGGGGGCCTGGCCAGGATCCCTCAGGAGCTTCCCGCTCTTTAGATCTTCCTTAGTTACCTTAACATCCTGCCCTGAGGCAGTCATGATGTCAATATACATCTTCTGGACATCCACGCTCAGCGTATTCAGCAGCCTGGCCGCCACACTGTCCTGTTCACGCAGAATAGCGAGGAGGATATGTTCCGTACCGATTTTGCCGGCGCCCATTCTCTCGGCCTCCATCCTGCTCTGCTCTAGCACCCGCTTAGCTCGGGGCGTATAGCCCTCACGATCTGCGACCGCCTTCCCTCCTTCAGGCGCAATCAATTGACTGATCAGCTCTTCGATCTTCGTATCATATACCTGGCAGTCAGACAGCACCTTTCCTGCCAGACTATCCCTCTCTCTTATCAAGCCCAGCAGAATATGCTCTGTCCCAATATAGCTCTGCTTCAGCTTAGCTGCTATTTTCCCGGCATTCTTCAATACATTGGACGCCTTCTCTGTATATAAATCCATTCGAATCCTCCTGTTTACTTATATTCCATATATATTTCATCAATCAGCCCATGAATCTCTTCCCTGCTGATATTTTGACAGCTTGCCCTTGCCAGCAGCTTCCGGAAGGATTCTTTCAGTCCGATCATAGCTTCCAGCTTATCAATGTCTATGCTGATAACGGCTCCCTTCCGGCGGTCCAGCTTAATAAACCCTTCCTGGCGCAGCAAAGCATACGCTTTATTCACTGTATGCATATTAATCCCGATGTTGTCAGCAAGCTGACGTACCGACGGCAGAGATTCTCCTTCTTGTATCTGAGAGGTTGCAATCCCAATAATAATCTGATTGCACAGCTGCATATAGAGCGCTTCTTCACTGTTAAAATCAATTTTGATTACCATTCTATCACTTCCGTATCTTTTGTTATACTTATACTATAACATCGGCTTATTCCTGTCAAGCAAAGAAGGACGGAGGCGGCTGCTCCATCCTTCTCAGTAAGAATCTCTTGTTTCCTGGCTGCTGCATCGCTTCTGTATCATCAGCGTTTTCAGCGCCGAATTTGCGCCGCGAATTCTGCGGAGCATCTAAGGAAATACAGATTTCATCAGTGTTCCCTTAGAAATCATCATCCAAATCAATAAATTCAAAGTCAAAATCGTCATCCTGTCCTGTATTCGGCACACGGTTTCTGGAATTCGAGGCTTTCCGCGCGGTTACCGTCTTCTCAGCATAATCTGCGGCCTGAGACTTTCTTCTCATGCGCTGGCTCTGATAGTCCTCATCATCTTCCTCTCTTCTGCTCCGAGAATTCCTGTCTGACTTCTTCGCCCGCCTAGAAGCAAACCATCCTCTTGGCTTCTCTTCCTCGTAGTCCTCTTCGTCATACTCATCGTCGTCCTCGTAGTCCTCATCCTCGCCGTCTTCTTCGTAGTCCTCTTCGTCTCCGTCCTCGTACTCATCCTCGTACTCGATGTCGTCCTCGTCGTACTCGCCATCCTCGTACTCATCTTCTTCATCGTCGTACTCGTCGTATTCTTCCTCCTTTTTCTTCTTTCTGCCAAAGAAGAAAAATCCTCGCTTCTTCGGTGCCCTCTCCTCCTCGTCGTCTTCTTCATCCTCGTACTCGTCTTCGTCCTCGTAGTCCTCTTCGTCCTCGTACTCGTCTCCGTCCTCGTAGTCCTCTTCGTCCTCGTACTCGTCTTCGTCGGCATCGAATTCGTCTTCGTCATCACTATGCAGGGACACTTCCCCTGCAGTCTTGTGTTCTCCGCCGATCAGCATAGCATCCGAACTATGTGCGGCTGATTCCTGCATAAAATCATCCAGGCTGATATCTTCTATCTGAATGCTGTCAATATCAAACTCCTCTTCTTCCTCATCCTCTTCTGTCTCGGCTTCCGCATCTGCCGGTCCTGGTTCATCTGCCTCGTCTATCTTGCTGTCTTTTACAGATTCGGCGTCATCTCCGTACTCATCTTCCTCATCTTCGTACTCGTCCTCTTCGCCGTACTCCTCGTCATCCTCCTCTTCGTACTCGTCTTCATCGCCGTACTCATCATCCTCGTCTTCGCCGTCATACTCTTGGTCGTCTTCCTCGTAGTCCTCTTCGTCCTCGTCATCTGAATCGGTCTGATCTCTTTTCCCGAATCCCAGCATCAACCGGCCATTCTTTCGGAATCTCGGCTCCTTCTCCGCTGGCTCCTCCTGATCGTCTTCTTCGCCGGCCATGCGCAGCGTTCTCGCTTTCAAGCCCATATGGATCGACACGAACAGAAGCAGCACGCACACAACAATGAGAACGCAGATAATCGTAAATCTCTGAGACATTCCGTCAGTATACGAACTCTGCAGTTCTTTCAGCTGGCTTTGCAGCAGCTGTATATTTTCTTCTGTGCTCAGATATTCATCGTCCACAATCTCCAAGCCGGTCAGAACGTTCCTCTGATAAGTTCCGTCCTTTGTATAATAAGAATACAGTCCCTTATTCCCGTCCTGATTAATTCCATACACATAGTAAAAGCTGTCGTTCTCTCCAGACAAGTCCTCTTCCGCGCTCAATATGAGCTGCCAGGCAGGCACCGTCTTCCCATCAATCTCCAGCTCTGTCTCTTCATATCCGAAATCCATCTGGGCTGTCCCGAAGGTATCCAGGAAATAGACATACTTCCCCTGCATCGTCTCCAGGCGTATCAAGTTGCAGAACCCCTGGAGCTCCGCATCATAGACAAACCAGTCTGACTGACTCGTATCCTCACTCATGGTGAGATATGCCGCATAGAGTTCAATATCGTTGGATTTGGCCACCTGTATCTCACTGCCTCGGTAGTCGACAGTCGTCCTTGAAAAGCCGCTTGGAATCTGATCATCGGCAAATCCTTGATTAATGTAATAGCGTGTCTCTCCCACGTAGCAGGTCAGATCCTCATTGAGACCTTCTATCGGCGCAAGTCCTTCCGGGTTGTTGTTCTCATTCTCCGTCGGAGCCTCCTGATCTGTGCCTCCGGTCTGCGGTTCTTCCGTTGTGGCCGCTGTATCTCCTTCCCCGTCCAGCGTTACATAATCCTGCCTAATATAGCCGGTTCTCGTCTCTCCTCCGTCCAGGAACTCAATCTCATACCAAGTATTTCCATCGCTCCCAGTGACCTGGCTGATCACCTCAACCTCCATGTTCGCTCCGGCACTCGTGATGACATTGTCATTGCTGGATGTATCGGCACTGGAACGGATGCGTACTCCTGTGTCATTGATAATGCCAGGCTCTGCATGGCTTACAAATCCCGCCTGAAAGGATAAGATTCCCGCCGCCGCAATGCCGCAGGCCATATATAGGCCTCTCTTCCATAAACTGCTCCTTTTCACCTGAATTGAGCTCCTTTCTTCTTCAGAAAATTATATCAAACAGCCCATACCGCAAAATGCACAGGCCACCCGCATTCTAATTCCCTATTATAGTGACGCATCATCTGGAATGTCAACAAAAAGAAAAGAATTTAAGGAATTTATAAGAAAGCATCGAAGGAGCAGACAACTCCAAAAAGTTATCTGCTCCCCTTTCCAATGTCTGCTGCCGTCCGTCCGCAGGCTATTCTGCTTCGTCGATAGCCTTGCCAATATCATGGCGCATATATTTGTTGTCAAATTCCACCCACTCCGTCGCCTTGTATGCGTTGGCCCGAGCTTCCTTCAGCGTCTTTCCGGTGGCTGTCACTCCCAGCACACGGCCGCCGTTTGTCACAATTTTGCCGTCCCGGAAGGCGGTTCCGGCGTGGAATGCATAGTAGCCGTCCTTGCCCCGGAAATTCTCAAGACCGCGGATCTCGCATCCCTTCTCATAGGACACCGGATACCCGTCGGAGGCCAGCACAACACACACGGCCGCATTGTCCTCAAACTCCAATTCATAGTCCGACAGTCTTCCGTCTATACAAGCCTCCATAATTTCAATCATGTCCGTCTTCATCCTGGGCAGCACAACCTGAGCCTCCGGATCTCCAAACCTTGCGTTATACTCCAGCACCTTCGGACCATCTTGAGTTAACATCAGGCCAAAGAAGATAATTCCCACAAAGGGGCGTCCTTCTGCCGCCATGGCGTCCACGGTGGGCTGGTAAATATACTTCTGACAGAAGTCATCCACTTCCTTAGTATAGAACGGACTGGGAGAAAATGTCCCCATGCCTCCGGTATTCAATCCTTCGTCCCCATCCTTGGCGCGTTTATGATCCTGGGCAGATGTCATGGTGCGAATTGTCTTCCCATCCACGAAGGAGAGCACTGACACTTCCCGGCCCGTCATAAACTCTTCAATCACCATCCGGTTGCCTGCCGCGCCGAATTGCTTGTCCTCCATGATCGTTTTCACCCCGGCACAGGCCTCTTCCAATGTATTGCATATGAGAACACCTTTGCCAAGAGCCAAGCCGTCAGCTTTCAGCACGATGGGGAACTTGGCTGTCTTGAGATATTCCAGGGCAGCTTTCGGATCGTCAAAATTCTCATATGCCGCCGTCGGAATGTGGTATTTCTTCATCAGGTCTTTGGAAAACGCCTTCGACCCTTCCAGGATCGCCGCATTTTTCCTGGGGCCAAATACCCGAAGCCCTTCTCTCTCGAAAACGTCCACAATTCCTCCCACCAGTGGATCATCCATACCGATAATGGTCAGGTCAATGTTGTTGTCTTTCGCGAAGGCCGCCAGCTTCTCGAACTCCATTGCCCCGATATCCACGCACTGGGCGTATGAGGCGATCCCAGCGTTGCCGGGCGCGCAGTATATTTTCTCTACCTTGGGGTTCTGAGCAGCTTTCCAGGCTATTGCGTTCTCTCTTCCGCCGCTTCCTACAATCAGTACTTTCATCGTTCTTCTCCTCCCGGGCTGGGCCCTCACTCTGTCTCTT
>CALWRT010000137.1 GCA_944384015.1 uncultured Lachnospiraceae bacterium | reverse complement strand
AAGTCCTCACTGTGTATTTATAGGCAAGAATGGTATCATTTTATCACACGTGAATCAGGAAAACAATATCCAATCACACGGAAAAGGAGAGATTAAACCATGAGACTTGTCATCCAGAGAGTTACCGACGCCTCTGTGACAGTAGACGGGCAGACTGTAGGCGCAATCGGCCGTGGACTGCTTGTCTTCATCGGCATTGCTGGAGATGATACAAGGGCCGCTGCCGACAAATATATCCGTAAGCTGTTGAACCTTAGAATCTTCCAGGACGAGAGCGGTAAGACGAATCTGTCCCTGAAAGATGTAGACGGGCAGCTCCTCCTTGTATCCCAGTTTACCCTGTATGCGGACTGCAGGAAGGGAAATCGCCCATCTTTCATACAAGCCGGGGCGCCTGAGATGGCAGAAGAGCTGTACCATTACATAGTAGAGCAGTGCCGAAGGGAAATTCCGGTGGTACAGACCGGAATCTTTGGAGCCGAGATGCAGATAGCCCTTACCAACGACGGGCCATTTACCATTGTCCTGGACGAGCATCTGTTCGGCTGATTCATTCATCCAATGTCTCTCTTAAACGCATTGCTCTGGTTGCCTGCCGCTTGCGGTTGTCGTTCATAGCGGCATAGTGCTTCCTCGTCGTATCCACATTTTTATGTCCAAGCGTATCCGCCACCAGATAAATATCCTGAGTCTCCTCGTACAGCGTCGTTCCAAAAGTACTGCGAAGCTTATGGGGAGTGATTTTTTTGACAGTTGTCACGAGAGAGGCATATTTCTTCACAAGCCTCTCCACCGATCTGGCAGACAGCCTAGTATTCTTCAGAGAGATGAAGAGAGCCTGCTCATGGCCGGAAGCGGGAGAGAGCTTTTGACGTTCTTCGTAGTAGGCTAGAAGGGCGTTCTCCACTTCTTCTCCAAAATAGACTAGATCCTCATTGCCTCCCTTGCGGATGATTCGGATTGCTCCGTTATCGAAATCCACGTCGTCCAAATCCAGCCCTACACATTCCGATACCCGGATTCCAGTCCCAAGCAGAAGAGTAATGAGAGCCACATCCCGAACGCGCGTCTTCTGATAGGACTCCATCTGTTTCTTCGTAAGCTTTTCCCCAGACTCTACAATATCCAGCAGTTCTACCACCTCATTGGGCTCCAGGCGGATAATATTTTTCTCCTTAATCTTAGGAAAATCCACAAGGGTAACTGGATTGGAATCCAGCATCCCCTTCTTCAGATAGTAAGTATAGAAATTGTTGAGAGAGGAAAGCTTGCGTGCCTTGCCTTCTTCCTTATTCCGATAGAGGACGCCGTCTCTCTCATAATATTCCAGGAAGGAGAGGTATTCCTCAATATCGACGGGCGTTATCAGCTTTATGTCGTCCAGCGTCACATCAGCGATGTCTTTCCTTGCAAAATATCCATTATTCTCCTGCAGAAAAAAGAAAAATGTACCCAGGTCATAGGCATAATTCTTCCTCGTGTTCGTACTTTTTCTGATCTCCAAAGCGCGGAAATACTCTGCGGTAAACTTCGGAAGCTTCTTCTGAAGCTCACGTATTTTCTCTATATTCTGTCTGTCTGTCTGCTCCTTATAAGACAATGTCTGCATGGCAGAAAACTCCTTCCATCCATAGAAATCCTCAATCCCTCAAACGGGGCAGTACCAATTCAGTGTGAATTACATTCTCAGTATAAGCCCTTATAAATTTTATTATAACATATTTCTATAGAAAATGACACATATCTATCACGTCGCAAAATGACGATTTTACGACGTGATGCGCAACTCATTTACGAGAAAACACCCTGTGGTTTATCCCACAGGGTTCCTTTTATGATGTATTTATCAAAAAACATGAATAATCTCAATATATCTAAGTACCTAAATACCTAAATATTTAGGGATCGATATCTTGAATATAGTAAAGTCATCATCGAAATTCCGCCTCATAGTAAGGTATAATCAAGTGATGTCCTGCATGAATATCATCTGCTGTGATGGAATTGATAAAGCAGACTTCTTCGATATAATCCTGTACAGAATCATATTCCTCTGTTATATTTTCCTGGGCAATATTCCATAGAGAATCTCCAGACTCCACCGTAATGCTTCTATAGTACTTAAAAGTGTCCAGAGCTTTATCCTGGGCGGACTCAGCGTTCGATAAGAAACTTCCAAAGCAAATGCCGCAGAGGAAAGCCACGATTAAAGCAAAAATGAGAAAAAAGAAAAAGCGGTAAATATCGAAACTGCGGTTATGCCGCTTTCCTCTCCCAGCGCTGGAGGATGTATGCAGATAGACAATGTTATCTGCCTGGCTCTGTCTGTTCGGCCTCTCGTGGCGATTGCGGCTTCCCCCATATACCTGATACATGATCTGCACCTCCTCAGCAAATAACTTAACATCGAACAACTGTTCTTATATCATGATTATAAACCCGAACATCTGTTTTGTCAACAAAAAATCGAACACATATTCCGAATATTTGTTTGCAATCATTTTGTTCCTATGATAAAATAAGAACATCCAATAGTACTAAGATCAAGAGTTTTGAATCAGTACTGCGCGGCATTTGTAAGTTAGGAGGGCGCCTTTCATGTCATATGGGAAAATCACTAAGAAGCAGCAAGAAATTTTGGAATATATCAAGAGCGAGATTTTGAATAAGGGATATCCACCTTCCGTCCGAGACATTTGTGAGGCGGTGCGTCTGAAGTCTACTTCTTCTGTCCACGCCCATCTTGAAACCTTGGAGAAAAACGGGTATATCCGCAGAGATCCTACGAAGCCCAGAGCTATTGAAATTATAGATGATAATTTTAATCTTGTGCGCAGAGAGGTCGTGAATATACCGCTTCTTGGCACGGTAGCCGCCGGTCTTCCCCTTCTGGCTGTGGAGAATGTAGAGAATTATTTCCCCATTCCGGCGGAATACGTCCCGAATCAGGAAGTATTTATGCTGAAGGTTCACGGAGACAGTATGATTGAGGCTGGTATACTGGACGGAGACTATGTCCTTGTCGGACGGCAGACCACAGCCAACAACGGCGATATGGTAGTCGCCCTGATTGATGACTCCGCCACGGTCAAGACCTTTTACAAAGAGAACGGGTATATCCGCCTTCAGCCTGAGAACAGCAGCATGGATCCGATCCTCGTTTCAGATGTGATGATTCTTGGCAAAGTGTTTGGGGCAATACGGATATTCCGGTGAGAAGAATCCCCCATATTATAATTAGAAGGAAAGAGGAAGTTCCTTACATCCATAATTATAATATGGGGGATTTTTAAGTATATCAAGCGGAAAAGTCTGTCTGGGTTCTGCTTTCTCTGCTTCGTCTTTTCTTCTCCGCCTTTACTTCCGGCGACTGATTTTATACAGCCTGACATGCATTCGCTGCCACCACGTAAAATTCACCCGGTAAATGTCCTGCATACTGTTATATATCGTATCTGTATCTGCATTATGAAAATCTAATTTCAGCACAATCATTTTTGTTCCAAACATATGGCAAACAATCGGAGTTGTCTGAAACCGATCTCTAAGATAGAAGCGCAGACGCTTCTCTTTCGTTAACCGGTCTTCCTCTGAGTGATAATATTTCGGATTCTCCACTTCGCCCACAATCCCATAATAACCGCTGTTCTGTACAAATTGCGCAAGGACAGGAAGGATTTTCGTCCCATAGCCGCTGCTGCGGTATTTGGGGCATACCGCAAGATAATCTAATAGAATATAGTGTGAATGTTTCCCCTTACAGAAGAAGGCATAGGCAATCAGAGAGGAACCTTCGAATATCCCATAGGGTAAATACAGATTCTGCCGTATTTTCTTCTGGATAGACGCAAGGGGCTTCCTCTCAGACCTGGGGAAATCGCTGATCATATATTTCTTATAAATGGTTGTCACCTTTCCTGCGTCCAGCAGGCGCATTGTCAGTTCCATGTGTCTATAACTCCTTTGCAAAACGATTTATAACATCTCTGGTAAGTTCCCACTCTTTGCATTTATCGTAATAATATACAAATCCTTTCTTGGTAATATGATAATAGATCCTTTTTCTGACGGAGATATCATCTGTTACACGGTAGGACTCCAGATAACCCTGTTTCAAAAGACGGTTGATGCAGGAGTATAGGGTAGTCTCCTTAATCTTATATTTTCCTTCACTTATGCGTTCAATTGTCTGAGCAATCTCATACCCGTAGGAATCTTCCGTGAGAAGCGTACTGAGTATGATCGTATCATTGTAACCGCGGATTATATCGCTGCTGATCTGCAAAATATACACCGCCTTTCGCAGTATTTATAAAACCAGTGTAATTCATATACTACGACAAGTCAAGTATAATTTACATTATGTTGCATTTGCTGTGGATGCCAAACAAAAAGGCAGCAGAGTAAGCATGGAAATCTCTCAAGCTTTCTCTACTGCCCTTTTCTTTCTGTCCTCTTTATATCTAGTCTATATCTTCTATTATGTCGTATATTTTAAGTCTTTAAGCCTTCAGTTCTTCCGCCGGGATGCTCCTGCCGTCTCTCCATATACGCTCCAGATCATAGAACAGACGGTTCTCTCTGTCGAACACATGAACAATGACATCCCTATAGTCCATGAGAACCCAGTTGGCGCTGTCATAGCCCTCGATCTGCTTCGGCTCAAATCCAGCCTTGCCAAGCTTTTCTTCCACATTGTCAATCAATGCCTGTATCTGGCTGCGGTTGCTTCCGCTGGCAATAATAAAATAGTCTGCCAAGACGGACACCTGAGAAATATCAATAACCTGTATATCCTCAGCCTTTTTATCTTCCAGCGCCTCAATCGCCATAGAAGCCATTTTTTTTGACAAATCCATGCCCATAATGATGATTCACTCCTCTCTCGCTATTCACTCCGACTCTTCCTCAGATAAATAATAATCCAGCACTTCCTGTGTCATAGGATCCACCGGCTGTCCAGAAGCATACAGATATTCCAGCGTATCCGCCAGCACCCGGATAAGCGCCTTGTGGAGGTCCACAAAGGCCAACCGGCGTATTTCGGGCAGGTTAGGCGCCTTATCCCTGCCTGGTTCTATATAATCAGCCAGAAAAATGATCTTATCCAATAAGGACATGCCAGGCTTGCCTGTTGTATGACAGGCGATCGCGCTGAGAATTTCTTTATCTTCCACGCCGTATTCTTTCTTGGCAAGATACGCTCCCAATTTTGCGTGAAGGAGAAAAGGAGCGTTCAGCTCGAATGGCGTCATTTTAATCCGATATTTTTTACAGAGTTTTAGCTTTTTGTCATTAGGAACACACTTCGCACAGTCATGCAGAAGACCGGCAACAAGGGCTTGATTCAGCGGAGCTCCATAGCGCATTGCCAAGCAGGCTGCCGTATCCATCACGCCGATGGTATGCGTATAGCGGTCTTCATCCAATTCCTTTTGAAGTTTTTTCCTCATTTTCTTAAGATCATATTGCTTTTCCTCTTTCATGTTCCTTCTTCCTTCCCATCATAGAGATGGTGTGCCGAGATATATTCCCTGACGTCCGGATTCAAATGACGGCTGCAGAAGTTCTCCTCTTCCCACCTCTGCCGAATTTCTGTCGAGGAAATATTGTACACCGGAGCATCCAGCAAGAATACTTCAGCCCCTGGAAAAGCCGCAATCTCGGCCGCCTCTTTGGCAAGACCGGACTTCTTCCCCCGCGGGGCTATAATCAGGGAGGCGCAGGAGCAGATGATTTCCGGATGTTTCCATCTCAGAAACGATCTTGCTGAATCCTCTCCCATCAGGAAAAAAAATTTCCTCTCGGGACATGCCTCCTTAAGATACTGCATCGTCTCAAATGTATAGCTGATCCCTGGCTTGTTCATCTCGTAGTCGCACAGAAAAAAATGCGGGATATCTCGAATCGCCAGTTCGATCATAGCCGCCCGGTGCCGAACATCCGGCACAGGCAGGTTCTGTTTAAACGGCTGCACCGCCGCCGGCAAAAACCACACTTCTTCCAGCGCGAACTGTTCCATTGCCTCAAGCGCAAGCCGCAGATGCCCATTATGGATCGGGTTAAAATTCCCTCCATAAATCCCTGTTCTTATCAAGTTGTCTTGCTTTTCGCATCCTTCCATCTTCTTGCGCCTCGTTCTTTTCTATCTCTTACTATGGCAGGACAATTTTTTTCTTATTGTCAGAGCCCTCTTTATATAATATCATTTTTTTCCCAATCACCTGGACAACCTGTGACTTCGTCCTCTCGGCAACCATTGCCGCCAGTTCCCTCGGATCGTCGGCACAATTGTTCAGTACACTGATTTTAATCAGCTCCCGGGCTTCCAGCGCCTCTCCCACGGCCTTTGTAACCTCAGGTGTGAGGCTGGCTTTGCCGATCTGGAAAATTGGATCCATATTCATTGCGAGTCCTTTTAAATATGCTCTCTGTTTACTTGTCATAGAATTCCCCTTCTATCCTTCTCTCATTATGATCTGCTCTGCCGCGATCCGCCATAGGATGGTTCGCTTACTTATAGTAATCAAATTCCAGCCCATACATGCGGACCGTGTCGCCCTCTTGGATGCCTGCCTGTTCCAGTTCATTCAGGATACCAGTATCCTTCAGGAAATTCTGGAAGAACTGGAAGCCTTTCTCCGAATCCAGATTTGTGTACCCAAGCATCTTCTCGATCTTCGGCCCTTCTACAATAAATACATGTTCATTGTCTTCCGCAACGCTTACCGTATAAGGAAGCTCTTCGTACACAAGAGCCTGATCTGGGTCGAACTCCTGCTCAAAGATAACTGGATTATCTCCTATCTCGTCCAGCATAGACCGCACATGCCACAGCAGATCCCGGACTCCCTCTCCGCTTACAGCTGAGATCGGGACAACACGGATGCCCTGAGGCTCAAATTCCTGCCGCAGCCGTTCAATGGGATCAGGCTCGTCTCCCGGTATTATCGTGTCAATCTTATTGGCCGCGATGACCTGAGGCCTGGATGCGATCTCCTCGTTGTAAGCGGCCAATTCCCGGTTGATTTTATGAATATCGTCTACAGGATCCCGCCCTTCCGTGGATGCGGCATCCACCATATGGATCAGAACTTTCGTCCGCTCAATGTGGCGCAGGAATTCATGTCCTAAGCCAATTCCCTCCGAAGCGCCTTCGATCAGCCCCGGAATATCCGCGATTACAAAACCCCTGCTGCCTTCCAAGTCTACAACACCCAAATTGGGATTCAGCGTCGTAAAATGATAGTTAGCAATTTTCGGCCGGGCATTGGTCACCCTGGAGAGAAAAGTGGATTTGCCAACATTGGGAAAGCCTACCAGGCCCACATCCGCAATGACTTTCAATTCCAGTGTCACCCACAGTTCCTTGGACGGCTGTCCCGGCTGAGCGTACTTGGGTACCTGCATCGTTGCCGTGGCAAAATGCATATTGCCAAGGCCTCCTTTACCTCCCTTCAAGACGACCTGCCGCCGGCGGTCACCGGACATATCCGCGATCACCTTGCCGGACTGGGCGTCCCGTATAATGGTCCCCTCCGGTACCCGCAGAACGATGTCCTGGCCGTCCTTCCCGTGACAGCGCCGCTTGCCGCCCTCCTGGCCGTCAGACGCGCAGTATTTCGTTTTGTGGCGGAAATCATATAAAGTGTTCAGACCTTCATCCACCTCAAAGATTACATCGCCGCCGCGGCCTCCGTCGCCGCCGTCCGGCCCTCCATTAGGGACATACAGCTCCCGGCGGAAGCTTACATGACCGTCTCCGCCTTTGCCTGCGCGCAGAAATATCCTTGCTCTGTCTGCAAACACGAGGTTCTCCTCCTTTCAATTTGAATGCCGGCATATTACAGGAAAAAGGCTCCAAACCTGACGATTTGAAGCCTCTTACTTCCTCTTCGGACTTATTTGGCAGACGGATAAATGGACACCTGTTTCTTGTCCCTGCCCTTTCTCTCGAATCTTACAACGCCGTCAACCAGGGCAAATAATGTGTCATCCCCGCCGCGGCCTACGTTCGTTCCAGGGTGGATCTTTGTCCCGCGCTGTCTGTAGAGAATATTGCCGGCCTTCACAAACTGGCCGTCCGCTCTCTTGGCTCCTAATCTCTTAGACTCGGAATCTCTTCCGTTCTTTGTGGATCCAACTCCCTTTTTATGTGCGAAAAACTGAAGGTTCATGTTGAACATTGTCTTACACCTCCTTGAATGTCAGTCGAATATAATCCCTGTGTTCTCTCTCAATCGCTCCAAGCCCCAGAATACACGATTCCACCAGCAAGGAAGCGGCTTCCTTGGGAATTCCCAAAAATCGAAACTGTATCAGCCCGCGTTTCTCATCAGACTCGATCTGGATAGGCTCTCCGGTAAATCTCTCAATTGAATTGATGAGATTCGTCACGAGTGCGGATACCCCGGCACATACAATGTCCTGCCCATAGGGAGCATACCCTGCATGTCCTACAACACGAAGTCCTCGATAAGACTTGTCAGCGCGCCGATATACTGTCACCCGAATCATAGATTATGCGTTGATCTTCTCAATCTTCACCTGGGTGTACTGCTGTCTGTGGCCATTCTTCTTATGATAGCCGCTCTTCCTCTTATACTTGTAGACAATAACCTTCTTGGCCTTGCCGTTGCCGAGTACGGATGCGGTTACTGTCGCATTTGCCACATCTGCCCCAACCTTCAGGCCGTCGTTGTTCACTGCAAGTACCTGGTCAAACGTATAAGTCTCGCCAGCTTCTACACCAAGTTTTTCTACTTTAATGATATCGCCTTCTGCTACTTTATACTGCTTACCACCGGTTGCAATAATCGCGTACATATAGGCACCTCCTATGATCATTACTCGCCAACTGCGGTGAGCGCTTTCGCCTCTTCCTATGGGGCTTCCCTCGCTTCTTGTAACCTCGTTGTGCGGCATCCGTTATAGGATAGCATTTTATATAGGAAAAGTCAAGAAAAATATTGGAAAAGGGAAGCTCAATCTGTACAGGAAAAGCCAGGCTGCCTGGCGCGTACAGTTTCCGCCAAAGGCCTTCTTACCTTTTTCCTTGTAATTTCCGCCAGCCCCAGCTTCGTGATATCCACGAAGTCTGCCTTCACCGGATCTTCCCGCAGAGCATCCTTCAGCGTCCTGATAAGCTTCTGACGGGATTCCTCTAATGCCATATCAATAAAATCAATGAGAATGATGCCCGACAGATTGCGCAGCCGCATCTGGCGGGCCGCTTCCTTGGCTGCTTCCAGATTTGTCTTCAGGAAAGTTGCTTCCATCTGGCCTTTTCTATCGAACTTCCCGGTATTTACATCAATGACAGTCAGAGCTTCTGTCGGCTGGATGATAAGATATCCTCCAGATTTCAGCCAGATCCGCTCTCTCAAAGCCTCCTGAATCTGTTCCTGCAGGGCGTAGAGCTTATGAAGGGGAAGCATGCCGTCGGTGTATAGGCGCAGTTCCCCTTGGTAGCCGCAGGCTCTCAGCGTGCCGGCCACAAGAGTCTCGTCCGTCACCACCTCCTGGAGCCGTCCTTCCCGGATGCTGCGGATCTGCATGTCGTACCATGGTTCTGGTTCGTAGACACAGGAAAAACAGGTTCTGCTTCTTCCAAGTTCTAATACCTTCTTATAGCGTTTCTGAAGTTCCATCAGCTCCTCCATCAGCTCTTCTTCGGATGCCTCGGAAGCGTTCGTCCTGGCAATCAGACCGTAATCTTCCGCCACCTTGTCTTCCAGCAATTTCCGCAGCCGTTCCTTAGGGCCGTCCGCCAGCTTCCCAGACAAGCCGAGGAAGCATTTGCCCCCGGTGAGGACGAGATATTTCCCGGCAAAAGACAGATTGCCGCTGCCAGACGGAAGCTTGGTCTTCTGAGCTTCCTTCGTAACCTGTATGAGCAGCTCATCTCCCGGAGCAGGCTTCTGTCCCTCTATGCTTCCCCTTCCGGAGATGAAATGGGCGGATTTCAGTTCGCTCATAGGGACATAGATCGTCTGTCCAGCTGCGATTTTTACAAAAGCAGTCTGTATATTTGTCTGGATATTTTCAATTTTTCCGATATAAATCCGATTCAAAAGACTTCCCTCTTCCTCTAGGGAAAGCTCCATCACTTTGCCGTCTTCCACACAGGCGCCGCACAGCCTGCCTTGGCAGGCAGGCAGCCTGGTGATCACATATTTGATATTCTTACTGTTCACCATAACCGATCTCCCTGCCGAAAGATTCCAGCGATACATAGCACTTCGGCTGTCCTTCCGGCGCGCGGTTAGCCAGAAGATCCAGCCGGTGTATATAGATATCTGATCTCTTATATAGAGGATCTTGACCGCCGTGCACGTGTTCTGCCAGAGAGGCCAGAGCCTGGAGCACCAGCTCCGGCTTAATATTCTGGACGCTTCCCGCGCTTAACCGCATGGATAATCCGCCCTCTCCTTCTGGAAAATATCGCTCTATCTTCTCCTTCTCCAGTTCTTTTGGCAGAAGGATGCTAAGCTGATGAATGTCTTCCTTCAGGTCAATCAAGCGCTCGCTTTTCTTCGTCTTCTTCACAATCATGAGGCTGGGAGCTTCTCCATAAGCCGCGAGAATGTCCTCCCAGCAGCGGCGGTCAAAGCCTCCCTTCTTAAACACAATCTGATAATCTGCCCCGGCCACAGAAGCCATAGCCCCCGGGCATCCATCGGGCAGCTTGAGAAAGCTTTTGACACAGGCCCCCTCGGCCATCGTATCGTTCAAAGCCTTGACGGCCTCTTCAGAGGAAATTGGCCTTGTCAGTTCCAGATCCATATACTCCCCTTCGCTTGTCAGCCCAAGGCCCAGAGGAGAGGCGAAGGACATGATCTGGTGGGGACTGAAGCCTTCTGAATAGCGGACAGGAATGAAAGCCCTGCGGTTGGCTTTCTGAAAATACCGCATAATATCCAGATGTCCGATAAAACGCAGGCTTCCATATTTCGCAAACCGTACTCTAATTCTCAAAGCAGACACCTCCGTGGTATTTTGCCGCGCCGCAGCCAGAACAGGACTGCCTGCAGTTGGGGGTGACGACTCCCTCTTTGGATCGCAGCCATTCTTTCTTCAAAAATTCTTTCGTGACGCCGCAGCTTAAGAAATCCCATGGGAATACTTCATCCAGTTCCCGCTCCCGCACCGTGTAGAAATCAACCGACAGTCCGCATTCCTGAAATGCCTCCATCCAGCGGTCATAGGAGAAGCTCTCATTCCAGGAATCAAAGAGGCATCCTTTCTCATATGCCCTTAACAGTACGGTCGACAGCCTCCTGTCCCCTCGGGCAAAGGCGCCTTCCA
>CALWRT010000136.1 GCA_944384015.1 uncultured Lachnospiraceae bacterium | reverse complement strand
ATTATTGCGGCCACCAATGAAAATATTTTGGATTTGGTGGAACAGAAGGGTTTTCGGGAAGATTTGTATTTCCGTTTGGCTTCTTTTGTACTTACCCTTCCGCCGCTGCGGGATCGGGAAGGAGATGTAGAACTGCTGGCAAATCACTTTATTGAAAAAGTGGCCGATAGGATTCATCTTGCCCCTCCAAAACTGTCTAAGGAGGCGCTGGAATATCTGGAAACTTTTCGATGGAGAGGAAATGTGAGAGAACTGCAGAACTTTATTGAAGGAATTGTTCAGATTTTTTCTCCGTCAGTGATTACCGTAGAGCATATTGAACGATATTTGGAAGTGACGGGGACAGTGAACCGAAAAAGTCCGGGGGAAAGTCTGGAGGGCAGGAAGCAGGACGTATTGGAAGAAAATGCCGGAAAGGCCATTGGGGAGAAAGAAATCACAGAAGCCATCAACAAGTGCGGAGGAAATAAATCAAAGGCAGCAGCCCTGTTAGGAATATCGAGGAAAACCTTATATAAATGGATTCATAAATATCATATCCAGCTCTAAGCCGCAGGATTGGTGCTGTATGACCCGCCGTTCGCCCCGTACTTATCATTCGGTCTGTCTGCTTGGCTGCTGTCCGGGACTTTCATAATAAATCTTAAGTAAATGGGGGATGAAAATGTCGGAAGAAAAATTGAATTCCAAACAGCTGCTTGCAAAGCTGCAGGCAGAGTATATGGATGATCTTTATAAAGCCCATGAAAGAGGGCAGAAAATTGCATGGGTAAATGGGCTGTTTCCCCAGGAATTTCTGGAAGCGATGGATATTCAGGTGGCGTATCCGGAGAATCTGGCGGCAACTCTCGGCGCGAAGAAAGGAGTAACTCCTTATCTGGATGCATGCGAGGCGCTGGGCTATTCCAGCGACCTGTGCTCATATACAAGGTTAGGACTGGGATACCAGGAAAGCTTCCAGAGCGATATCAGCAATATCCCGAGACCAGATATTATCTTGAATTGTACAAATATCTGCGGCTTGTGCGTCAAGTGGTTTGAGAATACAGCCAAGAGGCTTCAAATTCCTTATATTCTCATTGATACGCCGTTCCAGCCGGAATATGATGCCACAGAGAATGATATTGACTATATTGTCGGCCAATTCAAGGATATGATCCGTCAGCTGGAAGAATTCTGCGGCAGACCTTTTGACTATGAGAAATTTTCCAGAGTAATGAAGACATCCAGAAGGGTTGCCAAGGCATGGAAGAGGGCGACGGATTACGTACAGAATATGCCGAGTCCGATGGATGGATTCAACATGTTTAACTACATGATCCTGGCCGTGTGCTGCAGAGGCAAGGAGTCTACGGCCGATTACTATGACCTGATTGCAGAAGAGATGGAAGAACTGCTGCAAAAGGGAGAGAGTCAGTTCAAGGGAAATCAAAGACATCGGATCATGTGGGAGGGTATTGCCGTATGGCCTTATCTCGGACAGAATTACAAGACGATGAAAGCCAACGACATGATTATGATCGGTTCCTTCTATCCGGCTGAGTGGTGCGTGGACTATGAACAGGATGATATCCGTTCTATCGCTCGGGCATACGCTAATCGGCCGCCTATCGGAAGTCTTCAAAGGCAGATCGATGTCAGATGCGATATTATGAAATGCACGAACTGTGACGGAGCTCTGTATCATGTGAACAGAAGCTGTAAAATATTGAGTTTTATGCAGCCGGCAGTGCGCAAGGCAGTATACGAGAAAAACCACAAACCATATGTCACCTTTGATGGGGATCAGACAGATCCCGGAGGTTTCAGTCCGGCGCAGTTCGAGACGAGGGTGCAGGCCCTTCGCGAGAATTTAGAGGCGGCAGCGAAGGAATAGGGGGCGCAGAGATGGAAAAATCAGAAATTATCCGGGAGATGCAGCATGCGGTTGCTCATATCAGAGAGACCGTCCATGAGAAAAAGCAAGAGGGAAAGAAGGTGATAGGCTGCGCGCCGATTTTTGTTCCTGAAGAGCTGGTAATAGCGTCCGGGGCATTTCCGGTGGGAATATGGGGAGGACAGAAAGTCTCCTTGTCAGGCTCCCAGGAATATTTTCCTCCTTTTGCCTGTTCTGTCGTCCAGTCTATCACCGAGTTGTCTATGAAAGGTACTTATGACGATGTGGACGCAATCATGCTGACGTCCCTGTGCGACACGCTGAAGTGTATGAGCCAGACGATCCAGCTGTCTGCCCCGAAGCTGCAGCCTATTTTTATAAAACACCCGCAGAATTACCGTCTGGAATGCGCTGTGGAGTATATGGTCAAAGAATTGAACAGGGTGAAAGAAGAGCTGGAAGAAGTGACAGGGAACAAGATCACAGAAGAATCGCTGAAGCAGGCGATTGAGCTGTGCAACCGGGACCGCCGGGCGCTGCTGCGGTTTAAGAAACTTCTGGCCGAGAAGCCGGGGATTCTCACAAATCATGAGAGGCACGATGTGATAAAGTCCAGGCTGTACATGGACAGAGAACGGCATGCACAGCTGATGGAAGAGCTGAACGAGAAGCTGGAGGAAGAACCAGTTCCTGCGTTTGACGGGATCCGCCTCTATGTGTGCGGCGTGATGATGGAGCCAGTGGAACTGCTGGATATACTGGACGAATTCGGATTCGCTATTGTAGGAGATGAACTGGTGCAGGAGTCCCGCCAATTCCGTTATATGGTGCCGGAAGGGCTCAGTCAGGTGGAGAGGCTGGCCAGGCAGATCCAGCAGATCAGGGGAGAGGCCTTCCTTTATGATCCCAAGAAGGAGAGGGATGACGTGATAGCCGAGGAGTGCAAAGATGTCAGGGCTGACGCAGTGCTGTTCTCACTGATGAAATTCTGTGATACAGACGAGTACGATTATCCATGGGTGCGGGATGCGGTGCAGGCTATGGGACTTCCAATCCTGAACCTGGAAATTGAACAGATTATGCAGTCTTTTGAGGGGGCGAGAACCCGTCTGCAGGCGTATGCTGAGCAGATAAAGAGCAGGGCGGCCGCCAGGCAGACCTCATAGGGCTGCAGGAACATGAAGGGGGACTGCCGTATGGAACATTACATAGGAATTGATATCGGTTCCACTGCGACGAAATGTGTGGCGGTGGACAGAGGAGGCAATGTGCTGGCCCAGGCTGTTGTGCCGTCTGGAGCTGGAACAAGGGCCGATGTCCGGGCAATCGATCTCCTGTATGGAAGTTTTGCGGGCAAGAGGGAGGAATGCGCCGGGACGATAGCTACGGGTTATGGAAGGATGCTGTATGCCGGGGCAGATAAGCAGATCAGTGAAATTACCTGCCATGCGAAAGGACTGCACCGGATACTGCCTGAAGTGAGGACCATCATCGATGTGGGCGGTCAGGATCTGAAGGCAATCATAATAGATGAGATGGGCATGATTGAACAATTTGCTATGAATGACAAGTGTGCAGCCGGGACAGGAAGATTTCTGGAAGTGATGTGCCGGGTTATGAATATCGAACTGTCGGAGATGTCCGAGTACGACTCGAGGGCGCGGGAAATCTGCCAGATCAGTAATACTTGCACCGTATTCGCGGAGTCGGAAGTGATATCGAAGCTTGCTCAGGGCTATGCCATCGAAGATATTGTGGCAGGGATTTATGATTCCATAGCTAGGAAGATATCCGGCCTGGTGAAGAGAGTAGGAATTAGGAGAGAAGTGGCGCTGACAGGGGGAGGAGGCTTAAATGAAGGACTTGTAAGAGCACTGGAACGCCATATCGGAGTTAACATACAGGTTCCGCCGCAGCCGCAGATCATTGGCGCTTTGGGCGCTGCCCTGCTGGCGGCAGATTAGGGATTTGCGAAGGAAACACGGGTGAAATCAGTGCTCGCTGAAATGCTCTGCAGGATGCGCACGGATTTGCAATAGAAAATGCTTTCATCAGCGTTTTTCCAAACTTTTTAAGAAAGGAATGTATCTATGTTTGAATTAACAGAATTACAGGAAGCAGTCAGAAGTACAGCGAGGGAGTTCGCGGAAAATGCGCTGGCTCCGAGAATTGATGAGATCGAACACGCGGACAAGTTCCCCCAGGACCTCATTGATACCATGGGAGAGCTGGGACTCATGGGCGTACCCTACAAGGAAGAATACGGCGGTTTGGATGCTGGCTTAGTGGCAGAGGCTGTCTGCCTGGAGGAAATCGCGAAAGTATCTCCCTCTGCGGCCAAATTGCTCACGGTGTGCTACCTTCCGATGGACGCCATCAACCTCTTCGGAACACCTGAGCAGAAAGAGAAGTATCTTCCGGGCATGTGCGCGGGAACAGACATTGGTTCTCTGGCGTTTACCGAGGCAGGTACTGGATCGGATCCGAAGCAGCTTACAACGACCGCCAAGAAAAAGGACGGCAAGATCTATATCAACGGGGTGAAGCGCTTTATCTCCAACGCGGCCCATGAAGGAACGATTGTTGTTGTGGCGAGGGACGAAGGAGAGGATACGTGTACCGCTTATCTTGTGAAAAAATTCTGCAAAGGCTATTCCTTGTCCAGCCATTGGGAGAAAATCGGCTTCCATGGATCCCACGTCTATGATGTGTTCTTGGATGACGTGGAAGTAGAAGAGAGTGATATTCTCGGCGGAGAAAAAGGAGGATTTGATCTGCTTCTCGGGACGACGGCAATCGGCAAACTGGCATTTTCCGCCGTGTTTGCCGGAGCGGCGGAAGGGGCTTATGACCTGACAAGGGATTACATCATGAACAAGATGCACAGGGGTACGTCTATCGCGAAATTCCCTACCGTACAGCTGCGGACATCGATGATTGCGGCCAACACCCTATCCATGAAGCTGATGCTCTACCGGGCGGCCCAGGACGCGGAAATGTTTGAGGGAAATATGAGAAGAGTGCAGGCGGCCACCGCTCTTGCCAAGGGATATATCGCGGATCTGTCCAACCAGACCATCCAGATGTGCGTAAACGCTTTCGGCGCCTACGGCGGAATGGAGGAATACAACATTGAGCGATATTTAAGAGATTCTGTGATTTTCCCAAACATCGAGGGAAACGCAGACGTCCAGAGACTGATCTCAGGAAGCTTCATTCTGAAAAAAAACGACAACCTGATAGCGGATTAAATACAAAAAATTAGGAGGTGCTGCCGGTATGGCATTTCACGTATATACAGAAGAACAGCAGGATATGATCGCCCTGGCGAAACAATTTGGGGAACAGGCAGTGGATCCCGTAATCGCGGAGTATGACGAGAAGGGAGAATTTCCGGAGGAAATCGTGAATACAGGGCTGGAAATGGGGCTTCAGAGCCTGGATTTCCCGGAGGAATGGGGAGGAGCAGGCTTGTCCACAAAGACTGCCTGCGTTACCTTTGAAGAATTGGCCAAGCATGACACGGGCGTTGCCTGCGCTTTTTCTGTGACTGGCACGGCGATTGCCCCGATTATGAAGTACGGTACGGACGCCCAGAAAGCAGTCGTCCAGAAGAAGATTTTCGAGGAAGGAGGACTGGCATCCTTCTGCCTGACAGAGCCCGGAGCCGGCTCTGATTCCGGGGCCTCCAGGACAACGGCGGTTAAAGACGGAGACAAATATATTCTGAACGGCAACAAAATCTTTATCACAAACGGCGGATACGCGAAGCTGTTCCTCGTCATCGCCGCCACCGATAAGAGCAAGGGCAACAAAGGGCTGACCGCGTTCCTTGTAGAAAAGGGGGCGAAAGGGTTCTCTGTGGGCAAAGAAGAGAATAAATGCGGCTTCCGCAGTTCCAATACCGTGGAATTGGTATTCGACAATGTGGAAGTGTCCGAAGACGCGGTGGTCGGCGGAGTAGGCAACGGCTTCAAGATGGCAATGTACGCGCTGGATCATGGCCGCCCTTATATCGGCGCGGTGGCTGTTGGGCTTGGACAGCGGGCTCTGGAAGAGGCAGTCAAGTATGTGAAGGAGAGACAGCAGTTCGGCAGGCCCATTGCGGACAACCAGGGTGTCCAGTGGATGCTGGCAGATATGGAGATGCAGATAGAGTCTGCAAGATGCCTCGTATACCATGTGGCTGAGCTGATTGATGAGGGGCAGCCCATTACTGTGAATGGCTCTATCGCCAAATGCATGGCCACCGACGCGGCGATGAAAGTGTGCACGGACGCGGTACAGCTCTTCGGCGGCTACGGTTATATGAAGGAATACCCCGTGGAGAAACTTTTCCGGGACGCGAAGATTTTCCAGATTGTAGAAGGGACAAATCAAATCCAGAGAATGGTCGTAGCCAGAAGTCTGCTGAAATAGCATGCAGGCGCCTGCAGGAAAGGAAGGGAATAACACATGGCCTTTGAATTGATCAAATATGAAGTCAAAGAGAGAATTGCAACGATTACACTGAACCGTCCTGACAACATGAATTCTTATAATAACCAGATGTGTGAAGAAATCAACGAGGCGCTGGATCTGGCAGATTATGACGACGATGTGCGCGTCGTGATCTTTACCGGAGCCGAGGGCTGCAAGAAGCCCACATACTGCGCAGGGTTTGATCTTACGATCAAGAATCCTTTTGATTTTTCCAAAGAGGGGCCCTGCAATGCCAGGGATACCGGAGGCAAAAATGCTCTGCGCATCTTCGAGATGAGAAAGCCGGTGATTGGGGCGATCAACGGATCGGCAGTCGGCATCGGCATTACAATGACGCTGCCGATGGATATTCGGATTTTTTCCAGAGAAGCTAAGATCGGCTTTGTGTTCGCAAGGCGCGGATTTATGAATGAGGCCTGCTCAAGCTGGTTCCTTCCGAAGATTGTGGGATTAAGCAAGGCGGTGGAGCTGGTGATGACAGGAAGAATTATTACGGCAGAAGAGGCTCTTCGCATTGGCCTCGCCAGCGAAGTAGTTCCCCAGGAGAAAGTATATGAGCGGGCGCTGGAAGTAGCCAGGGAGATCCGGGATAATACAGCCCCGGTATCCATTGCCCTGTGCAGGCAGATGCTGTATCAATGCGCAGGAGAGAGGCATCCGATGACAGCTCATAAGCTGGAGTCCTCCTGTTTCTATTATGTGGCGAACGCCGAGGATGCCCAGGAGGGAGCCCGTGCGTTCATGGAGAAGAGGAATCCGGAATTTACTATGAGTCCGGTGAAGGATATGCCGGAGGTATATCCTTGGTTCCCGAAGGTAGAATTCCCTAAAAATATTCAGCACTGCTGACAGGAAGGAAAGGTGATGGAATGGAATTTCGAGATGTGATCTATTCCAGGAGGAGCGTGAGAAAGTACAGCTCGAAGGAGGTTCCCGACGATATTCTCGAAGAAATCATTCAGGCTGGGCTTGCGGCCCCGTCAGCAGTCAATCTGCAGCCTTGGTATTTTGTTGTAATCAAAAGCAGCAGGGAACGAAGAAGATTTGATGAAGTAATGGACCGGGTAGGAGACCGCGTGAAAGAAGAGCTGGAGGGAAGATTTCCAAACCATCCGGATACTGTGAAGGAATCCCAGGAGTTTATTCGTTCTATGGGAGGCGCACCGGTGGTGATCTTGGGATTTTGTTATAAGGATGACTATCAGAACTACAGCGACGACGCACTGGAGAGCGTTTCTGCGGCGATGGAGAATATGCTGCTGTGCGCGTGTGATAACGGGCTGGGCGGTTGTTGGCTGACCGCTCCCATTCAGGCGGGGGCGGCCGCAGATATCCAGCGGCAGTACGCGCCGGATAAGGGAAGACTTGTGGGCGCGCTGTCTATAGGATATGCGGCGGACGGCGGCGGAAAGTCTCCAAAGCGGAAACCAGGAAGATATGTTATTCTATGAAATATCTCCTCAGAAGTGCTGATGCAGTCAGCGCTTCTGAGGATGATCCCCAGGCAATGCTTTTGTCAGCGATGCCCAAAAAGAAATATTGATTAAATATTTAGGAGGATATACATTATGAAAATGCTTGTTTGTGTAAAGCAGGTGCCGGATACGACAGAGATCAAGATCGATCCGGTGAAAAATACTCTGATCCGCGAAGGCGTGCCAAGTATTTTGAACCCCTTTGACAGCTACGCCCTGGAGGCAGCGGCAAGAATCAAGGACAAAGACCCTTCGTCCACGATCACGGTGATCTGCATGGGGCCGGAGCAGGCGAAGGCCGTGCTGAAGGAATCCTTGGCCATTGCGGCTGACAAGGCGTACCTCATCTCCGGCAGAGAGTTCGGCGGCTCCGACACGCTGTGCACCAGCTATATCTTGTCTGAGGCCATCAAGGAGATCGAGAAGACAGAAGGCAAATTTGACATCATCCTGTGCGGCAAGCAGGCCATCGACGGGGATACCGCCCAGGTAGGCCCGGAGATCGCGGAGCATCTGGGATATCCCCAGGTGACCTACGGCCTGGAAGCGTTTGTGGAAGACGGGATGGTGAAGGTGAAGAAAGAAGTGGAGGATGGGGCAGAGATCATCGGCATCCAGACCCCCTGCGTCCTGACATTTACGAAGCCGTCCTTTGATCCGCGGTTCCCGACGATCCGCAGGAAGATGGCGGCCAACAAGGCGAATATCCCGGTTCTGGCCTTCACAGACCTGCCGGATATCGACCCGGAGAAGATCGGGCTGAAGCATTCCCCGACCCATGTGAAGAAGACATTTGTCCCCCAGAAGAAGACCGGCGGGATCAAGATTCAGGAAGAGACAGCCGAGGAATCCGCGAAGAAGCTCTTCACACTGCTGTCTGAGGCGCATGTCATTTAAAGTTCCGCTGCAGATAGTATCAGAAGGATAAGAGCGGAAGAGATGGAAAGGAGAATAAGGCTACGATTCACAGCCACACCACCCGCATGCGCATCCGTCGCCTCTTCGAGGCTTTCGTCTCGCGCCTTGCGGCGCTAAGGCTGCTTATGTGGGTGAGGTGACTGCTTCACAGTCCTGATTCAGAAGGAACAACACATGCTTACGTGCAAGCACGACGCATGGATTGTTCATTCTAAATCGGCTGTGAATCGTAACGAATAAGGGAGGACACGTACTATGGTAAATAAGACAAAGGACTTTTGGGTATTTGTAGAGACGAACGAGGACGGCACCGCGAAAAATGTCGGCATCGAGCTGCTGACGCCGGGAAGGGAGCTGGCAGACGCCCAGGGGGGCAGGCTGGCGGCGGTGGTCATCGGCTGTAACACCGATGCGGCGGTATCGGAGGCAAACAGGCACGGGGCAGACCAGATCATTGTGGTGGACAGTGAAGAATACCGGAAATATACGACGGACGCTTACACGATTGCCCTGGTATCCCTGGTGGAGAAATACGGGCCGCTGTCCATGATGATCGGGGCCACGAACAATGGCCGTGACCTGGGGCCGAGAGTGGCCTGCCGCCTGCAGACAGGGCTGACAGCGGACTGTACGGCGCTGGCCATTGACGAGGCGACCGGCAAAGTTGCCTGGACCCGTCCGGCATTCGGAGGAAACCTGATGGCTACGATCCTGTGCCCGGAACACTATCCCCAGATCGGGACCGTGCGTCCCGGTGTATTCAAGAAGGGAGAAGAGACGGAAGAGAAGGCAGAGATTATCCGGGAAGAGATCCATGTGAGCGCTGACCAGATCCGTACCCAAGTACTGGAGATTCTGAAAGATATGGATGACGAGAAGGTAGACCTGGAGAATGCGGAGATTATCGTATCCGGCGGACGGGGCGTGGGCGGACCGGAAGGGTTTGAGCCGGTCCGGGCGCTGGCGAAGGTGCTGGGAGCGACCGTGGGATCGTCCCGCGCGGCCGTGGATGCCGGATGGATCTCCCACGCCCATCAGGTAGGACAGACCGGGAAGACGGTAGCGCCGAAGCTGTACATTGCCTGCGGCATCTCAGGAGCCATCCAGCACCAGGCGGGGATGAGCGGATCCGACTGCATTGTGGCGATCAATAAGGACCCTGACGCCCCGATCTTCGATATCGCAGATTATGGGATTGTAGGCAACCTGTTCGAGGTGCTCCCGATTCTCACGGAGGAGATTCGGAAGGCGAGGGCATAAAGAAAGGAGACGGCTCTATGGATTTTAGACAGGATGAAATGCATCAGGAACTGGCAGATATGTATCGGGAGTTTGCCCAAGAACAGGTAAAGCCCCTTGCGGCTGAGATTGATAAGACGGAACGGTTTCCCGAAGAGACGGTAGCGGCTATGGCCGAAATGGGATTGCTGGGGATCCCGTTCCCGGAGGAATACGGCGGGGCAGGGATGGATAACCTCTCCTACGCCCAGTGCGTAGAGGAACTCTCCAAAGTGTGCGCCTCCACAGGCGTCATTGTATCCGCCCATACGTCGCTGTGCGCGACTCCCATCTATCTGTTCGGGACAGAAGAACAGAAACAGAAATATCTTGTGCCGCTGGCAAAGGGAGAGAAGCTGGGGGCCTTTGGACTGACAGAGCCTGGAGCGGGAACAGACGCTTCCGGGCAGAAGACGACGGCCGTGTTGGAAGGGGATCACTACGTGCTCAACGGGAGCAAGGTGTTCATCACCAACGCGGGGCCGGCAGAGGTCTATATCGTAATGGCTATGACCGACAAGGAGAAGGGGAATCATGGGATTTCTTCCTTTATTGTAGAAAAAGGAACGCCGGGATTCTCCATCGGCAAGCACGAAGACAAGATGGGAATCCGGGCCTCCTCTACCTGCGAACTGATCTTCGAGGACTGCAAGGTGCCGAAGGAAAATTTGCTGGGGGAAGAAGGCAAGGGCTTCAAAATCGCAATGATGACTCTGGACGGAGGACGGATTGGGATTGCTGCCCAGGCGCTGGGAATCGCCCAGGGAGCCATTGATGAGACGGTGGAGTATGTAAAGACCCGGGTGCAGTTCGGGAAACCGCTGTCCAAGTTTCAGAATACCCAGTTTGAACTGGCATCTATGCAGGCGATGGTGGATGCTTCCCGTCTGCTTGTGTACCGGGCGGCCTGCGCGAAAGACAACCATGAACCGTACAGCCATCTGGCAGCTATGGCGAAGCTTGTCGCATCGGAGACAGCTTCGGATGTGACGAGAAGGTGTCTGCAGCTGTTCGGCGGTTATGGATATACAAAAGATTATCCCATCGAGCGGATGATGAGAGATGCCAAGATCACCGAGATCTACGAGGGGACGAGCGAGGTACAGAAGATGGTCATTTCGTCCTGGATGGGTGTGAAATAACTCGGCTGGCATGTTTATTTTCTATTTGGTTTAAGGTCCTGTCCCTATAGGGCCAGGCTTTAAATATTCTTTGCTCAATACGAAATCCGGGAGGCGCAGGCCCCCCGGATTTTGTATGGAACTAGAAGACCGATTCTGCGCCGAATTAATAATTTGCAAACAATTGTGTAAACTTTTGCCAACAATATCCAGTTATCGTAATATCATGATGATGCCAGGGTCAAAAGGTCTAAGCCCGCATGAGCTTGCTTATGAGTGGACGAAAGACCTTAGAAAGCGGTCCACAAGAATGCGCGCCTACGCAGGCGCAGTTTGCATGACTTTTTGCCTCTTGTATCATATCATGCCTGGCAGACAGAATATGGAACCATATAAGGACATATTGAGAGAAAACTCCTGAAAAATATCATGAGAACAGATGCCAGGAAGAGCTGTGGCTGACAGCTGCGGATAACAAAGGAGAAAGGATGGATAATGATATGGCATTTAAACACGGCGCAGAGATATTTGCAGTAAGGCGGGCACTTTCTTATCTGGACGCAGATCCAGAGAAAAATATGCGGAAACTGCTGGACTGGGCGGATAAATTTGACCGGAAGGATACGCTGAAGGTACAGAGGGAGGCAGTCCGCCGGGCAGTGCTGGATAAAGACAGCAACTGGCATAAGCTGGCGATAAGCCTGTGGACTGACATTGACCCAGGAGTGAGGAATCGGATATTTGAAAATTTGATTGTGAACGGCTCTCTCATCGGCTGCCGCAAGCAGGAAGAAAACAGCAAAAAATATAACTGAAATATCCCGTGGGCGATCCTGCTGGATCCTACCAGCGCGTGCAATCTGAAGTGTACCGGCTGTTGGGCGGCGGAATACGGGAACCATATGAACCTGAGCTATGAGGAGATGGATAACATTGTAAGGCAGGGGGTTGAGCTGGGAACGTACGTGTATTTGTTCACTGGAGGGGAGCCCCTTGTCAGGAAGAAGGATATCATTCGCCTGTGCGGCGAACACCCTGACTGTGTATTTTCTTCCTTCACAAACGGGACATTCATTGACGAGGCATTTGCAGAGGAGATGCTGAGGGTGAAAAACTTTGTTCCAGCTATCAGCATTGAAGGGTTAGAGGATGCGACGGATTCCCGCAGGGGAGAAGGGACATACCGGAAGATTATCCAGGCGATGAGCATTCTGAGGGAGAAGAAGCTGCCCTTTGGGATTTCGTGCTGTTACACCTCCGCAAACGCGGAAATCATTGGAAGTGAGGAATATTTTGACCAGATGATCGGCATGGGGGCAAAATTCGCCTGGTTCTTTACCTATATGCCGGTGGGGAAGGGGGCTGTCAGAGAATTAATGGTTACGGCTGAGCAAAGAGAAATGATGTACCATAAAATACGGGAATATCGTCAGACAAAACCGCTGTTCACAGTGGATTTCTGGAATGACGGGGAATACGTAGGGGGCTGCATCGCCGGCGGAAGAAAGTACTGCCATATCAATGCCAACGGGGACATAGAACCCTGCGCGTTTATACACTATTCGGATTCCAACATTCGGGAGAAGACATTGCTGGAAGCATACCGTTCGCCGCTGTTCATGGGGTATCATGACAATCAGCCTTGGAATGAAAATTTGCTGAGACCGTGCCCGGTGCTGGATAATCCGGGAAGGCTGACAGAGATTGTCAAGAAAAGCCATGCCAAAAGTACCGACTATCAGAATCTGGAGAGCGCAGAAGAGTTTTCAGAGAAATGTGCAGAGACGGCAAAGCGATGGGCACCGGTAGCAGACCGGTTGTGGGAGGACTCCCATGAAGAGTGCGTCGGATGCGCGAGGTGCAAAACAGCTGCCAATAAATAAATGATAGGATGAGGGTACAGGAAAATTCCTTGCCCTCTTAATTCATTGTAAAGTGTATATGAAAAAAGATCAGAAGAACAGAAAAAATAGAGATCAAAAGAGAAAAAAGGAGAAAATAAAAAAAGATGTAAAAAAATGTTGACAGGTGGGGAAAAAGGTGGTAGTCTATAAAAGCTGCGACGAGCGAGAGTGGTAAAAAGCGGCAGCGAAGTAAAAGAAACGAACCTTGATAATCAAACAGTGAAACAACCCTGAAAATTCTTACTGCTGCGCAGCAAGAACAGATGCGCGCAAGCGGAGCTTGGCGCAGGTTCGTCCTGGGATTTTCGGATAAATCCGAAAAGACCT
>CALWRT010000135.1 GCA_944384015.1 uncultured Lachnospiraceae bacterium | reverse complement strand
TTCTCTGTACTTCAGACGTACCCTCGTAAATTTCTGTAATCTTGGCGTCTCTCATCATGCGCTCAATCGGATAATCCTTGGTATAGCCATATCCTCCGAACATCTGCAGGCACTCTGTCGTAATCTTCATTGCATTCTCCGATGTGAACAGTTTTGCCATAGCTGCGTCAAGAGTGAACCTCTTGCCTTCTCCCTTCTTCGCGGCAGCCGCGTAGGTCAGATACTGTCCCGCAGTAATTGCCACCTGCATATCTGCGAATTTAAACTGTGTATTCTGGAATTTTGAAATCGGCTTGCCGAACTGCACACGGCTCTTGGTGAACTCCATCGCCTTCGCCATAGCGCCTTCGGAAATGCCCAGCGCCTGAGCAGCGATACCAATTCGTCCCCCATCCAGAGTCTGCATTGCAATGCTGAATCCCTTGCCGGCTACCCCCAGCAGGTTCTCCTTCGGAACGATGCAGTCTGTAAATACAATCTCTGCCGTAGGAGAGCCGTGAAGTCCCATCTTCTCCTCATGCTTGCCCACAGAGAATCCCGGGAAATCTTTCTCTACGATAAATGCCGAAATTCCTTTCGTCCCCTTGGACGGATCGGTCATGGCGAACACCACAAAAATATCGGCCACATAACCGTTGGTGATAAAAATCTTCGAGCCGTTCAGTACGTAATGATCTCCATCCAATACCGCTGTCGTAGTACCTTTGGAGGCGTCGGAACCGGCATTGGGCTCTGTCAGGGCAAAAGCTCCCACATGGCCTCCGGTGAGCATCGGCAGATACTTCGCCTTCTGCTCCGGCGTCCCGTGCTTCATAATCGGTCCGCAGCACAGTCCATTATGGGTTGCCACAATATCTCCGGTAGACGCGCAGGATTTGGAAATTTCCTCGATCGCAATAGCGCCGCACACATCATCTGCTCCAGCCCCGCCGTATTCCTTCGGCACAACCATTCCCATCACGCCGTACCGGAACAGCTTATCAATGGTCTCGGCCGGATACTCGCTTGTGCGGTCCGTCTCCGCCGCAATCGGCTCTACTTCATTTTCCGTGAAGGATCGCATCATCTTGCGAACAAGTTCCTGTTCTCTTGTTAAATTAAAATCCATGGTTCCTTCTCCTCTCGTTCATTTGATTTGCTCAGGCAGGCACGCCTGTTAAAAACATTCTGAAGTTCTGCTGCTTATTTATATAGCAATTTACGTGCCAACCATAACAAAATCATCCGAAAAACTTTTCCTTCCCTTCGTTTCTTGTTGTTTCTTTCCTGCTTGTGTTATTTTCAGCACAATTTTATTCCTATTTATCTCCTCTTTTTCCTTTCTTTCGAATTATCTCCTTACTCCCCCTATTTACAGGACGAAATCGCCTTTCTGTTTGTGTTATATTTAACACAGTTTTTGTTCTTTTCCGAAGAAGAACGCTTAACCTATCCATTCCTCTAGAATTATTACAAATTCTTGGATTCTTCTAATCCGGCGTTTGGCAAAGATGCCTGTGTGATTTTTTACACATTTTATCAAAAGTAACACACAGCCTGTCTTTTGTGCTATAATAATAGAGGCGAAACGGGCATCCTATCAGCCTGCGCCAAGGCCGCGGCGCCATGCGCTGTCCGAGGTTTACGCTTGGCCTGTAGCCATAAGTACGTCTGCTGACGGACACACTGCTGCATCTTAACAAAAGCATCCATATACGACAGGGAGGGGTTCATCTGGAAACTAAAGAATCAATTCGTTCATATGATACTTCTATATTAAGGGAGGCGGCTGAGCTGAACTCCCTGAGCCGGGATGAACTGATAGCAGAGCTGCGCAAGACACGCCAGCTGTGTTTTTGTCTGGACGAGATTATTGAAAATTTGTCTGATACCATCTATGTCACGGACGGAAGCGCCCGCACAATGCGGGTGAACAAAGCCTATGAAAAGCTTTCCGGGCTGTCCCGCAAAGAAATCATCGGTCTGAACATGAGAGAGATGGAGGCCAATTACATATCCAAATCCGGTACTCTGGTGGTATTGGAAACCGGTCAGGAAGCCAATCTGGAGCTTACTTTTAATCGGACGGGCCGGCATGCCTTCATATGCAGCAAACCAATCTTCGATCAGGATGGTAATATTAAGATGGTTGTAAGCAACAGCCGCAATTTTGAAGAGATACAAAATCTGGAAGAACGTCTCTCAAAGGCAGAGATTCTGGCAGACCGCTACCGGGATGAAATACGCGCTCTGAAGGAACAGCTGCTCCCTAAGAGCGATATTATCGCTGAGGACAAGAAGATGCTGGATGTCCTGGCTCGCGCTTACAAAGTCGCCAAGGTAGACTCCACGACTCTGATCCTGGGAGAGACCGGCGTCGGCAAGGAAGAGGTAGCCAAATATATCCATCAGCACAGTTCCCGCGCCAGACATCGCTTTGTGAAAATCAACTGCGGGGCTCTCACGGAAAGCCTCATAGAGAGCGAGCTGTTCGGCTATGAGAAAGGGGCTTTCACAGGCGCCAGCAAAAACGGCAAAATGGGGCTCTTCGAGGTGGCCGACGGCGGAACTTTGTTCCTGGATGAAATCGGCGAGCTTCCTCTCAGCATGCAGGTTAAGCTCCTGCGCGTCCTGCAGGATCAGCAGGTGCAGCGAATCGGCGGCACAAACACCATCCGTGTGGATGTGCGTATACTGGCCGCAACGAACCGTAACCTGAAGGAAATGGTGCGTCAGAAACAATTCCGGGAAGACCTTTACTACAGGTTCAACGTGGTTCCTATTCAGGTACCGCCTCTGAGAGAACGGCCCAATGATATTATTCCTCTGGCCAGCCGTTTTCTGGATGATCTGAACAGCCGTTACGGCTTTGAGAAGCATCTCTCGAACCTAGCCTTCCAATTTTTGAAGGAATATCACTGGCCCGGCAATGTCAGGGAACTGAAAAATATCATTGAGCAGGCAGTTATTATGAGCGAGGGAAATCTGATTACTGTGGACGACCTTCCTCTCATCGGATATGATAAGACAAAGGCGTTTCAGCCGGAAGAAGATGTAGATCTCAAAGAAGTATTAGAACAGATTGAATGCGAATATATTAACCGCGCTTATGAACATCACAAAAGCGTCCGCCTCGCAGCCAAGTCATTGAATATGAACTATTCGACCTTTGAGCGCAAGCGGATGTATTATATGGATAAGTATTCGCAGCAGTGAAGCCGGCAGGATTGCTGCGGCAAACATTCCTGAGTATCCCCGTCTGGGCATGGACACCGCCGATGCGTGCCCGGAAGGATATGATATACTATTTTTTGAAGGAGGAATTACAATGTCAGATCAACAAGCGCCCCATGAAATGATGGAGAAAGTCCGCGCATTGATAAATGCGCCATCTTGCTGCGCCGAGGCGAAGGAAGCCGCCTGCAACTGGATTGACGCCGTCTCCACCCCCAGACAGGCAGAAGCCGCCAAGGCTCTCATTGCCGAGCTGGAGGAGGATCTGGTAACCGTAGACGGATTAATTGCCTTTGCACAGTCCGACGCGGGAATCGCACATTTTGGCAAAGAGGCTGCTGATGCCCTTGCCGTCCACGGCCAAAAGCTGAAAAAAGCCGGCTCTCAATACTGTGATTGTCCGGCATGTACGGCTGCCAAAGCAATCCTGGACAGCCGGCAGCTGTTAGTATCGTAACGCAGCAATACAGAATACATGGATACAGATCATCTATGACTATGTACAAAAGCAGGGAAGGCTGCACATTTCCAGCGCCGCTTCCCTGCCTTCTTTTATTTGTCATGCTGTATCAACGCCAAATTTACACCATTGGGATCCTGGGCAAATGCCATGATCCCTCCCTGCCTCATACATGGCATTCAGCGTCTAATCCTCTTCTTCATTAATAGAACACATGATTGCCGATAACAATACCGCTGATGCTCCCCGTATTCCTGCGGAAATACAGACAATTGCCCACATTGGACTGGCCTGAGATTGCAGCCTGAGCTGCCTGCCTGCAGGATGCCGTGGCAAGTCCTTGTGAGAGAACGACGATAAACCGGCCGCTGGCCACTGGAGAAAACTGACCAGACTGGTAAATTACGCCCATGATGGAGTTGGGATAACTGGAGCTGCGCACGCGGTTCATCACAACGCTTCCCACAGCAAGTTGTCCTTCATATCCTTCTCCGCCGGCCTCGCAGTATATCAAGGCCGCCAGCATATCCACGTCGCTGGAGCTGGCGGATACAGCTCCATTGTTCGTAGTCCCGGAAGAGCCGGATGTGGTCGTCCCTCCCGAGCCCTCCTGCTCCTTAGCGGCTTCTTCTGCCTTCTTGCGTTCCGCCTCATCCTCTTCCTGCTGGGCCTTCTCCATCAGCTCGTCCAGAGCGCTCTGCTGTTCTTCCAGCTTGCCTTCATATTCATCGACCTGTCTTTGGGCCTCATCGATCTCTGCCGTGTACTGGGTGATCTGCGCTCCCGTAGACTGTACAAGGGAGCTGACTTCTTCCTGTTTGCTCACCTTCTGCTGCTGCAGATCTTCCAGCTCTGCCTTCTCTGTCTCTATTTGAGCTTCTTTCTCTTCTATCAGTTCCTTCGTATTCTTATATTCTTCTAGCTTATTTCGGTCATATTCCGCAAGCTGAGAAGTGTATTCGGCCCTGTTCAGGAAGTCGCTCAGGCTGCTGGACTCCAGAAACATCGTGAGCATACTGACATTGCCGTTTTCATACATATACTGAATACGCAGCTTCATATCCTCATACTGTTCTTCTTCCTGTATCCTGGCTTCTTCCAGTTCTGCCTGTGTCTGCTCCAGCTCCTGCTGGGTGGTACTTAACTGGTTCTCCAGTTCAGTCAGCTCAGCGCTCAGCTGGGACAGCTGGTCATTCAGATCCATCAGATAATTCTCTAAATCTGCCTTCGCCTGCTCCAGCCGCTGCTTCTCAGCAGATACAGCGTCTAGCTGCTCCTGGGTCTCTTCCTGCTGTTCCTTCATACTGTCGATCTCTTTCTGCGTACTTGCGGATACCGCAGATGCCACCTGTATATTTCCGAAAAAAACACTTCCTGACACGCACGCTGCCAGGAGAAGCGCTGTTATCCCCCTACATTTTCTGCCTTCTCTCTTGCGCATAAAATATTCTCCTCTGTAACGTTCCCGTAACTATCTTGTAATAGTTTTGTAACCAGTTCTTTTATTATAATATATTCTAGCCTCATACGCAAGTATGGCAGAGAAATTGCCGGAAGAATGAAATTTTACAAAACCAATATAGACACATAACCCCTTTGCGGTATGATAAAAGCAGATTACAGCGAGAGCCGCCAAGGGGGGGACTGCCTATGCTCATCTGAAGTATTCGTTCCTTAGAACAAATGCTTTTCAAGCTTTCATTACTTTTTCTTTGATTATTGATGATAGGAGAGTCGCTTATGCAAAAAACATATATTTTGGATACGAACGTTCTGATCCAAGCCCCCTATGCCCTGCAGTCCTTTGAGGATAATCATCTTGTACTCCCCCTGGCCGTCCTGGAAGAGCTGGACGGGCTCAAAAACGCGGACGGTGAGAAAGGCGCCAACGCACGGCAGGCCATCCGCTATCTGGAATCGTTTCGTGCCACAGGAAATTTGACGGAAGGAGTACCTCTTTCTAACGGCGGCACACTGCGTTTGGAAGTGAACTGCGTAGACGTCAGGCTGCCGGATGGATTCCCTGATTACAAGAATGACAACCGGGTTCTGAAAGTCTGTCTAGGACTGCAGAAAAAGGAGTCTCCTGTCATCTTAGTGACAAAAGATATCGTTGTCCGCGTGAAAGCTCAGATGCTTGGAATCGAGGCGGAAGATTTCACCACAGAACAGGCTCCTGTCAGCGGTGAACAGTATACAGGCCGCTGTGAAGCCTTTGTGACAGAGAAAAAATTTGAGGACTTTAAAAAGAAACATCTCTCGCCTGAAGATCTATACCAGACTGATCAATCCGGCGAGAAACTGCCGGTAATACTTACTCCCAATCAGTTTGTCATTCTGAAAGCCGACCAGTCCAGCCGCAAAACGCAGCTGGGCCGGTTCGACGGGAAGAAAATCGTGCCGCTCCTCTTTCAGAAGAAAAAGCCTTACGGCGTTTCCCCGCGAAATGTAGGCCAGAAATTCCTGCAGGAAGCTTTAATGGCCAGCGCACAAGACGCGCCGCTGGTCATCATCAAAGGCATGGCAGGCACCGCGAAAACATTCTACACGTTAGCGGTCGGTCTTCACGCCATGATGGAACAGAGTGAGCCAGCCTACCGGCGAATTTTATTCAGCCGCCCCAACGCCCAGTTCGATGATAACATTGGCTTTTTGCCCGGCAACGAGTCTGAAAAGATCGCTCCCCTGCTCCGGCCAGTCATCGACAATCTGGAACTTTTAGTCGATCAGAATGAAAACGAGCGGTATGCCGATGAGCGGAGCCTTTCTGGGAAAATAGAGGAACTGTTCTGCCGGGGAATCATTGATGCTCAGGCCCTCAATTTCATCCGCGGACGCTCTGTCACGAAGACCTATCTTGTAGTGGATGAAGCCCAGAACCTGACGCCTAAGCAAGCCAAAGGAATCATCACCCGGGCCGGCATGGGAACCAAAATTATCCTCCTGGGCGATCCGCAGCAGATTGACAACCCTCTTCTCGATGAGCGGACCAATGGCCTAAGTTACGCGGCCGAAAAAATGAAAGGAAGCCCCTTGTGCTATCAGGTCACCATGTCTGCGGAAGAATGCGAACGTTCCCCGCTGGCACTGGACGCGGTCCAAAGAATGTAAGAACGCCAGAAAGTCCGCAGGATGCCTATTAGAACAGGCATCCCGCGGACTTCTGCCGTTATATGCGAAATAACCGCATAGCCCGGACGCGCGCGCACATCCGGCGGAAAAATTTTTCCATCATTCTTCTTTCATGGAATCCATCACCGCATTAGCCAGAACTTCCAGCTCTCCCGCCTTCCCCTCATTTAATGAGGAGGCGAGACTGAGCCGTTCATTCAGCACCGTCATATTTTTCATCTCTTCGTTAATGAACTTCTGCATCAAGTCTCCTGACTTGCATGCCCAGGAGCCGTTTTCTATGATGGCGAAGGTTCTGTTCTGCAGGTTCAGCGCCTTCAGGTGCATTAGATAATCATGCATTACCGGATAAATGCCAAGGTTGTAGGTAACGCTGGCCAGCACAATGTGGCTCAGCCGGAAAGACTCTGATACAAGTTCCGATACATGGGTGTTAGATACGTCATAGACCCATACATTGGTCATGCCCTTCTCGCACAGCTTCGCGGCGAGAGCCTGGGCAGCTGCTTCTGTATTGCCGTACATAGAAGCATAGGCAATCATAACCCCTTTTTCCTCCGGTTCATACCGGCTCCACTTATCATACTTATCGATAAAATACATCAAATCTTTGCGCCATACCGGCCCGTGCAGCGGGCAGATATATTTGATCTGATCCAGAATTCCTCCTGCCTTCTTCAGAAGCAGCTGTACATGAGGACCATATTTTCCCACAATATTCGTCAGATATCTGCGGGCATCATTGAGCCAGTCACGGTCGAAATTGACTTCATCAGCAAATAGCTTGCCGTCCAGGGCTCCGAAGGAACCAAAGGCATCCGCTGAAAAAAGGGCGCCGCTGGTCGTGTCAAATGTGACCATTGCCTCCGGCCAGTGAACCATCGGAGCAGCCACAAATGTAACCGTATGACTGCCGAAAGAGTATGTATCTCCCTCCTTCACCTCAATCAATTCATGGCTGTCTACGTGGAATCCGAACTGCCTCATCAGCATAAACGCCTTCTCTGTGGAAATAATCTTCACCTTAGGCCAGCGCAGCAGAATCTCTTCGATAGAAGCGCCGTGATCCGGTTCCATATGGTTAATAACGAGATAGTCCAAGGGCCGCTTGCCTAGTAAATGCTCTATATTCTCAAGGAGCTGCCGGCAGGCCGACCAATCTACGGTGTCGAACAGCACCGTCTGTTTATCCAGCAGCAAATATGCGTTATAAGACACGCCCCGGGGAATCGGGTGGATATTCTCAAACAAGTGCAGCCTATGGTCATTAGCCCCTACCCAGTAGAGGTCTTCCGTTATATTTCGTACACAATACATCCTTTCATCCTCCTTTACGCTTCAATAAACATTTCCTTGCTCTCTGCGCATTCCGGACATACCCAGTCTTCCGGAAGTTTCTCGAACAGCGTGCCGGGAGCAATTTCTCCGTCGGGATCTCCTAGCTCCGGAATATATTCGTAGCCGCATCCTCCGCAGACATATCTCTTGCCGATCGGTTCCGGCTTAGGCGGGGCAGGGCGTTTCATCTTCACCATCGGAGGTGCCGGTTTCTTCTCTCCGGTATCCAGTGCCTGTGCCAGAAGAGGCAGAATCTCTTCCACATCTCCCACAATCCCGTAGTCACAGTTCTTAAAGATCGGCGCTCCTGCGTTCTTATTGATCGCCACGATAGTCGAGGCGTCCTTGATGCCCTTCAGATGCTGGATCGCGCCTGAGATACCGCAGGCAATATACAGGTTGCCGGTAAACTTCTGGCCCGACATACCCACGTAGCGGTCAAGCGGCACATATTTCAGTGTTTCGGCCACCGGCCTGGAAGACCCTATAGCCGCACCGCACGCCTTAGCAAGCTCCTCAATGAGCTTCATATTTTCCTTGCTCCCGATACCCTGACCTGCGGACACTACCCGTTCTGCCTGGGTAATCGGTGTATCCATCGGAATACCCACCGTGAAATCATGGCCGTCTTTCTTCAAATGCTCTACTAATTCCGCCACTCTCTCCTGCGCAGATCCATCCCGGAAAATGTGTTTCTTGCGTATGCCGGTGACAGGAGCCGGCTTCTTCGGCCTGCTGGAGGATTCGCTCTCGCTCTTCGGCGGTTTGCCCAGAATACCTGCGGCTATTACCACTCTCTGGATTTCATTTGTTCCCTCATAGATTGTCGTGATCTTCGCGTCACGGTAAGCCCGCTCCACTTCCATTCCCTTCATGAATCCGGCTCCGCCGTGGATCTGAAGAGCGTCGTTCGTGACTTCCAGAGCAATATCAGAGGCGTACATTTTCGCCATTGCCGCCTCTGTCCCATAAGGCTCATGATGTTCCTTCAATTCTGCTGCCGAGTACACGAGAAATCTCGCACAGCGCAGCTTCGTAGCCATATCTGCTAATTTAAAGGAGATCGCCTGCTGGAATCCAACCGGCTTGCCAAACTGAATACGCTCCTTCGCGTATTCCACCGCGGCGTCGTTGGCTCCCTGGGCGATTCCAAGGGCCTGCGCCGCGATCCCGATGCGTCCTCCATCCAGAGTTGCCATCGCGATCTTAAATCCTTCTCCCTCTTTGCCCAGCAAATTCTCCTTCGGAACCTTTACGTCGTTAAAAATCAATTCTGCCGTTGTGGAAGAGCGGATGCCCATCTTATCATAATGGTCACCAAAATCGAAGCCCTTCCAGCCTTTTTCTACAATAAACGCGGAGATTCCGCGGGTTCCGATATCAGGAGTGGTCACAGCAAAGACGACATAGGTATCTGCTTTCGGCGCGTTAGTGATGAAAATCTTGCCGCCGTTGAGCACATAATGGTCCCCCTTCAGCACAGCAGTCGTCTCCGTCCCGCCTGCGTCTGAACCGGCATTAGGCTCAGTAAGCCCGAATGCCCCGATTTTCTCTCCCTTTGCCAGGGGCACAAGATATTTCCGCTTCTGTTCTTCTGTTCCGAATGCGAAGATTGGCCAGGATCCCAGCGACACGTGCGCCGAGAGTATAACTCCTGTTCCCCCGTCTACTCTGGACAATTCTTCTACTGCAATCGCATAGCTTATCACGTCCAGCCCCGCTCCTCCATATTCTTTTGGATAAGGGATGCCCATAAGTCCAAGTTCAGCCATTCTCTTGACTGCCTCTTCCGGGAACCGATTCTCCTTATCCAGGAGAAATGCGATCGGTTTCACTTCTTCTTCTGCAAAAGCTCTCACCTTGGCCCGGAATTCTTCATGCTCCTTCGTTGTCTTAAAATACATGCCGTTACCTCCTTCTAATTTTCTTATGTTTTCGTACTCCTTTGTTTTGCTGTGTGTTAGCGTTTGCTATTTGCTATATATAACTAGATAATATTTATCCAGTTTAATTCACATCCCTGCCCTACTGCTGTCTTCTGCACTGCTCATCGCCGCACAGAATTCATGTCCCGAAGATCAGATTATGCAGGCTGTGCCCTTTCAGCTCTTTGTCCAGCCGCCTCTGCACCAGCGCTAATCTGCCATGTATCCGGCATAGGCTGTTTTTCTCCTTCCATGGACATTCATACCCATCCTGCATACAGGCGATAATCTGCGTCCCCTCTTCCATCGCCTCCATGAGGTGGTATAGGGACACTTCCTTAAGATCGGCCGAAAGCCTGCATCCGCCTTCCGTTCCGCGGCTGACAGAGACAAGTCCCGCTTTGCTCAGCTTCTTCATGATCTTATAGGCAAATTGCTGAGGAATCAGCTGCTCTGCGGCAATACGCCCTACAGTCTTCTGGCTGCCGTCTGAGAGAGCTCGCAGTATCCGCAGAGCGTAATCTGTCTCTCTCGTAATAAGCATCCTTCTTCCCTCCTACTATTTGTATCATCTTTATCCTCTGCTATATGATTGATAGATTCCACTCCATCTTGTCCCAATCATACCAATCTTGACAAAAAAAGTCAAGATTATAAGCCTGATTTCTATTCACTTTGGTAGTTTTTACAGAAAAAGAGCCGGGAAATTTGTGAAAATTTCCCAGCTCCGTCTCTATATCAACGGCCCATTTCCATGACCGATCCTCAATCCCTTCTGAAGCAGTCCCTTCAAATACTCTTTTGCTTCTTTCACACTTCTCTCAGCGCCAAGCCCTCCTGCAAGATTGCAGGCAATCGCTGTGGAGAGTATGCAGCCGGTACCATGTGTATTGGGATTGTCAATTCTCTCTGCCCCATAGCGGACAAGCCGTCCATCCTTCCACAGATAGTCGTCAGCTCTGTCCCGCAGGTGTCCGCCTTTCATCAAAATACACGGCTTCTCCCTGCCAGGAATCTTCCGTTCAATTTCCCGGGCCAGATACCCGATCCTCTTCTCCGCCTCGAATGAATTCCACTCCTGCTGTACTGTGTCAAAGCCTCTTCCCAGTGCCTCTGCCTCCGGAAGATTCGGCGTAATCATCTCCGCCAGCGGGAACAGTTCCGTTATCAGCGCCTTGGATGCCTCTTTCTCCAACAGCCTAACACCGCTTGTAGATACCATTACCGGATCAATCACCACATGTTTGACCGAGTATGCTCTGAGTACCCCGGCAACAGTTCTCACTGCGTCTGCGTCTGTCAGCATTCCTATCTTCACCGCATCCGGAAAAATATCGTCCAGCACACAGCGCAGCTGCTCCTCCAGCATCTGTGGAGGCACCGGCATTACCCGGGCAACCCCCAGCGTATTTTGCGCCGTTACCGCAGTGATCACCGCCATACCATAGACACCGTGAGCCGCCATCGTCTTCAGATCCGCCTGGATTCCCGCTCCGCCGCTGCAGTCCGAACCGGCAATTGACAATACACAAGGCATCTTCTTCATCTGTTACTCGCCCCTCTCGCCTGTATTGCTCATGTTTCTGCCGCAGCCCGTACTTTGATAATCACCCGCGCTTCTGTCCTCTGTTCCCTCTATCAGCTCTTCATAACTTCTGATATACCGATGCGCTATCTGCCTCAGCTCTTCCTCATTTTCCGCAGAGCTCTCGTCATACACAGCCGTCACGGGACATCCCGCTTCCATAGCGCTCTTCGCCGCATGAGGCGCATCCTCATATACTTCCATATCCTCTGGTTGGAAACCACAGGAATTGGCCACATACTTCCAGAACTGGGGCGTATTTTTGTCGATCCCGACTTCTGTACAGGTGAAACTCTTGTCAAAATACTCCCACATGCCCAGTCTCCTCAGCGCCGGTTCCACCTGTCGGCGCTCTGATGCCGTAGCAAAGCACAGGCAGACGCCTCTGCCGGATAAATACCGCAAATACTTGAGCGCTCCAGGTTTTTCCTGTGCCTCCTCATCATAAAACTGCCTCACCATCTCGGCAATTTCCTCCATAATCTCCTCTGCGGTCTCTTGCATTCCGTAGGTTTCCTTCAAGTAGACCCCTGACTGGGGAAGGGTCAGCACTTTTATCGCCTCCCACAGTCCCGGTTTCGGAGACAGCCCTTTCACTGCCAGATAGCGGTCTCCCAGTTCCCTCCACATGCCCATGGAGTCAATCAGCGTTCCGTCCACATCAAATGCAGCACATTTGGCCTCCTGCAAAATCATCCTCTTCCGGGCAAATAGTTCTTCTGCTTTTCTGCGAAGTTCCCTGGCTGCCTCCTGTATATCTTCTGATCCAAAAATCGCAGACACTACAGCAATGCCGTCAATTCCGCTCCCTGCAAGCCTGTGAATATTCCCGAGCCCGATCCCTCCAATGGCCACAACCGGGATCGTGACCGCTTGGCAGATTGCCCGAAGTTCCCCCGCGGACACATCGGCTGCGTCTGCTTTTGTAGACGTGTGGAATACTGCTCCGACTCCAAGATAATCTGCTCCGCCTGCCTCAGCACGCAGCGCCTGCTCAACGGTCCGGACCGATACTCCGATTATTTTATCCGGTCCAAGCAATCTGCGCGCTCTTTCCAGCTCCATATCACTCTGTCCGATGTGTACGCCGTCTGCAGCAATCTCTTTTGCCAGATCAACCTCGTCATTCACAACAAAAGGCACCTGGTATTCCCGGCACACTTGCTGCACTCGCTTTGCCCGCTCCCGAAATGTCTCATAATCCAGACTCTTTTCACGTATTTGTATAAAAGTAGCTCCGCCCTTAAGGGCTTCCCTCACATCATCTTCCAGCGCACGGCCATTCAGCCATGCTGAATCTGTCACTGCATACAAGCGCATAGCCTCTCTCAGCTTTGTCTGCCTTTTTCGTACGGCCTTCTCATCTCTGTCCTGATCCATGGTACGTCCCTCCAATGTCAAAACGGTTCGATTTTCTGCCCCGCCAGCAATTGTTCCTCCGTCAAGGTGCTCATCGCGTCAATCAGCCAAGTTCTCATGGAGGACGTGCCCGCCCCCTGCTCCTGCGCCTTCTTCCAGGCCATTTCTCCGCACAGTCCTTCTGCCGCAATAGCCGCTGTCACAGCCTCTAGAAGGCGCGTAGGATTCGCGGCGCAGCAAGCGGCTATGACAGCGCTCAGCATACAGCCTGTCCCGGTGATTTTGGACATCATCTCTGTCCCATTATACACAAAGTAGCCTCCCTCCTTGTCTGCGATGATATCCACTGCGCCTGTGATGGCCACAATCGCGCCTGCGCGCTCTGCCAGCTTCCGGGCGAGCTTTGCCGCCTCCTGACGTGTGTCAGTCCTAATCTGGTCTTCCTGGCTGGCATCCACGCCTTTCGTTGATCCGCTTCCCTCATAGAGCGTCTTAATCTCGGATATATTTCCTCGTATTACGGTAAACGGCACTTCCTCCATGAGGCGGACTGCCGTCCTTGTCCTTAAATCAGAGGCTCCAGCTCCCACCGGATCCAGCACGACCGGATGTCCCAGCTCTGCGGCCCGTTTTCCCGCTGCCGCCATAGATTCTATCGTTCTGCTGTTCAGCGTCCCGATATTAATGACCGTAGCATTGCAGATAGAAGTAATCTCTGCCGCCTCCCGGATGTCATCTGCCATAATAGGAGATCCTCCGCAGGCCAGCACCATATTAGCCACATCATTCACGGTCACATAATTTGTAATGCAGTGTACCAGCGGACAATCCCGTCTTACACTCTCCAGAATTCCGCTGATCTTCCTCTCCTTCATCTGACAACTCCCCTTTTATACCTATGAAAGCCCCGAAGAATCCTAGTTCTCAGGATCATCCATTATGTCCACGTCTTCACCCCGAAGAATCTTATTAATATTTCTCACCGCGCACATCTTGCCGCACATCGTACAAGTATCCTCTCTCTCAGGCGTGGACTCCGCACGGTACCTTCTCGCCTTCTCCGGATCCATCGCCAGTTCAAACTGCCGCTCCCAGTTCAGCTCTCTTCTCGCCTCACTCATCTCATAATCCCAGTCTCTGGCTCCCGGCAGGCCCTTGGCAATGTCCGCCGCGTGGGCCGCGATCTTAGACGCGATAATTCCCTCCTTGACATCCTCTACCGTTGGCAGGCGCAGATGCTCTGCCGGTGTCACATAGCAGAGGAAGGAGGCCCCGTATGTGGCGGCAATCGCCCCTCCGATCGCCGACGTAATATGGTCATAGCCTGGAGCTACATCAGTCACCAGAGGCCCAAGTACATAGAACGGGGCTCCCTTGCAGATTGTCTGCTGAATCTCCATATTTGCCTGAATCTGATTGAGCGGCATATGTCCCGGCCCCTCAATCATCACCTGCACATCCTTCGCCCAGGCCCGCTCTGCCAATTCTCCCAATGTCACAAGTTCTTCAATCTGCGGAATATCCCCCGCGTCCTCAATGCTGCCCGGCCTGCAGGCATCTCCAAGACTTAATGTGACGTCATATTCCCGGCATATATCCAGAATCTCATCAAATCGCTCATAGAACGGATTTTCCTGCCCTGTCAGTTCCATCCACGCAAAGATAATCGAGCCTCCCCTGGATACAATATTGGTATGGCGTTTCGCCTTCTTAAACCGCTGGGCGGTCTGACGGTTAATTCCGCAGTGTATTGTCTGGAAGTCCACCCCGTCCTCGGCATGCATCCTCACAATATCAATCCATTCATCTGATGTAATTAGTTTCAGCGCTTTGTTATAGTAGACGACAGCGTCATAAATCGGCACGGTTCCCAGAATTGCCGGGCATTCCTGAGCCAGCTTCCTGCGGAATTTCTGCGTGTCCCCATAAGAGCTCAAGTCCATAATGGATTCCACGCCCATATTGACTGAGGCCATCACCTTCTCCATTTCCACGTCCATATCCATACAATCTCTGGACGTTCCTAGATTTACATTGATTTTTGTCTTCAGTCTCCTGCCGATTCCATACGGCTTCAGGCACTTGTGGTTCTTATTGGCCGGGATGCATACCTGCCCCTTTGCGACCAGCTCCATTAATTCCTGCTCGCTTATCTTTTCATACTCCGCGACCGCCTTCATTTCCTTCGTTAAGACTCCTTGTCTGGCCGCATCCATCTGCGTTGTGTAACTTATCATTCTTCGCTCCTCCTTCTTACAATTTCCTTTTGTTCGGCTTAATGCCTGCAGGACATACATCACCGTCCTGCAGAGCGTCTTACCACGCGGAAGCCAACGTTCTTTGCGCAATAATAAAGCCCCGCCAGAATCCCGGCGGGGTAGTCTCGTCCAAAGTTCCTGCCTGATAAGCTTATGCAATGTCCCAGCAGCTTATGCTGTCCTCTGCGCTTCTTATACAGGCCAATACTCCCTACGCCGGCATTATCCGATACAGGTTCAAAGGGTTAGAGGCCTCTTCCGCCTCTTCTCAGCCATGGGATTGGCACCCCTGATTTCCACAATAAATATTGTACTCCCCATAAGCAAAAATGTCAAAGGATTTACGCAGCAAATCTGATTACCGAAACAGGAAAAATATGCCGATATTTCTTCCTGATGACTGCGCCGGCATTCCTGCCTCCTTTGTCGGAATCTCCGGATACCGATCGTACAGGGGGCACAGTTTTTCTGCACCTTGACAGAATTGCTGACCCGTACCTTTGGAGAGGCGATGTTTACCGATGGATGGATCAGAGCCAAGTTCATATCGCCAAT
>CALWRT010000134.1 GCA_944384015.1 uncultured Lachnospiraceae bacterium | reverse complement strand
GGGAGCAGCAGGAGGCATACCTCCTTGGCTTTCTCTGCCATTTTGCCCTGGACTGTACCTGTCATGGATATATCGAGAATAAAATTCACAGATCCAAAGTCACACACACAGAGATTGAGACGGAGTTTGACCGCAGGCTCATGGTGAATGCAGGACTGGATCCCCAGAAATTTTTTGCTGCCGGACATATTGTTCCCAGCAACCAAAACGCCGCCGTGATCGCTCCCTTTTTTCCAGGTGTCGGGGAGGCAAGAGTGGAGAAGGCGCTGCGCTCCCTGATTTTTTACAGCCGTCTGCTGATCCCGCAAGGAAGCTGTAAGCGGGCCGCCCTTCACGGGGCGCTGCGCATAGCGGGGAAATACGAGCAGCTTGGAGGATGGATTATCGAGAAAGAACCGCGGCCTGCCTGCGCAGACAGCTGTCTGAGATTGGAAAAATTGATGGATCGGGCACTAGAACTCGTGCTGAAACTGACACCGCCTTATCGGGCGGTGCTCAAGGGAGAGGATGCGCTGGCGCCGGAATTCGACAGGACTTTTGACGCCGGACAAGACTGGCAGTCCATACCGGTACTGCCTCTGGAGGAGGAACTCACCTATGAAGTTTCGATTGACTAAACTTGAAAAAAAGTGGGTATTGTATGACGTGGGAAACTCTGCGTTTACCCTGCTTGTAACCACGATTATGCCGATCTACTTTAATTATTTGGCAGAGAGCGCCGGGATATCCGATGTGGACTATTTGGCCTACTGGGGATATGCAACATCGGCATCCACCATCCTTGTGGCGATACTTGGCCCGACCCTGGGGACGCTGTCGGATCTGCAGGGGTGGAAGAAACGGATTTTTATGGGATCTTTGCTGATAGGAGCGTTTGGCTGCGTGCTGCTAGGGTTCCTTTCCTCATGGATATGGTTCCTGGGATTGTTTATCCTAGCTAAATCGGCATATTCTTTGAGCTTGGTTGTCTATGACTCCATGCTGACGGACGTCTCTGAGAGCGGCCGGATGGATGAAGTGTCGTCCCATGGATATGCCTGGGGCTATATCGGAAGCTGTATCCCATTCCTTGTAAGTATTGTACTGGTCCTCTCCTACTCTTCTATCGGAATCACACTCCAAACTGCGATGGCTGCGGCATTTGCCCTAACAGCGCTGTGGTGGGTGCTGCTGGCGATGCCGCTGGTGCGGGCTTATCGTCAGAGACATTGTATAGAGGCCGGGGAACATCCGGTAAGGGCAAGCATCCTTCGGCTGGGAGGAGTATTTCGCGAGCTGGGAAGAGAGAAGAAAGTGCTCTATTTCTTAATCGCCTTTTTCTTCTATATAGATGGAGTGTATACAATTATCGATATGGCCACGGCTTACGGGACTGCCTTGGGGCTGGACACCACAGGGCTGCTGCTGGCCCTTTTGCTTACCCAAGTGATCGCCTTCCCGGCAGCCTTGTGTTTTGGGGGCATATCTCGGAGAGTATCAGCGGGCAGACTGATTAAAATCTGTATAGCAGCCTATTTCTTCATTGCCTTGTATGGGATGGGGATGACAAAACAGTATCAGTTCTGGCTGCTGGCATGCTGCGTAGGGCTGTTCCAGGGAGCCGTGCAGGCGATATCCCGGTCTTATTTTGCCAAAATCATTCCTGCAGAAAAATCCGGGGAATACTTCGGAATTTACGATATATGCGGAAAAGGGGCCTCATTCATGGGAACGATGCTCGTATCGGTGGTCAGCCAGGCAACTGGAAGCGTCAATGTGGGCGTTGGGGCGCTGGCGATTATGTTCTTTCTGGGATTTCTATTTTTCCGCAAGGCAGACAAAACCGCCCTCGCAGGGGCGGTTGAATAGCAAGGAGGCAGAAGGCTGGATGATGAATCAGTGAGCCGACGCCGACATGATGCCGAGAACATACTGGGCAATCTTCTCCTGTCCGGCGTCATTGGGATGCAGCCCATCCGTCAGATAAGCGGAGGATGCCTCTTCGCTGGAAAAGTTCAGTTCAGGCGCATGATACAGGTCAATGGAATCTACTTCCTTATAGTTGCGGGCAATGTCGGTGACACAGTTCGCATAATCTTCCAACTCATGACCGGCCTCGTTCGTACCGGTCTGATCAGAACGCTGGATTGGGGTCAGGGCGATGATTTTGCTGTCTGGATACTGCTCAATAAGGCCCTGGAACAATGTATTCAGGGCGCCGGAGAAAGTGCTGCTTGAAGTATCGTTCTCGTCGCCGAGAGGAACATTCAAAGAGTAATCATTTACCCCCCCGAAGACAAACACAATATCTGCATCCTTAGACATACTTGTATAGCGCTCCAGGAAAGAGAGGCTCTGATTTTCCTGGGGAGACAGGGCCGGATTAATGGTATTGGATACGGGAGAGCTGGGAAGGCCGTAATTATTCACGGCATCAGCTCCCAGAACAGTACCGATCTGATTGATGTAGATGCTGTCCTCGCTGCTTGTTCCAGAACCATAAGTAATGCTGTCCCCCAGGGCATTGATGACAAGCTGACGGTCAGAGATCGGATTAGCCCGGGAAATAAAGTGGTTGACAGAACAAAGGGAGAATACTGCAAAGGTACATAAAACGCCAGCGGCTGCGATGCGTAGGGTGCGTGTTCTTCTGTAAGTGGTCATAGGCAACCGTCCTTTCTGAAAACTAGCAGTCGTCTCTGGGCGGCATAACCGCCGCAGCTGACTTTCATATGTCGGTGCCCGCTTTCGCAGGCATATTAGCTGCTATAAGAGTAGAATGCCCAGATGCTCCAGCAGGATTTTCAGCCCGATCAGGATAAGAATGAAGCCTCCTGCTAATTCTGCTGCCGACTTATAGCGGGAGCCGAACACGTTGCCGGCTTTTACACCCAGACAGGACAGCAGGAACGTAATCGTGCCGATAAAACTCACAGCTGGAAGGATGTCTGCCTTGAGGAAAGCAAAGGTGACACCCACAGCCAGGGCATCAATACTTGTTGCAATAGCCAGAATGATCATTTCCTTGAAGTGTACGGTGGGGGTTGCACATTCAGACTCTTGGGACCGGGATTCTTTCACCATATTCAGCCCGATCAGGACGAGGAGCACAAACGCGACCCAGTGGTCGAAAGACTCAATAATTCCCTGGAAGCCGATTCCGAGGAAATACCCTACGAGAGGCATGAAAGCCTGAAAAAAGCCAAAATAGAGGCCGATAAGAATGGCATGCCGCCAGTTCATCTTCGGCATGGACAAGCCCTTACAGACCGCAACCGCAAAAGCGTCCATCGATAAGCCCACTGCAAGGATAAATAATTCTGCTGTACTCATAGTATATCCTGTTCCTTTCTTAAATTCCCAATGTTTTTTCTTAAGATTTTCTTAAAGCTTGTAAAAAAACTTAACGCCAACTGCAGCAACGGCTGACGAGGAGGAGCTGCCAAACAAATCGGACAGGGAAAACCGTTTGCCGGGCATACTGCGCAAAAAAACGAGGCTCATCTGCCTAAGGCAGATAAGTCTCGTTATAGACAGCCGAACATATCATAGGCAGGGCCAGATAACTGGGTGTTACGATTCACAGCCACCCCACCCGCATGCGCATCCGTCGCCTCTTCGAGGCTCCAGTCTCGCGCCTTGCGTCGCTAGGGATGCTTATGTGGGTGGGGTGACTGATTCACAGTCCTGATACAGAATGGACAACACACGCTTACGTGCAAGCACGACGCGTTGGTTGTCCATTTTGTATCGGCTGTGAATCGTAACAACTGAGTATCAGAATGTTGAACCTGCCGCACATAGAGTATCTATGTGCCAACTACTCCCTTATCTAGAGTAGATTATAAGCATAGTGAGAAAAATTGTCAAGAATAACCAGCAGTCCGCAAATGGCATATCCCGGCAGTCTGTCGGAAGGGGGAAACATGCCCCCTTTTCTTTTGCACCAAATCTGCTAAAATATAGAAAACGGCATGCTGTCAGATGCGTCTGGCTGGGATGCCGGACAATAGGAGAGGATAACAGATATGATATTTGAGAGCCATGCCCACTATGACGACGAAGCCTTTGAAGAAGACAGGGAGAGCCTGCTGGAGACTGTGCACCAGGCTGGGATCTCTCATGTGATAAACGTTGGGGCTAGTATAGAGTCAAGCAGAAGGTCCATAGATTTGGCGGACAGATATCCCTTTGTCTATGCGGCCGTGGGTGTACACCCGGATGAGACGAAGGAATTGGACGAGGAGAAGCTGAACTGGCTGAAAGAGCAGTGCAGCCGCGGGAAGGTGGTGGCAGTGGGAGAGATCGGGCTGGACTACTATTGGGACGCAGCCCCCAGGGAGACCCAGAGAGAGTGGTTTTGGAGGCAGCTGCAGATGGCAGCCGAGGTGAACCTTCCAGTTATCATTCACAGCCGGGAGGCAGCGCAGGATACGCTGGATATTATGAAGAAGTTCGCCGGAGAACATGGCGCAGGAGGCGTGATCCACTGTTTTTCTTATTCTAAGGAAATTGCCAGGGAATACGTCGGCATGGGCTATTTTATCGGAGTGGGGGGAGTTGTAACCTTCAAAAATGCCAGAAAGCTAAAAGAGGTGGTGGAAGAGATTCCCCTGGAGTCCATTCTGCTGGAGACTGACTGTCCATACCTTGCTCCTGTGCCTTACAGGGGCAAGCGCAATGATTCCGGATATCTGCCATACATATCTGAGGAGATCGCCCGCATAAAAGGATGTACCCAGCAGGAAGTAGAAGAGGTCACATGGGAGAATGCCAAGAAACTGTTTTTGCCGTGAGAATGTGAATACGATAGGAGAGGATCAAATGGCGCCGACTCTGGGAAATCCTAAGAGCACGATAGAAATTTTGAATAAATATCATTTTGTATTTCAGAAAAAATACGGACAGAATTTTCTGATTGATGGGAGGGTGCTGGAGAAAATTATCCGAGCAGCCGACATCACGAAGGAGGACTTTGTCCTGGAGATAGGGCCGGGTATCGGGACGATGACCCAGTACCTGGCGGAGGCGGCCAGGGAGGTGGCTGCTGTGGAGATTGACAAGAATCTCATACCAATTCTGGAAGATACGCTGGGGGGATATGAGAATGTCACGATTATACATGAGGATGTGCTGCGGCTGGATATTGCCGGGCTCGTGAGGCAGAAAAATGAGGGCAGGCCGGTGAAAGTGGTTGCCAACCTGCCGTATTATATTACGACGCCGATTATTATGGGGCTGTTCGAGGGCAATGTGCCGATGGAGAGTATGACGGTCATGGTACAGAAAGAGGTGGCTATGCGTATGCAGGCTGAACCGGGAACGAAGGAATATGGAGCCCTCTCATTGGCTGTTCAATATTTTGCCAAACCATATCTGGCAGCGAATGTGCCGCCCAATTGTTTCATGCCGAGACCGAAGGTTGGATCGGCGGTGATACGTCTGACAAGACATACGGAACCGCCGGTGAAGGTGAACGACGAGAAGAAGATGTTCGCCATTATCCGGGCAGCGTTCAATCAGAGGCGCAAGACATTGGTGAACGCGCTGTCCAACGCGAAGGAACTGGGGCTGACAAAGGAACAAGTGCAGGATGCCCTACGGAAGACAGGCCTTCGGATAGATATCCGGGGAGAGGCCCTAGGTCTGAATGAATTCGCGGCCTTGTCGGACTGCTTATACAGATAGCTGCAAATTGTGCCGGAAGGAGTTCTTTTCCAGAAGAAAGATGAATACACATAAGGGAGAAGAACTTTTGAAGGAGAGCGGAAGATGTCGGATTATAAGCGACTGGTGGCATATATTTATCTGTATCACAATGAGAACCGGACAAAAAATATTGGATTTACCAAAGTAGAATCCAGAAACGGAGAATGCCGGATACAGATACATATCAAAGGGGCCTGGACCGCGGAGGGCGTAGGGTGCAGAGCATATATATTCTACCGGGCAGGGGAAGATATCCGGGGGGTCTATCTGGGAGAATTCCGCCCCAAAAACGGAGAAGGTGAGCTGCGACTCGTGACCGCTTCTGATGACATCCAGAATTCCGGAAAAGAACTAAACGATATGGCAGGAATTGTAATTTTATCAGAGAAGGAAGACCTCTTCGCTACTCGCTGGGATGATGGGCCGGTATGTTTTGAACGTTTCAGGATCCATGATAGCTTTCAGGAGCAGAAAGCGGAAGGGCGGCCGAAGGAGGAGACAAGGGAAGCGGAGGCGCCTGTCCAGGCAGCGGCTATGGCGGCGGCAGTTCCGCAAGAGACAGCTATCCCGGAACATATGCCGGGAGACGCTCAGGGAAGAGAGCCTGTGCCCTCTGATGCACCTGGGCAGCAGCCGAGACGTCAGGAGGGAGCAGGGAGAGAAGGCAGTCAGTTTGCGTGGAAGCGGATATTTAAGGGCAGAGAGCATCAGAAGCCCTTTGGAGATGAAGATAAGGACGTGTACGTGTATGGAGAGCCGCAGGATCTGCTGGAGCTTGGGACGGCTGTGAGGCCGCTTGTGAATAACAGCTTTTTGCTTCACGGTTTCTACAGCTATGGGCATCTATTGCTGGGGAAAAGGGCATCAGACGGGGTTTTTCTGCTTGGAGTGCCGGGCGAATTCTATGTTCAGGAGAAGATTATGGCTTCTCTGTTCGGCTTCCAGGAATTCAGGAAAATCGAAAGCGGATATGAAGACGGCGAAAATGTAGGATACTGGCTGAGGGAGTTGGAATGACAGAGAAAAGGGAGTTAGAAGACCGATGGATAGTGATGAGAAGTACATGAAAGCGGCCCTGGCCCAGGCAAGGCTGGCTTATAAGAAGGGGGAAGTCCCGATTGGCTGTGTGATCGTATATGATGGGCAGATCATAGGCAGGGGATATAACCGCAGAAATACTGACAAAAATACGCTGGCTCACGCAGAGATCACGGCGATACGCAGGGCAAGCAGAAAAATGGGCGACTGGAGGCTAGAGGGCTGCACGATGTATGTGACATTAGAACCGTGCCAGATGTGTTCGGGGGCAATTGTGCAGTCCCGGATGACAGAGGTGGTGATCGGCTGCATGAATCCCAAGGCCGGGTGCGCGGGCTCTGTCCTGAATATCCTGCAGATGCCCCAGTTTAACCATCAAGTGCGAATACGCACAGGGGTATTGGAAGAAACGTGCAGCCAGATGCTGAAAGAGTTTTTTGCAGAGCTGAGGCAAAGAAATAAGAGGGAAAAAGAAGAGAGAAAGCGCAAAGGACAGGAAAAGGATATGGAGTGATACAAATGAGAATTCCAAGAAGACAGCGGGGGGCAGCAGAAGAACGGCAGAAAAGAGTGAGAGAGGAGATTCCGCTTATCAGCCCCAAGCCGCGCGAGGGCCTAACCGAGGAACAGGCGAGGCGGCTGTGGGATAATGGGTACGGCAATCTCCCGGTAGAGCCGCCGGCGAAATCAGACAAAGACATTATTCGGGAAAATGTCTGTACTTTTTTTAACCTGATTTTTATTGTGCTGGCAGTGCTGCTGATTCTCGTGGGAGAATACCAGGACATGCTGTTCCTGCTCATTGCGGCGGCGAATACAGTCATTGGAATTATCCAGCAGATCCGTTCCAAACGCACGATTGAGAAGCTGAATCTGCTGGCAGAGCCTACCGTTCAAGTGGTTCGCGAGGGCAGGGTGAGGGCAGTCCTCTTGGAGGAAATTGTTCGTGAGGACGTGACAGAGCTGGCGGCGGGATGCCAAATTCCCGCTGACGGAACTGTACTGGAAGGACAGATTCAGGTAAATGAGGCGCTGATCACCGGGGAGGCAGATCCGGTAGCGAAAAGCCCCGGAGATGAAATCTTATCCGGCAGTTTTGTTGTGTCCGGAAAGTGCCGGGCAAGAATGGACAAAGTAGGGGCTGATTCCTATGTCTCCCGTCTCACGATGGAGGCAAAAGCAGAAGGAGGGGCGGCAAAGTCGGAGATGATGTCCTCCCTTGACCGGCTGATCAGGGTAGTGGGGATTGCCCTTATTCCTATCGGAGCCGCCATGTTCTACAATCAGTATGTTGTCCAGGAACAAGGAATGCGTCAGGCAGTTGTATCCACAGTGGCTGCGCTGATTGGGATGATTCCCGAAGGACTCTATCTGCTCACCAGCGTGGCATTGGCGGTAAGCGTGGTGAGACTTGCGGGACGCAGGACGCTGATCCATGATATGAAGGCAATAGAGACGTTGGCCCGGGTGGATGTGCTGTGTGTGGACAAGACAGGAACCATTACGGAGCCGCAGATGAATGTTGAGGATTTCCGCCTGCTGGAAGGGGCTCCAGTCTCCCTGTATGAGGCAGAAGAGATCTTGTCCGCCTTCTACGAGGCGGCCGGTGCTGACAATGATACGGGACGAGCGATGAAAGAGCGGTTTGCCGGAGGAACTTCTTGGGAAGCTTTAGAGGTGGTTCCCTTCTCCTCTGAGACGAAGTGGAGCGCGGTGACATTTCGCGGGGAAGGTTCTTACCTGGTCGGGGCTCCGGATTTCATCATGAGGGGCCGCTATCGGGAGATCGCGGGACAGGTTGCCATATACCAGGAACGAGGATGCCGCGTCCTGCTCCTGGCCGGCAGCCAGGGACAGCCCAAGCCAGGGAGTCTTCCGGCAGATATCGTCCCGCTGGCCTTGATAGCCCTGAATAATCCGGTCAGAAAAGAAGCACCGGATACGTTTGCCTATTTTGCTTCTCAGGGGGTAGCAGTCAAAGTGATATCCGGAGATGATCCCCTGACAGTATCCAGGGTCGCGGCCAGGGCAAAGATTGCAGACGCCGGACAATATGTTGACGCGTCTGGTCTGGCCACAGAAGAGGATATGAGAGAGGCCCTCGGAAAATATACAGTATTCGGGCGGGTGACTCCAGATCAGAAGAGAACTTTCGTCCGTCTTCTGCAGGCAGAGGGCCATACGGTGGCCATGACAGGGGACGGAGTCAACGACGTGCTGGCCCTGAAAGACGCAGACTGCGGAGTGGCAATGGCTTCTGGAAGTGACGCTGCCAGACAGGTGGCGCAGCTTGTACTGCTGAATTCTGATTTCAGCTGCATGCCCCAGGTGGTAGACGAAGGCAGGCGGGTGATCAACAATATACAGAGAGCGGCAGCTCTGTATCTGGTGAAGAATATATTCTCGTTCTTCTTGTCGCTGTGCTCCCTATACGCAGGCTTCCCATATCCCTTCAAGCCGCTGCAGCTTTCTATGGTAAGTGCGCTGACAATTGGGGTGCCGTCCTTCTTCTTAGCGCTAGAGCCGAACCACGATCTGGTGAAAGGGCGTTTCATGCACAACGTGCTGCGCAGGGCCTTCCCGGGTGGACTGACGAACCTGTTCATGATCCTGGGCGTGGAGCTGTTCGCCTATGCGTTCTCTTTCGGCTATGAGAGCCTGTCCACCATGTCCACGGTGCTGATGGGGGCAGTGGGACTGTGCGTGCTGTACTACGTCTCAAAGCCGGTGGATTGGAAGAGAGGAATTCTGCTGGGAGCTATGGGCGCAGGATTCGTGATATGTGTGGTGTGGCTGGGAGACTTGTTCTCGATTTCTGCGCTGGGCTTTGGGGAATTGCTCGTGCTGGCTGTATTGCTCATGCTGGCACCGTCTGTGATTTTTGTGATTGAACGGCTTTTTGAAGCCGGGTCACGGCTGCTGGGACGGCTGAGCCGCCGGAGGGAGATGAAGCAGGAGAGGAAGAAGAGAAGGCTTGCCAGAGGCCGCCGAAGATAAGGAGCGGGAAGAAGACAGTTTTGTTTGACAAATGCGCGCAAACAAGGTATACTCAATCCTGCGAAGCACGCATACAGCGATCCATAAGTCAAGAAGTTTCCGTACAGCCGGGGAGGTAGCGGCACCCTGTACCATCAATCCGCTATAGTTGGGGTGATGCCCTGCCGCGGGTCTGTCTGTGCAGAGCAGCCCCTGGCGGCTGGTATTGACGCTCGGGTCTTGCGCAATGGGAATCCGTGAACCGTGTCAGGTCAGGAATGGAGCAGCACTAAGCGGAATCTCTCATGTGCCGCAAGGGCGCCTGAGCTGAGCCAGCGGTCAGGGAAGCGTCTGTGCAGCAGATTCTAAGCAGGGCGTACGGAATTTTTATTTTCATAAAGTGAAAGCCCAAACGAAAAAACACCTGCGGGACGCAGATGCTTTTTCGTTTGGGCTTATTTATTACGATGTGAGGTAATGGATTCAAGAAACCGCAATTGACATTTGTATCATAAACAATAACAAACAGTTTAGGCAAACTCAGGATTAGCATGCCTATATGGGGTACTTTAGAAGGAAGATTTGGGGTTCGGTTTCTTGCTTCCTTTCACCTTGTAACTGTATAATACCACGGGCATATTGGAAATACAAATTACTAAATTTCCCTGATTCTGAGAAAAAAATTCCACAGTGTGCGGGCTGCAGGAATTGCAAAAAGCGTACCAAGATGTACGATGCTTTACAAAGCGGCTATTTTCCGGTAAAATAGAGAAAGATTCATGAATAAAAGCTGGGTAGGGGAATCGGTACCGTTTAATTTACAGGAGAAGGTGATGGGATGAATTTTGACTGGAAAGACTTAATGTTTCTGAATTGGCAGCATCTGATGTATTTTCTTGTGGCTGCAGATATGGGAAACTTTACAAAGGCATCAGATGTTCTTTTCATTACACAGTCCGCGCTGACGAAGGCGATCAACAATCTGGAGTCAGAGCTGGGAGCCCCGCTTTTCGAGAAGAAGGGGAGAAATATCAAGCTGACCGTGTATGGGGAATCCTTCTATGATAATATAACCGCTGCCGCGGCGGAACTGAACGGAGGCGTGCGCAAGATCCATGATATGATCGATCTGAAGAGCGGCAGCATCTCCGTATCAGCCACCTACACGATGTGCGCGGAGTATCTGCCGGATATTATCCGCAAATACCGCAAGAAATATCCGGAGACGGATTTCGCGATCCGTTACGAAGCTACAAGTACGATCCTGAAGCAGATTGCCGACGGCTGTACAGATGTGGGCCTGTGCGGGGATTATGATGATACGGAGAAGAAGTACGCCGGGATTGTCAAGCACAAAATACAGGAGGAAGAGATCTGCCTGATTGTACCGCCCAGATGCCGTCTGGCAGGAACGGAATATATTGACGATCTGGCGATATTGAAGGATGAGAATTTTATTATTAATTCCCACTCGAACACAGGAACGAATTATGTATTTAACAAGATGTGCGCAGAGGCAGGCTTCAAGCCGAAGATCGCGTTCCAATCTCATGACGACCATACGCTGATCGGTCTTGTATCGTCTGGACTGGGGGTTGCAGCTATTCAGGACAGCCCGTCGCTGCTTGTCAATAAGGTATCCGTCCTCAGGTTCCGGAAGAATCCTCCGGTCAGGAACCAGTACCTTGTATATAAGAAGGATCGCTATATGACGCCGGCGGTCAAAGCCTTCATTGAGTTTATTCTGGAGCAGACGGAATTAGAGGCTAAGAGAGAGCGGGATAAGACGGAGGCGATGAGAGCGCCCCGAGAGGGAGAAAGGGATAAGTAGGAGGCATTCATGCGCAGGAAGATCTGGACAAAGCAGGAGAGCTTTACGGGAGTCGGCATGGAGCTGCTCTTCGTGCTCATCTGGTATGGAGCAATCGGGAGGAGTCTCGCTTCATCCCCAGGACAGCTGGGGCTGCTGGCTATTTTTCTCGTGGCGGGACTGCTGCCGCTGGTCAATGCCTGCAGCCGTATCCGCCGGGCATGTTACTATCGCAGGCTGCACAGACAATATATGCAAAGGCCGCCCAAGCGGGGGCGGATTGTCAGCTGTGAACGCCGGGATTCCCTGGTAAGGGGCAGTAAGGGCAGATATCATACCCAGCACGAATATATCCTGGTTGTAGAACTGCTGAATGACGGGGCATTTGAACCAGTCCAGGTCAGGAGCGAGCCATATACATGGCCAGTTTACCGAGTGCTCGGCTCTCCAGAAGTGGACGTCTACACAGATGAGACTGGCTGGCATTACATATTGGACGGCTTCCGCTATAAAGAACACAGGAGCGATCCGGGCATTCTCAGAGAGAGCTCCTACGACCGTGTGCCGGGGGAGGGCGGCGGATATCTGCTGCGCATAATTGCGGCAGCAGTTATGATCTTCATGCTTCTGCAGATTTTGCGCATGTAAGATGGGCGCGGCAAAGTGACTTTGCGGGAGCGCTCTAAGCAATCCGAGTCAATAAGAGTGCCCGCCTTGGCATGCATAAAGCAGATATTCAAAGTAAACGGAACAAGATTAAGAAGAGAGCGATGAGGAAAGACTGAGAAGTGATAAGGAAATTCCATTCTCAGTCTTTCGCTTTGATATGCTGGATATAGGCATCGGCGAACAGTGGGACTGGCCGCGCTGTCCGGGATTTCTATAGCAAATGAAAAAAGCCCCGTTATTACGAGACTTTCCCTATTGACGGAGTGGGTGGGATTCGAACCCACGTGCCGGTTACCCGACAACTTGATTTCGAGTCAAGCTCGTTATGACCACTTCGATACCACTCCAAATTCCTCACGGACATTGATTATAGCATAATTCCTCGGGTTTGAAAAGTACCCAATTGCAACTCTAAAAACTTTTTGCAGGTGGGTTGTTCTGAAAAGAAAATTAATATATAATAAATGACCAGAAAGCAAACGGACATGCCTGCCAAAGCGGGCACTGCCATACATGAAAGCCACGGATTGCTCCGTGCTGCGCACTCCCGCAATCCGTGGGCTTTCAGAGTAAAATATCAGGGAGGCGAATGCTTTATGAAGAGAGTCGGTATGCTGACAAGCGGCGGCGACTGTCAGGCCCTCAACGCAACCATGCGCGGAGTGGCAAAAGGCCTGTTTTCCAATCTGGATGAAGTAGAAATCTATGGGTTTCTGGATGGGTACAAGGGACTGATCTACAGCAATTTTCGAATGCTGAGCGCTTCAGACTTTTCGGGTATTCTCACGAGAGGAGGAACCATTATTGGGAGTTCCAGACAGCCGTTCAAGCTCATGCGGGTTCCGGATGCCAATGGCCTGGATAAAGTAGAGGCAATGAAGCATACGTACCATAAGCTGAATTTGGACTGCCTGGTTATCCTCGGGGGCAATGGGACGCAGAAGACGGCCAATCTGCTGAGCGAGGAAGGGCTGAATGTCATTGGTCTCCCCAAGACGATTGACAATGATATATGGGGAACGGATATGACTTTCGGTTTTCAGAGTGCTGTCAACATTGCGACGGATGCCATTGACTGCATTCACACGACGGCGGCTTCTCACGGCAGAGTATTTATCGTGGAAGTTATGGGACATAAGGTGGGATGGCTGACGCTTCATGCCGGCATTGCCGGAGGGGCTGATATTATCCTTATCCCGGAGATCCCTTATGATATTGATAAAGTCATTGCTGCGATAGACAAGCGCAATCAGGCAGGCAAGCGGTTCACCATACTGGCGGTTGCCGAGGGGGCGATCTCCAAGGCGGATGCGGCCTTGTCTAAGAAGGAGTATAAGAAGAAATTAGAGCAGAATCCATATCCGTCCATCTCCTATGAGCTGGCAAAGCAGATTCAGGAGCGCTCCGGCGTGGAGGTGCGCATCACTGTGCCGGGCCATACCCAGAGAGGCGGAAGCCCCAGCCCCTATGACCGAGTGATTTCCACAAGGCTTGGCTCCAAGGCCGCCCAGATGATTATTGCCGGGGAATATGGCTACATGGTAGCGGTCAAGAACAATACGATTGACAAGACGCCTCTTAGCGAGGTGGCAGGCAGACTGAAGATGGTGGATCCGAATTCCGATATTATCAAAGAGGCGAAGGGAATCGGAATCAGTTTTGGCGATTAAGAAACCAGGCCGGATAAAGGCCGGCCTATGATAGGAGAGAGAAGCATGTCCTATACGGCGTTGTATCGAAAATTCCGTCCGGCAGAATTTGAAGATGTGAGAGGGCAGGAACATATTGTGACCACCCTGAAGAATCAGATCATGGCAGACCGTATCGGACATGCTTATCTGTTCTGCGGCACGAGGGGAACCGGCAAGACCACGGTGGCGAAGATTTTCGCCAAGGCAGTGAACTGTGAACACCCGCTGGATGGGAGTCCGTGCGGGGAGTGCAGAATGTGCCGGGCAATTGGGGCCGGCACGTCCATGAATGTGATTGAAATTGATGCCGCATCCAACAACGGTGTGGATAATATCCGGGAGATCAGGGAAGAGGTAGCCTATTCTCCTACGGAGGGTAAATATAAGGTATATATCATTGACGAGGTCCATATGCTGTCCATGGGCGCGTTTAACGCCCTCCTGAAGACACTGGAAGAGCCGCCGTCTTATGTTATTTTTATTTTGGCGACGACGGAAGCGCACAAGATACCGGTGACCATACTGTCCAGATGCCAGCGGTATGACTTTCACAGGATTTCGGCAGAGACGATTGCCGCACGGCTGCAAGAGCTGATGGACAAGGAACAGGTGGATGTGGAGGAGAGAGCTCTGCGCTATATTGCCAAGGCTGCGGACGGCTCCATGCGAGATGCGCTGAGCCTTCTGGATCAGTGCATTGCGTTTTATCTGGGGAAAAAATTAACCTATGACAATGTGCTGGATGTATGCGGCGCAGTGGATACGGACGTGTTCAGCGCGTTTTTGCGCAAAATTATAACGAGAGATATCATAGGATGCATTCATGAACTGGAGCGGCTGATGATGGAAGGGCGTGAGCTAGGACAGTTTGTGACGGATTTTACCTGGTATCTGCGTAACCTCCTGCTGGTGAAAAGTTCTGACGATGTGCAGGAGGTGCTGGATGTGTCTTCCGAAAATCTCCAGCAGCTTCAGGAGGAGGCCGCGATGACAGAGCTTCCGGCGCTTATGAGATACATACGGATTTTTTCAGAGCTGTCAGGACAGATCCGCTATGCGTCTCAGAAACGAGTGCTGGCAGAGCTGACAATTATTAAGCTGTGCCGGCCGGCCATGGAAATGAATTTGGATGCTGTGTTGGAGAGGCTCTCAGATGTGGAGAGGCGTCTGGAGGAAGGTGTTCCCGTCCATATGGCAGCAGGAGAGCCGGCTAGGCCTGCGGGGGAAGAAATCGCCGGCCCGTCAAAGAAGAAACCACAGATTCCCAAGGCAGTTCCGGAGGATGTAAAACGTGCGGTGGCAGAGTGGAAGGCTATTATAAGAGATACTTCGATGATGATGCAAAGTTATCTGAAATATGCCAGGCTGAGTCTGGGGGGAGATAACCGCCTTCAAGTAGTGCTGGAGGACGGAACTGCCTATGAATTCCTGAACCGTGAGGGCCAGAGACAGGAATTGGAGGAGGCGATTGCCCGCAGGATCGGTAGGACAGTGGAAGTGGATATCCGCACGACAGGAAGCGGCGAGAGCTTCGAGGACAGCTATGTGGACTTGAGCAAGATCATCCATATGGAAGTGACGATAGAAGAATAGAATGATGCTTAGGGCTGCATGGGTCCGATAGCTTTGCGGGATTGAGAGAGTGCAAAGCGAGGAACAGCCTGTCTGGCGTCTTCTGCGCCCAACATCATAGGATAGCAATAGATAATAGGAGGAAAGATAAATGGCAAAAAGAGGCGGTTTTCCCGGCGGAGGAATGCCGGGCAATATGAACAATCTGATGAAGCAGGCGCAGAAGATGCAGCGTCAGATGGAGGAGCAGCAAAAGGAGCTGGAGGAGAAGGAATTCACTGCGTCCGCAGGAGGCGGGGCCGTGGAAGTGACGGTCAACGGCAAATATGAAGTGACGAAAGTGAGCCTGGATGAGGAAGTCGTGGATCCGGAGGATGTGGAAATGCTGGAAGATCTTGTAATGGCAGCGGTGAACTCGGCGCTTCGCCAGGTAGAAGAGGCGTCTAAGGCTAACATGTCCAGGCTGACCGGAGGATTCGGGGGAGGCCTTCCTTTCTGCTGGAGTACTACAGCAGCCAAATCAGCAAGCTTATTGAACAGCTCTCCATGCTTCCGGGAATTGGGCCTAAGTCTGCCCAGCGCCTGGCCTTCCATCTGATCAACCTTCCTCAAGAGCAAGTGGAGGAGCTGGCCGGAGCAATCGTGGAGGCGAAGAAGAATGTCCGCTATTGTAAGCAGTGCTTTACACTGACAGACTCCGAGTTATGCCCTATATGCAGCAATCCGAAGCGGAACCAGAAGCAGATTATGGTGGTGGAAAATACAAGGGATCTGGCGGCATATGAGAAAACCGGGAAATATGAAGGTGTATACCATGTGCTCCAGGGGGCGATCTCTCCCATGCTCGGTATCGGGCCGGGAGATATCCGGCTAAAAGAGCTGATGACAAGGCTGACAGGAGAAGTGGAAGAAGTGATCATTGCAACGAACTCCAGCCTGGAAGGAGAGACGACGGCAATGTATATCAGTAAGCTTATTAAGCCGACGGGGATCAAGGTCACGCGTATTGCCAGCGGTGTTCCCGTAGGAGGAGATCTGGAATATATTGACGAGGTAACGCTGCTGCGGGCGTTGGAGGGGCGAACAGAACTGTAGCAGGCGGTTTGGCCGCCTTTGCTGTGAGACAGGGCTTCTATATTATGTAAGGAGGAAGACAGAGATGCCATTGATATCGGTACACACAACGAAAGAATTGAACAGAGAGCAGCAGGATGCCATTAAGAAAAAGCTGGGGGAGGAGATAACGGTTCTCCCCAATAAGACAGAGGCAGTGCTGATGGTAGAGTTCCTGCACAATGATGGGATGTATTTTGCGGGAGAGAGGCAGGAGAACTGCGCTTTCGTAGAGGTCAAGCTGTATAAGGAAGCTCCGTTCGAGAATAAGAGGACTTATACAGAGCTGATTTTTGGGCTTCTGGAGGATGTGGCAGGCCTGGATGAGAGAAATATTTATGTGGCATACGTGGAGCTGCCCACTTGGGGGACAAAAGGATCGCTCAAATGAGGCGGACCGCGGATGATAGCCGCGGCATCAGGGAATAGAAGCGCCGATGACGGCGTATCATGCGGAACAGTTAAGGAAATGCTGATTTGACAAGAACTTCTTTAGACAAACAGCTAAAATAAAAGGAAGAAAAGGTGGTAGAGAAATGAACGTATTGGAACTGAAGAAAACTGCCAATGAGATCCGCAAAGGAATCATTGAGGCGGTTCACAGTGCAAAATCCGGACATCCCGGCGGTTCGCTGTCTGCGGCAGATATTTTTACATATCTGTATTTCGAGGAAATGAACATAGACCCGTCCAAGCCGGATGACCCAGACAGAGACCGTTTTGTGCTGTCTAAGGGGCATGTGACGCCAGGCTATTACTCCACTCTGGCCCACAGGGGATATTTCCCTGTGGAAGATCTGAAAACCTTCCGGCATGTGGGATCCTATCTTCAAGGACATCCCGACAGGAAACATATTCCGGGAGTGGATATGTCAAGCGGATCTCTGGGCCAGGGGATTTCGGCGGCGGTAGGCATGGCACTGTCGGCCAAAATGTCCGGCAGGAGCTATCGGACTTATACGCTGTTGGGCGACGGCGAGATTCAGGAAGGACAGGTATGGGAGGCGTCTATGTTTGCAGGTCACCGCAAGCTGGACAACTTGGTGGTAATCGTGGATAACAATGGGCTGCAGATTGACGGCAACATTGCGGAAGTGTGCTCACCCTATCCGATTGATAAAAAGTTTGAGGCATTTAATTTCCATGTGATTCATACCGACGCCCATGATTTTGAGCAGATTGCGGCCGCGTTTGCGGAGGCGCGCCAGACAAAGGGAATGCCGACAGCCATTATTGCTAAGTCAGTGAAGGGCAAGGGAGTGTCCTTCATGGAGAACCAGGCATCCTGGCATGGATCCGCGCCAAATGATGAACAGTACGCTATCGCAATGGAAGATTTGAGAAAGGTTGGTGAAGCATTATGTCAGAAGTAAAGAAAATTGCTACAAGAGAGAGCTACGGCAATGCGCTGGCAGAGTGCGGAGCTGAGTATGAGAATTTGGTTGTGCTGGATGCAGACCTGGCGTCGGCGACAAAGACCGGCATTTTTAAAAAGGCATTTCCAGACCGGCACATCGACTGTGGAATTGCGGAGTGCAATATGGTGGGCATTGCGGCAGGGCTTGCCACTACAGGCAAAATTCCCTTTGTGAGTACTTTTGCGATGTTTGCAGCGGGACGCGCGTTCGAGCAGATCCGCAATTCCGTCGCATATCCTAGACTGAATGTGAAAATCGGGGCGACCCATGCAGGCATCTCTGTGGGAGAGGACGGGGCGACCCATCAGTGTAATGAGGATATCGCTCTGATGAGGGCTATTCCAGGCATGGTTGTGATCAGCCCGGCGGATGACGTGGAGGCAAGGGCTGCTGTGAGGGCGGCTATTGAATATGAAGGGCCAGTATATCTCCGCTTTGGCAGGCTGGCAGTGCCGGTCATTAATGACAACCCGGATTATCAATTCGAGATTGGCAGGGGAATCACTCTCAGAGAAGGCCAAGATATTACTATTATCAGCACAGGGCTGTGCGTATCTGAGTCGCTTAAGGCTGCTGAGCTTCTGGAGGCAGATGGGATCCAGGCAAAAGTAATCAACATCCATACGATAAAGCCGCTGGATGAAGAGCTGGTGGTGGCGGCAGCGAAGGAGACAGGAAAGATTGTGACAGTAGAAGAGCATTCCGTGATAGGAGGTCTTGGGAGCGCCGTATGTGATGCGCTTTGCGCTAAATACCCGGCTCCGGTGCTGAAGATCGGCATTAACGACGTATTTGGAGAATCCGGTCCGGCTGCCGAGCTGATTAAAAAATATGGGCTGGATGGACAGAGCATTTATGAGAAAGTCAGAGCGTTTGTAAAAGGAAAATAGGACAGCGCCAGGGAAACACCGATTGAATCAGTGGTTTTCTGGATGGGAACGCCCGCGGCCTTTGCCGGCCGCGGGCGTTTTTTCGTATACTATATCTGGAAAGCGGCTGCTTGGCCTGCAGTCTCAGTGAGGGCAAGACAGATGCCGCCTGCGATGATATGGGCGATGGACTGAATATGTGAGCCCGCGCATCGCCTAAGCATCGGATAGCCCAGAGGGCCGCTGAGTCCGGTGACGGCTGCGATATAGAAGTCCCCAGCCGGCGCGAGAGATTTTGCCAAGCCTTTGCCGGGCGATAGTGAACCAGAACCAACAATAATATGGCCAAGATATTTCAGAGGCGCCAGGGCAGCATCCACAGCAAGAACAGGAGAGCTTGGGTATTCCCGGCGGATGGCGGCCAGCGTCTGCTCTAGATTCAGAGCATGTACTGGGGCGGCCTCTGTTCCGAAGATACACAGGCCAGGATGTATGCGCTGCTCCAGCAAAGTACCGACCCTGGGGCCTAGGCTGTCTCCGGGGACAAGCATGCTTCCGATACAGAGAATGATAAGAGGAGATGCATGCCCTGAAATCAGCGGCTTCAGCACGTCGGCAAGGAGAAGCAAGTGCTCCGGGCAGGCTTTTATAGAATAGGCAGGGGCCGCCCTGCCGGCAGCTGTGCAGGCATCTGAAGCAATCGTCTTCATATAAGCTCCTTTCCGGGAAATTTAGACAGTTCAGCCCGCAGGCTTTACTGCTGTTCTTGTTTTATAGTATATGCCGTTTCCCTGTATCCACATTCTTCACAAAAATATAAGACACTATTCAGCAATGTCGAAAGAAAAAAGGAATCCGGGACAGAATATGGCAAAAAACGCACGGAAGGTGTGATACCCTCAAAGATATCAAAGGTCAGAGGTGAACGATATGATAGAGATGGTTTATAAAGGGGACAAGAGTGATGCCGGACAGATCATGCTGCCAAAGAATGTACGCCAGGTAGGGGAGGTTGCGTCGGATCGGAAAATATACATAGAAGACTATGTCGTAACTTATATGAAACAGAAAATTACGGAAAACAAGAATCTTGGATGTATCCTTGTGCTGACAGGAAGGAGGGAGTATACGCAGGACGCCCTGTATCTGTTCGTGAGCGGCGCTCTGAGCGTCAATTATGGACAAGTCAAAGAGGGCTATGTGTTCGGGGATAATATATGGGAACAAGTATACGATACAGTGAAAAAATATTTTGTTTCCAGCGAGATCGTCGGGTGGCTGATTTACGACGATGAATTGACAGAGGACAAGCTCCTTCGTGCTCAGCGGAAAAATTTTCCGGCGGAAGATACACTGTTGATTACCCAGGAAGCATATGAGGAAGAGAGCACTTATTATCTCTTCCGAGACGGCGCACTGAATAAGCTGACGGGATTTTTTGTATATTATGAAAAAAATGAAGCCATGCAGGAGTTCATGGTAAATCACTGTAAAAGAGCAAAGGTGACAGAGGAGGAAGAACTGCGCCGACGGGAGGCGCCGATTCAGACCTTCCGCAGCAAAATGCGGGACAGAAGGACGAAAGAGTGGGAGGAGGAGAACCCAGTGCCAGAGAGCACGCAGGGAAATGACCAGGATGTACCAGTTGTGCAGAGGGGCAGAGCCGTACAGCGGGAAGGAACTTACCGGCAGAGGCAGGCGAAGAGAGATCGGAGCGGACAGTCCAGGATGATGAGCGGAATTTATGCCGCCAGCGCAGCCTTGATACTGCTGGTGATACTGACCGGAATCAATATGATGAATCATTATGAGGATATGCGCAGTATGCAGCAGACGCTGTCCCAGGCGGAGAAGGATGAAACTGCGGAAGAAACTGGAGAGGGAGAAGTACTGACTGCAAGCAGCGGGGATCCTACAGGCGGACAGAGCGGGAATGAAGAGAGCGGAGGAGAAACGACGGCTGCGGAGGGAGAAGTGGGGGAAAGCCAGGAGATAGGGGCGGAGGTAGAAGTAGTCCCCTCAGGTGTGGAAGCCCAGACGGCCCAGCAGGATGAAGGAACCGAGAATGTGGGGGGACAGCAGCCTGCAGACAATTCCGAATCTCAGGAGGGGCAGACCCAGACAGAAACGACTCCAGAGGACAGCACAGCCCAGGAGACAGAAGCAGCCCAGGAGACAGAAGCGGCACAGGAGGCAGGACAGGCCTCCCAGGAAGAGCTCCAGACAGCCCAGGCGCCGGCTCAGCAGCCGTCAGATACGCCGGCAGCTGACGAGACGGTAGAAACCGGGGCCCAAACAGCAGTCTATTATACTGTGGAGCCGGGCGATACGCTGATGAAAATATGCAGGAGAATTTATGGAGATGCCAGTATGATCGATGAAATCTGCGCGGCAAATGGGATCGAGAACGGAGATTTTATAGAAGCCGGCCAGCAGCTGATTCTCCCATAATGGCTGCTGCAGCGCCGGAAGGAATAAGAACCGCCCCATTTACGGCGGCGGACGAAAGAATGCTGCGCACCCTGATAGCAGGGCAAGGAACCGCAAGCCCTGTCTATTAGGGTGCGCAGCATTCTTTCAATAGCGGCTTTGGAGAACGTGCTTCCTCAGAAAAAATTAAGATGTGCGTAATGGGAAAACATGCTATAATGAACCAGAGTAATTCTGGAAGGAGCCGTTTGGATGGCAGATATCAGACAATTCCGCAGGCGTGACGATGAAGGAACAGAGTCGGCGGATAGGCGGGAACGGCAGGGGAAATACCTCAAAGCCTCAAGAAAAAGAATGAGGAAAATCATAGCAGTCCTTGTTCTTGCGGGAGTATGCGTTCTCGGAGTTTTCTATATTTATTTTAGAAATAAAGAATATACCTCCTATTCGATTACGGATTGGACACTGCTCAGTAATATGGAAAATTCCCAGGTGATTTCCTTCGGCGGCAGTTTGATCCGATATAACAGCGACGGGGCCGCCTGCATTACTTATAAGAATGAACAGGTATGGAACCAGCCATTTGAAATGCAGAATCCCATTGCGGCGGTTAACACGCAGGCAGTGGCAATCGGCGAGCAGGGAGGCAATGCGGTCTATATTTTTAATGGAGAGGGCATAAAAGGGCAGATTGAGACCCAGCTGCCAATACAGAAAATTGCTGTGGCAAATAACTATGCAGTAGCAGTTTTGCTGAAGGACGGTACGACCAATTGGATTTACTATTACAGCAGCGACGGCTCTCTGATTGCCCAGATGAGAATTTCTCTGGATCAAATGGGATATCCCATGGCTATGGCGCTGTCAGAGACAGGAAGGCTGCTGGCGGTATCTTATCTGAATGTGTCGGACGGGAGCGTAACTAGTACGCTGAGTTTCTATAATTTTGATTCCGTCGGGCAAGAATATACGGACAGGCTGGTCAAGGCCAAAAGCTATGAAGATACCATTTTTCCGGCGATTCAGTTCATAAATTCCGATACTGCCGCAGCATTCGGGGATAATAAGGTTGCCCTGTTTGCAGGGGCGCAGATACCGGAAGAAGGGGCAGAAGTGGCGATTGAGGATGAGATTGTAATGGCGTTCTCTGGAGAAGGATATTTTGCTCTTGTTGCCGCGCGGGAGGATGGAGGAGCGCCTTATCGCCTCCTTGTCTATAATGCGTCGGGGGAGGAACGTTTGGCCGCTGACATAGAAGGGAACTATACTGACGGCAAGATTGAGAAGAATAAGGTTATTCTGTACAGCGAGACCGATATTTTGATCTATACGACGGGAGGGGTCAAGAAGTTTGAAGGCTCCTATGAGACCGCGATAAGGGATATTATTCCAACAGGAAGAGATTCCAGATACCTTGTGGTCACCGGGGATGAGCTGGACAGAATGAAACTGGAGAACTAGTAAGGATAGATAGGAAGTGACAGAATATGAACTGGCTGCTAATCGGGGTGATGCTGATGCTGCTGCTGTGCGCGTGGAACGGCTACCGCAGAGGATTCATCCGCTTGTTTGTTTCTTTTGTGTTTATTATTTTGACCATTGTTCTGGTACGTATGGCCACCCCGTACTGCAGCAGTTTTTTGGAAAACTATACCCCAGTCTATGACTCGATTAAAGAAAGCTGTATGGAGATATTCCGTGAAGATGCGGGAGAGTACGACGAACAGAAGAAGACGGATCAGGTACGGGCGATCGAAAGCAGCCGCCTGCCCGAAGGACTTAAAGAGGCTCTGATTGAGAATAACAATACAGATGTATATGACTTGTTCGAGGTGACGGGATTTGACGAATATGTGGGTACGTACTTGGCAAAGACGATCACAAATATTATTGCGTTTATCGTCGCGTTCATCTTGATCTATCTTATATTGAAAATCGTCGTGTTTTCTCTGGACATTTTGAGCCATCTTCCAATCCTCCACGGAATTAATAAGATGGCGGGCCTGCTGTTGGGGGTGATACAGAGTGTTGTTCTGATTTGGATTGTGTTCTTAGTTATCACGATTTTTGCTAACGGAGAGACTGGACGGGTGCTGTTCGGGATGATCAATGACAGCGAGTTCCTGACATTCCTGTACAGCAATAACTATCTGCTGAGTATTATCAGTGCGGTTGTGATCGGTCTGTAATCTTGTCCTCATCTCCAGGCCAGCCGTCGAGCAGAGGGGAACGCGGATCATGCAACAGAGGGAATAAGAGAGCGGAATCGGGCCTGCGTGTGGCATAACAGTAGCGGCAGCCGCCGGGACAAGTATTGTAAGAGCCAATGTCCACGGAAGAGCAGCAAGTGCAGCCAGGCCGCTGGTGCTTATCGGCTTTGAATTTTTGGGCTCCTTCTGAGCCGGACAGCAGGATGGGGTCAATACAGTTGCCGGGTTCTATTCCCGTACGAGTCTCGGGGATGCTTTCGCAGCAGGCGCCAAGCCGGATATGATGCTTCTGCGCGGCCGCAAGCAGCCCGTCCAGCAAAATTTCCCGTTCGGAGGGGGTGGGGGAGCGCATGGCATATTGGCGCATGTTGGCGGAAAGATGACGGTAAGAATCCAGAAAACTGATGACGCATTTTCGAGTACATCCAGACAGCTTGGCTGCAAGGACACGGAAGTATTTGATATGATATGGCACAGAATAAGTACCGTTTAGCAGTATCGGATCATACCTCCAAATGATCCTCTCCGGTCCCACCATCTGAGCGAGGCGCTGGAACAGAGGGATTAATATGCGGTTTTTCGAGGGCAGCCCCGGCTCCATCTCGGGGCCATATGCAGTCAGTGTGAATTGAAAATAATACGGATAGGCGTGAAGTTCCTGCAGCCGATGTTCCATCGGGGCAGGATTTTTTGTCCAGAAAACAAAGCCATCGACAGCATCCGGCGATAAATTGACACGACTGATCTGTCTGGGATTGTATGGGCTGCGCACGAGGGCATAGCCCTCCTGAAGCCGGCGGAAAAACCAATCAGAATAAAATGCGGGTATGTCAGTTCTGCGGCTTACGCTTACGATCATGAAGACGACTCCTTTCCGTGCTTTTTGAAATCTCTGTATCCTGTTGCCTATCTTCTCGTCCGATAATATTCTCCCACGGCGGAAGCCAGAGGGATGTCCGGCCGGTGCTCTTCATACATGGTGGCACAGGCGTAGACCAATTTGGATTTGATGGCATTGATCTTCACATCCACCATAATATGATCACTTAGAGGAATCGGATTGAGATAAGTAATCTGCATGGATACCGTGGGGGTTGGCTGAAAGTCATCCTGACAGGCGGAGGAGAGGAGGCCCATGCTAGTATCCATCAGGAGAGCCACGCTGCCGCCGTGCATAACATTATTGCAATTCAGCATCCAAGGATGAAAGGCGTAGCGCAGAGAGGCGGTTTTGGAGGTGTAATTGCAGGCAGTGACCTCCGGCTTGACCGTCTCGCCGATTTTACCTTTGTCAGAAGCGGCTATCTTATCGGCGCCTGATTGCATATTCCGAAGGAATTGCTCATTAATAGAATGTGTATCGTTCATATGAATGTCTCCTTTGTATAATGTCTGAACACTATTATTATCGGAAAAGAGAGGAGAAGCGTCAAGGGAAATATGACCGAAAAATATTAGATGGAATAAAAAAGTCCTTGACAAAGCAAAACTCTCGTGATATCCTGAATAAGCTGCGACGAGCGAGAGTGGTAAAAAGCGGCAGCGAAGTAAAAGAAACGAACCTTGATAATCAAACAGTGAAACAACCCTGAAAATTCTTACTGCTGCGCAGCAAGAACAGATGCGCACAAGCGGAGCTTGGCGCAGGGCAGTCTCGGGATTTTCGGATAAATCCGAAAAGACCTTGCGGACTGGGAGGCTGATAAAAGCAGCAGGATACAGAGATTTCAAAAAGCGTTGAAGAAACGCCCTAAGAACAGTAAAGAAGGAAGAAGCTAGCAAGTTTTTTCTGGAAAAGGATTTTAACATGAGAGTTTGATCCTGG
>CALWRT010000133.1 GCA_944384015.1 uncultured Lachnospiraceae bacterium | reverse complement strand
CCTCTCTCCAGCACAACGGCATGGGCGATCCCCGGGACGCTCTCTCCTTCATTATAGCTGACCGTGGACAGCAGGGCTCCGGTCGGCACGAACAGCACCCGTTTCCAATTGCCCTCCGCGATCTGATCCAGGATATAGGCGCTCAGCGTAGCCGCAGCGCAGCCGCAGCCGCTCCCCCCAGAGTGGACGTCCTGCCGTTTCCTGTCATAAATTTCCAGTCCGCAGTCTGTGTGCTCTCTCCCAATGTCATATCCTTTCTCTTCCATCAGCCTCAGCAGTATCTCTTTTCCCACAGCTCCCAGATCACCAGTAATAATGCGGTCATAGTCCTGGGGCTTCCTGCCGAAGTCTTCCAGATTCTGGGCGATGGTGTCCGCCGCAGCGGGAGCCATACACGCCCCCATGTTCATAGAATCCTTCACGCCGTAATCCACAATTTTTCCTGTCGTAATCCCGGTAATTCTGACATACCCGTCTGCGTCCCCAAGTATAAACGCTCCGGCGCCCGTGACCGTCCAGGTAGCTGATAAGGGTCTTTGATTTCCATATCCCATGGGAAAGCGAAACTGCTTCTCCGCGCTTCCCAGATGGCTGGAAGCCACACAGACCACTCGGCGGGCATAGCCCCCGCCCACAGTCATTGCCCCCAGCTGTAGGGCCTCGCCGATGGTAGAGCATGCTCCATACAGGCCGAACATGGGTATCTGAAAATCCCGGGCTCCAAAGGAGGTGGCAATCAGCTGGCCCAGCAAATCGCCCGCGAACAGGTAACGGATATCCTCTGGCCTCAGAGACAGCTTTTCCAGCGCCAGGCTGACCGCCCGCCGCTGCATCTCGCTCTCTGCCTGTTCCCAGCTGGACTGTCCGAACATGGGGTCTTCGCTCACCTCATCGAATAAATGTCCCAGCGGCCCTTCCCCCTCCTTGCTCCCCACAACAGAGGCGCCGCTCAGTATGTGCGGGGGATTGTCAAACGCAATGCTCTGCCTGCCCTGAGCAGGGCTGTTCTGTAATATATCGGATAATTTTGGCATACTGTCTGTCCCTTCCTTCCTGAATCCGGCTGCGGCTTATCCTGTATTCCAGCACGCAGCACATACAGCCTCAGTTCTTTATGATCTCCTCAGAAATAGGTTATCCAGCATGCCATTTTTTATGCCGCCGGTCAGCGTTCAAAAGGATAGACAATTCCCCATTCTCTGCGAAGTCCATCCATCAGCTCCATCACCCGCATCGTCTCTTCATGGGGCATCTCCCTGCACTCTGTCTGTCCCTCCTCAATGGCCCTCATCGCCGCGTATACCTCATACTCATAACCGCTGATCTGGGAAGGAGCGTCGTACCTCGTCACCACCCGGTCTTCCGCGTCATACACAGTAATGCACTGCGGGTTGTTGATATTTTTTACAATCAGATATCCCTTCTCCCCGGATATCACGCCCTGCCTGTCGGAACGGCAGTACATAGAGCTGTACAGCAGCGCCTGTCTTCCGTCTTTGTACCGGAATATAATGCTGTTCTGTCCGTCTACTCCCTCATCGGTGAGCGCCGCTGAGGAGATAATATCCTGGATATCATTTCCAAATGCCATCAAGGCAAAGTTGATGGGATAGATCCCCACATCCAGCAGGGCTCCGCCTGCCAGGGACGGTTTCACAAGCCGCTCCACCCCGTCGATGTCGTAGCACAGATTGGCAGACAGCGTGTAAGGTCTGCCGATGATTCCCGAGTCCATCACGTCCCGCAGGATTCTCCTCATGGGCATGTACCTGGTCCACATGGCCTCTGTCACAAGCAGCCCCCGCTCTCTCGCCAGATCCAGCACTTCCCCGGCCTGGGCGCTGTTGGCCGTGAAAGCCTTCTCGCACAAGATGTGTTTGCCGTAACGGATACATAGCTTCATATGCTCATAATGATGGGAATGGGGCGTGGCAATGTAGATCAGCTCTGCCTGGGGATCCCGGGCCAATTCCTCATAGCTCCCATATGCCCTGGCGAACCCGTATTCCTCTGCCAATGCCCTCGCTCTGTCCAGATCTCTGGCCGCAGCCGCCCACAGAACAGGCACACAGGCGCCGGCAGGCGCCCTGCCTTCCTTCGCCGCATCCCTCATGCCCTGCAGCGTCCGAGCCATCGTACGGGCAATTTTCCCCGCACCCAATATACATACTTTGATCTCTCTCGCCATATTTCTTTTCTCCTTTTTTTTCATTATATCATGTCCATTCCGGACATGATATATTTTTTTTGTTCGGCCTTGCGCAGCATCGGATATGATATTTTGGCCTGAGCTGCCTGAGATCCGCCTATAAAGCAGTGATTGGGTCTGTCAGTTATTCAGGCGGTATCCCGCTCCCCATACAGTTTCAATGATCTGCGGGTTTCGAGGATCATCCTCAATTTTCTCCCTCAGCCGGTTAATATGGACAGATACGGTAGCCGCGTCGGAAATATAATCAAATCCCCATATTTTTTCAAAGAGTTCCTCCTTAGAAAACACAATGTTCGGATTTCCCGCCAAAAAGCGAAGCAGCTCAAATTCCCGGTTAGGCAGCTTCAATTCCTTCTCGCCTTTCCACACCCTCCAAGTCCTGCTTTCCACCACGATATCCCGTATCTGAATCCGTTCCTTCTCCTCCCGTCCGCCCTTGTTTTTCCCGCCGGTTAACCTCTCATACCGTTTTAAATGAGAGCGTACTCTCGCCACAAGCTGAGAAGGGTCAAAAGGTTTTGTAATGTAATCGTCGGCTCCCAGGCCAAGCCCCCGGATCACGTCGATTCCCTCAGCTCTCGCTGTCACCATCAGTATTGGGATATCAATCTCATCCCGTACTGCGCGGCAAATGTCGTATCCGCTGCAGCCCGGGAGCATAATATCCAGCAGCACAAGGTCATATTCTCCCCGTTTCAGTTCCGGGATCACTTGAACCCCGTTTTCTATAATCGTCGTCTTATATCCGCTGCTCTCCAGATAGTCTCGTTCCAGCTCCGCAATTTTTCTGTCATCCTCTGCAATCAGTATCTTTTCCATATTGTTTTGCCTCCCGTCCTTTCTCTTCTGATTTGGGAAAATACAGACTTATCTTTAATCCGGAGTCATTCTCTGCCTTTACCATTCCGCAGTGCCTCTCCATAATATATTTCACCACATAGAGTCCCACGCCGCTGCCTTTCTCCGTCCTGGATTCATCACAGCGATAGAATCGTTCGAAAATCCGCGGCAGCTTATCCTTCGGTACGCCCTGCCCATTATCCTTCCATTCCAGAATCAGATAGTTCTCTTCCTCTTTGATGGACACATCGATCTGAACATGCACGACCCCGGCGTATTTCCGGCTGTTCTCCAGAAGATTATCCAGAATCCGCCTCACCTGCTCCACATCCATGGAGATTTCAGGAAAATACTCTTTTTCCCTGTGCAGACGGATCTCCATCTCTTCCCCGCGGATCAGCATACCTTTCTGCGCGGCATAGACAGTCACATATTCTGCCAAATCCGCTTTTACCATATGGAACGGCATCTGGCCGCTCTCTATTCTGGAAAACTCGAACAGTTTCTGAAGAAGAATATCCATCTCCTCCGCAGCTTCACAGGCCGTAGCCAAGTAAGCCTTCTTCTTCTCTTCCGTATCTGCCACTCCGTCCAATATGCCTTTTATGTATCCCCGTATGGAGGTCAGCGGGGTCCGAAGATCGTGGGAAATGCCTGTCACCATATCTGTTCTGGCCCTCTCTGTTTTTATCCTCTGCTGCTGGTCAGCCAAGATTGTGCTCTGCATATCATTAAAGGCCTGGCAGACATGCTCAAATTCCGCCTCTCCATGATACTCGATGTTTTCCTGCAAATTGCCGCTTTTAATTCTCTGGGCTCCCTGCACAAGCAATTCTACCGGCTCCATAACCACCTGGTTCATCCGCCCTGTAAAAACAGAAGCCAAAAACATTAAAAAGGCGATGGCCGCCGCGCCCGCCAAAAGCACGGTTAGTATGAACACATAAAAAGAACGGTTCAAAGAAGACAGCAGCCAATTATCCCTCGGGAAATGCGCGGCTAATAGATACGCTCCCTGCTCTTCCAAATATTTCCCCGCAATGGTAGCCTGCTGAAATGAAAATATCGCGGGCTCTCCGTTCAAATCCTCCCAATCAAAATGCTCCGCCAGCTCCTTCATCTGATCTGTGCTGCTTCCAGATTGTATCGCACCGTCTGAGATCACCGCCGCCTGATAATTCCACCGCCCTATCTGATCTTGCAGTTCCTCTGCGCTCTGTATGTCCTGTTCGTCAAACAGAGCGGCCACTTCTCCTATGTGTTCGTCCAATTTTGTCTGGCTCAGAGCATAAATCTGACTTTCCAGGGAATCCTCAAACAGGATCAAAACCAGCAGGATAATGAACATCAGAGAAAACAATGCTGCAAACAAAATTTTCATGTTGGAACGGAACATCCGCTTTTTAATAGACATCGCTTCACCCCACTTTTTATGTCTTGTCTGTCATTATAATACGGGGCTTTTTCTTTTTCCATAGGAAATAGACATGCCTGCTGCAAAGCGGGCATGTCTATTTGCCATCCGCCCCTTCTCCTGGACTTGCTGCCGCAAAAGACAGATATCGTCGTCTTTTCTATATCATACAGTCTAGGGGGAAATTCTAATGATTTCACATAGATTTTCTAAACAGAATTTAAACAATTCCAGTGCTCCCTGCTCTGCTTTTGCCGGGCCGTCAGCTTCCGGACAAAGGATATCTGCCTCAAGATTTCAGCCCGCCGCCGTCTGCCATACCCACACAATCAGCCCTACGATCCAGCTGGTAAAAACCCCATACAGGATGACCGGACCGGCAATGGTGAAAATCTTACACCCAATGCCGAATATCTGTCCCTCCTTCTGGAACTCGATAGCCGGGGCCGCAACAGAATTCGCGAATCCGGTAATCGGGACAAGAGTTCCCGCCCCTCCAAACTTGGCCAGCTTCGGATATAAGTTGAATCCAGTAAGCACTACACTGATGAGCACTAAAGCTATGGAGGTCCACGCCCCGGCCGCTTCTTCTTCCAGCCCTCTGGACAGGCCGAAGCTGTTAATCGCCTGCCCCAGAACGCAGATCAGCCCTCCCATCAGGAACGCTTGCACCATGTTTTTTACAAGGCTGTGTTTCGGCGTCACTGCCTCTACGTACTCATTATATTCCTGTATCTTCTTCTGTTGGTCCTGATATTCTTCCATTGTCATCTACGTCCTTTCTTCCCGCCTACCAGCGGAAGTAAAAATGTGCGATGCCTCCCAGGCTTCTTCCCAGAGCCATTCCGATAATCAGCAGCCCTATGCCCCTCTTTAAATTTACGCGCCGCATAAAGATCGGTATCGCGTCCACAATCTCTGCCAGAGCCATCGCCCAAGCGCCCACATAGATTCCCGCTACCAGCCCGAACACCAGCAGTCCCGCCATGCCCAGCGGCAGCGGCAGTCCGAACACATTCCATATATTTCCCAAGATTCCGCCCCACACGATACAGCTCTCATACCCGGTAATCCGTTTGGCCGTGTGAGTGCACTCCGCGAACCTGGGGATAATCTTCATGCCCACAATCAGAGCGAAGATTCCGCCCGCCACCGCAGTGCCCGCGCTAAATCCCCCCACTGCCATCAGGACTGCTCTTAGTTCCACGCTTTCCCTTCCCTCCTCTGCTGCTCTCGTCGATAAGGGCTGTGTTAATGTCCTTCTCATACATCTTCATTTCCACTTCGATCGGCGTCGGGTCTGCCGTCAGCTTCTTGCCCCAGAAATGATTGAAAAACAGAAGAACTCCCGCTGACAGGCCGATAGAATAAGAGACTTCCAGAACAGTATATCCGTCGGTCTCTTCCCCAGTTATCTGCTCATGGATCTGGGCAAAGAGCTTCGTGACACTGATGTCGTTATTAAAAGCCATGATGGAGAAGGCCGCTCCGAAAAAAATAATCGTCCCCACTGCCGCCGTCTTGGCCCAGTCCCATATCGGATGATTTCCGGCATTCTTCATGTATGTCAGTATAAAGTCGCACTCTCCCAAATTCTGTATTTCCAGGCCAGGGAACTGCTCATGAACGGTGTGTATCACATCCAGCACACTGAACGCCTTGCGGAATTTTCCTCTTTTGTCTGGATGGATCTGATAAAATTTAACCGTTTTTAGTCTGTTCAGCACCTTAGCGTCAGTGCATTCCATCCGCGCGATATCGGCAAGGGTAATGTCCTGCTTCTGCACCTCCACATTCTGCTCCAGCTTGATATAGAGGATATCTTTCTCTGCCGCCATCTACGCCGCCTTCCCTTCCATATCCCATGCCCTGCACAGCACGCCGCCGGCAGGCTGCGGCCTAAGACTTCCCGCCTCCCCGGCAGGCGCATCCACATAGACAAGCGTCCCCTCCTGCTTAGGTTCTTCCTGCCTGCTGCTTCCCGCATAGAACAATATTCCCAGGACAATCACCAGCGCAATCCCGATGTACAGCACGCCGCGCTTTCCTCTCTTCTCCATACGCCCACTTCCTCTCCGGCAGTTCTATCCATCCCCTAGTTTCCTCAACTTTCCGGAAAATATACCTGATAAAAGCCCAGTCTCAAAGCAAAGACGTGCGGGCTGCCCGCAGACCAGCACGGCTGTGCTTTCGAGACGCTTATCCCTATGAGCAAGCAGGCCGATAGGCCGTATTGCGAATATAGTTTACACGAGGGCGCGCAGCCTCTCCAATATCCGCTTCTCCATCCGGGATACCTGTACTTGGGAGATTCCCAGACGCCCGGCAATATCCGCCTGGGTGCGCTCCTCAAAATAGCGCATACGGATCAGGGCCGCCTCCTGTTCGTTCAGGCTCTGCAGCAGCTGTTCCAGGAGCAGACGGTTCAGCACTCCTTCCTGCTCGTTCTGCCTCTCCTCCAGCCGATCCATGAGGGATATCGAGCTCCCGTCTCCCTGATATACGGTCTTGTGAAGGGATTCCACCTCCGCGCACGCATCCATAGCCAGCACCACATCCTCCTCTGATAAACCGGATGCAGCAGCCAGCTCGGTCACCGTAGGCTCTCTGGAGAGTCCGGCACACAGCTTTTCCCGCGTCCCTTTCAGCTTCCCTGCATTTTCCTTGATTGTCCTGCTCACCTTAATCATACCGTCATCCCTGAGAAAGCGTTTGATCTCTCCGGTAATCATCGGGACCGCGTACGTAGAAAATTTCACATCGTACTGTACGTCAAACTTATCAATCGCCTTCAATAGTCCGATACTTCCGATCTGGAATAGATCTTCAGGCTCATATCCCCGGTTCATAAACCGCTTAACAATACTCCACACAAGCCCCATGTTGTTCTCCACAAGCCAGTCCCGGGCCTTTTTATCCCCTTTGTGCGCCTGTTCAATCAACACTGCTGTAGATTCCATTTCCAGCCTTCTCTCTCCTTATTTTCTTCTTCATGCGGACGGCCGTCCCCTTTCCCACGGAAGAGGTGACATGCAGTTCATCCATGAATGCCTCCATGAAGGAAAATCCCATGCCTGACCGCTCCAATGCCGGACTGGTAGTATACATAGGCTCCATCGCCTTCTCGATATCAGGGATTCCTTTCCCGAAATCCTCCACTGTGACCGTGATGCAGTCATCCAATATATCCGCCGAAATGACGATTTTATGTACTTCATTCTCATATCCGTGGATAATGCTGTTCGTCACCGCCTCTGATACCGCTGTCTTGACATCGTTCATTTCTTCTACAGTGGGATTCATCCGCAGCAGGAAGGAAGCGATCACTGTCCTTGCAAACCCTTCGTTTTCCGACCTGCTCTCCATCTCCAATTTCATATGGTGTTCTTCTCTCATCTTCCCTTTTCCTCCTTCATAATCATCTGATACACGCCGCCCATTTCCAATATCCGGCGAATTCTGTCTGAAGTTCCCTCCAGGCTCACATTTCCTCCCATGAACTGTATTTTCTTATATCTTCCCAGAACCATCCCGATTCCGGAGCTGTCCATGAATTCTGTATTGGAAAAATCGAAAATGATCTGCTGGATCAGTTCTGTCTCCAGAATATGATCCGCCCCGGCCCGGATCTCTTCAGCGCTGTGATGATCCATCTCCTTTGGCAGAGTAATCCGCAGTCTTGTCCCCTCCTTGTGGAATATTGATGTATTCAGCATAGTCTTCCCTCCTTTTCGTCCTTTTATTCCAAAACAAGAAAAAGGAAGAGAAATTTGGACTGCAGTCTTCCAAATTTCTCTTCCGTACCTCTGTAATCTTATGTCTGCTGTCTAGGCAAACGCCGATGAAAGCGCTTCCCCTGAGCATTCGAGAAAACTTTGGTTATGGTGTTTCCCTAGTTCTCCCCCTGAAGATCGTCCAGATATCTCTGGGCATCTGTCGCATATCTTGTATCGGCGAACAGCTCAATCACCCGCTCATAAGACGAAATCGCTGTCTCAGTATCTCCGTTCTCCTGGAGCGCCCGCGCGTACGTATACAGCGCCTCTCCGTTCTCATAGCTCTCATCCACATTGATGATTTCCTGAAGGTTTGTAATGGCTGTCTCATAGTCGCCGTCATCATAAGCCTGTATCCCCGCATCGAACAGTTCCTGGAACGCCTCTTCATTCACAGCCGCGGCAATCTCATTATACAAGGCCTGTCCCCGGTCCGACAGCAGTGTCTGATTCACCTGAGAGAGGGTCTCCCTCGCCTGAACATTGTCTCCCTGCTCACTCAGATCCTGGGCCTGCAGCAGCAAATCATACATCTGCACGCCGTTCTCCTGATCCTCTGTATTCTGCTGGGCCTCATCCAGCTGAGCCTGCAGGCTCTCCACCTGCTGCTCCAATGTGTCAATCGTAGCCGTCCGGGCCGCTATCTGATCTCCCAGCTCCACAGTCGTATCATTCAATTCACTCTTGATCGACTGGGTCCTTGCAGGCAGGACGAGGAACCACATCAGCGCCACCCCCACCACGAGTCCTATGAAAATATTGAGCACCGTGTAGATCGGGGAATTATCCCGATAGCTCCCATTGGGCTGAATAATGAGCTCATTGCCGCTCTGATAAGAGATCCCGTCCGAGCGCTTCTTCCCTGCTCCCGGCTTCATCTTCTCTATGGAGATAATCTCCTTCATATAATTCAGCGTCACCGTATTATTGGTATCAATCATCTGGGCGCGGCGCAGCTCCTTCTTCGCCTTCCCGTATTCTTCGTTCTTCATATAGAGAAGCGCCAGAAGCTGGTGCCCTTTGACCAGCTTGGGGCTCATGGATAGCACCTTTTTGAGCTGGATTACCGCCAGATCTTCACTCCCCTGTCTGCAGTACAGCAGCGCCTGGTTAAATTTCTTGATCGTCTGATCCACCAGATCTAACTTCGTATTATTCGTCTGCACCTCGTTCAAATAGGAATTGGCCACATTCTTCTTCGGCTGATAATTCGTGCTGATCACCCATTCACACAGCGCCTGAACGGTCTCTCCAGTCTCATAGTAAATCAATCCCAGAAGATTCCGGGCCTGTATATTCTTCTTATTCAGCTTCAGGCTCTGTATCAGGCAGGCTGCCGCACCGGTCATATCCCTAACCCGAGCCTTCATCAGTCCCGCGTTATAATAGCTGTTGGAAAGGCGGATAATTCTCCGATACAGCCTCTGATCCGCCCCGCAGTTCATACAGACGGCATCTTCCTCTTCCAGAGGCTCATTGCACATAAAACATCTCATGTAGACACTCCTTCCCCACTAGCGGCGAAGCATTCCGATTTCCATTAATAATTCTTTTAAAATATCTGTTAAATCTGTCAGATCCTGATTCGTAATCGCGCCGGACATTTCCTCGACTTCAAGGCTTGGCTGGAATTTTTTCAATTCTTCCTCATAATTAATCATCGCGCTTCCTCCTTCTCTTAATCTCACCTGCCAGATACAGAGAACCCACCGCAAAAAGCAGGCCGCTGCCCTTCTGGGCCAAGGCCTCCTGAAATGCCTGTCCCACGTCCGGCGCGGCTGTCACCCGACCTTCCATATGCTGTCTGAAAATCTCGGCAAGTTCAGACGCCGGCACCATCCTACTGCCCGGCAATTCCGTTGTCACGACTCTGTCTGGCTTTATCTCTTCACAGATTCTGCAAATCATATGATGATAGTCTTTGTCAGAGACGGCGGAAAATAACAGAACCGCCGGCCTGCTGCCCCGCAACCTTCTGGCGGTATCAATAAATTCCCGGATGCCGGCCTCATTATGGCCGCCGTCTACGTACACATCCGTCATAATTTCTTCCATCCGTCCTTCCCACCGGACGCCTGCAATCCCCCTGCGTACCGTCTCCTCCCAAGAGCGTTCCTCTAAAGGCTTCAGACGGCCGTCCCGGTACAGCACATCCGCCGCCATAACAGCCAGCGATGCATTCACTGCCTGGTACCTGGCAGGCGAGGGTATTCGGATGTCATTGTATACATCATAACCAGTATCCAGTGAAAAATCAATGTTTTTGTCCTGCTTCATAAAAATTTCATACATGCCGTTTTTCAGCGGAAACAGGGGACAGTTCAGCCTTCTGGCCCGCTCTTCAATCACTGCCGAAGCCCTGTTCTCTCTGGCGTCGTACACTACAGGAGAACCCGGTTTTAGTATGCCCGCTTTCTCCCAGGCAATTTTCTCTACCGTATCTCCCAGTATCTCCGTGTGATCCAGGCTGATGGAGGTGAGGACGGTGACCGCCGGCCTACGGATACTGTTCGTAGCGTCCAGACGGCCTCCCATACCGGTCTCCCACACGACGTATTCCATGCCCTTCCTCCTGAATAATACCGCACCCATTGCGAAAATCCACTCAAAAAATGTAGGATGGCAAAAATTTTCTTCTGATGCCAGCAGTTCTTCCACTGCTTTTTTTACTTCTAGAAATGCAGATATGAAATCTTCATCCTCCGCATCCTCTCCGTCTATGCGGAAACGCTCATTGATCTTTACCAGATGGGGAGAAGTAAACAGTCCCGTGTGCCTCCCGCATTGCTGTATGACAGAAGCCAGAAACGCGCAGACCGATCCCTTGCCGTTCGTTCCCGCCACATGGATAGAGCAGAATCCATCCTGTGGATTATCCAGGTGTTCCAGCAGCTTTCGGATATTTTCCATCGGATTCTTCTTCGTAAATTTCGGCAGCTCCATCAGATAGTCCACAGCCCTCTCGTACAAGGTGCTCCCTAAGTCCTGTTCCTCCGCAGCCGCATTTTCCTTCTCTGTCCTCGCTGTCATCATCCCCTCCCTGGCAAGTCTGTAGTCTTCACCACGTAGCCCTCGCTCTCTTTTAATATCTTATCTTTCGAATTTTCCACCCGGACAGTCAACGTATCCCCAGCCTTTAATTCTACATCATGGATGATCAGGGCGCTGCTGTTCAGATACATTGTCTCCGCCTCTTCGCCATTCACACTGACTTCGCAGTACGGGGTAAAATTCTCCCCAAATATGTATGCCCGGTTCTGGGACGTATACTCAATATGCCGGACAGAAATGTCCCGGATTCCCATCTGCAGGTCTGTAGCCGTGAAAGGATTCTTTCCTCCCCAGGCATACTGCTCCCCATAGAGCATATCATACTGGAGCGTCTCCATATCCTGCATATAGTATTTCTGTCCCATCCGCTCCTGATGGTAGCGCATCATCACTCCCTCATGGATGCCCAGCCGGTCTGTGACAACCGCCCCAAGCTGATAGGTAGCCAGGTTCTTATCCTCTTTCTCCAAGCCCATGTTGTCCCATATGAAATACTCCGTGCTGTACAGATGCCCATTGGCCATATCCCGCGCCTCTATTCCCATCGTTGGCAGGTGATCGCCGTACATGACCACGACAGTATCTTCCCCGAACTCCGATACGGCTTGGATCAGTTCTTCCACAAACTCATCCATCTCATACAGTTGATTCACATAATACTCCCACTGATTTCGCTCTTCCTCCGTCTCTGCGCTGAGCACGCGGACTGCAGGATCCTGAAGCACCTGCTCTTCCGGATAGGAGCCGTGGCCCTGGACAGAAATGGCGTAGACGAAATCTGATCCATCCGACGATTTCAGACAATCCAGTATGTATCCGGTCAGTACGCTGTCGTCAGCCCAGCCAGTTTCCGTCTTCTCTGTGCTGTCCATCAGCTCAATGGACGTGAAGGTATCGAACCCAAGATTTGCAAACACCACGTTCCTTCCATAGAAGGCCGCTGTGTTGTCATGTATGGCATGGGCCGTATAACCAATGTTCTTCAGAGCATAGGCCATGCTCTCGCACGTAGTCTTCTGCAGCACCGTCTTGTATGGATATTCTCCCGGCCCGAAGTAGCGCAGGTTCATGCCGACAATCGTCTCAAACTCCGTGTTGGCCGTCCCCGCTCCCACCACAGGCACTTCAAAATAGCCGGACGAGTACTCTTCCATATACCTTCGGAAATTGGGTATGGGATCTTCCGACAGCTCAATATTCTTCAGCAGCGTCGCGTCGAAAAAGGTCTCCAGCTGTACAAAAATAATATTCGGCCGGCTTCCTCCCTCTTCTGTGGGTACGGTTTCCTGATCAAAGTCCACAATCTTGTCAATCAGCCGTTCCGAGTAGTCGTGAGGCTCACTCATCCCTGTATCAAAGACGCTGGTCAGGAAGCAGTATGGAAAGCCGTAGTCCTGATAAGCATAGGCTACATTGCTGAAATAAGTGGAAATCACGCGTTTCTCCACCGCCAGATGGGTGAGCCCAAAGAAGCCCGCCGCCAGCACAGCCGTCACCGCAAACCGGCGTACATAGTGCATCGGCGCCTTCTCCCGCTTCGCCCTGCGGAACAGCCAGGCTAATCCGCCGACAGCGGCAGCGATCCCAACTCCGGCGAGAATCAGCTGCCATGGCTCCATGTACAAGCGGATCACATCCACCAGATCCGAGAGCAGATCCAGATCCGGCCCCGTCAGCGGCGTCACCCGATTGGCCAGTATGACCCCGTTGGATATGCCGGCCAGCAGCCATACAGCAGTTACGAAAGCCGCCGCGAAAATTTTCTTCCGCACAAGGTATACCGCTAAGTAGAACATTGCGATCAGCAGCGTGTTGTACAGATATACAAGAGGCTTCTCGCCGATATACGTAAATGCTTCTATCAAAGAATGCCTGGAGACCGCTTCCATAATCACATTCATCGCTGCCGCCAGCAGCACATACCGAATCCACATCGTCGCCGCACATAGGCTCAGGCCTTCCGGCCAGATTCTGCAGGCTGTCTCTCTCAGCCTCTCCATGCACTGCTGTCTGTTGAACTGTATCTTCATCACTCATTCTTTCCTTTCGGAGCCATCATCCGAACATACAGGAAACATCATAAATGTTTTCTTTATGATGTTTCCCGCGCCGGCTTTGCTGCGTGTAAACGCAGAACATTCTCTCCGCCCAGCGTGATCCCGCCCGGACGGCTTTGTTCTCCTATTAACCCGGAAGCTGTGCCAAGCGTTCCTTCACCTGTTCCATCATCTGGGTATATTTCTCTAACTTTTCCTTCTCCTCAGCCACCTTCTGGGCTGGCGCTTTGCTCATGAATTTCTCATTGTTCAGCATCCCGTTCACTCTGGCAAGTTCCTTGGCGAGCCGCTCTTCTTCCTTCTTAAGCCTCTCTCTCTCCTTCGAGATATCTACCAGCTCGGCTAGGGGAATGTACAGCACCGCATTGGGGACGACTGCCGATACCGCGTCCCCCGGAATGCCCGAAGTATCTGATTGTATCATTATCTCACTTGCATAGCCAAGGAAAGCAAAGAAACTCTTACCATTTTCAAAAATCTTTCTTACGTTTGCCGACTCGGAGACGACGAACACCTTCGCCTTCTTACTGGGCGGCACATTCATGCCTGTTCGCAGGTTGCGGATGCCTCTTACCGCCTCCTTGATCGTCTCAATCGCCTGCTCCTCCTGAGGGTAATTCCAATCCTCCCGATACTTCGGCCACTGAGAAATCATAATCGACTCTTCTTCCTCCTGGATCGTGCAGAAAATCTCTTCCGTGATAAACGGCATGTAAGGATGGAGAAGCTTCAAGGCCTGGATCAGCACGGTCTTCAGCGTCCACAGAGCCGCCGGCTTCGTCTCGTCTTCTTCGTCGTACAGACGGGGTTTCATCATCTCAATATACCAGTCACAGAACTCTTCCCAGATAAAGTCATAAATTTTCTGAACCGCGATTCCCAGCTCGAATTTGTCCATATTGGATGTGACTTCCTCTGCCAGCCGGTTTACCTTGGATAAGATCCACTTGTCTGCATCGGTCAGCTGGGAGGGAGCCGCCTCCTCCGTCACGGTATCTTTCATATTCATCATTATGAAACGGGACGCGTTCCACACCTTGTTGGCAAAATTTCTGCTGGATTCCACCCGCTCCCAGTAGAAGCGCATGTCATTGCCTGGAGCGTTGCCGGTGATCAGTGTCAGCCGGAGGGCGTCGGCCCCGTACTTATCAATGACTTCCAGCGGGTCAATGCCATTGCCCAGCGACTTGCTCATCTTCCTGCCCTGGGAATCCCTGACAAGCCCGTGGATCAGCACAGTGGAAAACGGCGCTCTTCCCGTGTGAGCATATCCGGAGAAGACCATACGGATCACCCAGAAGAAAATGATATCATAGCCGGTGACTAGAACATCCGTCGGATAGAAATAATCCAGGTCCTCCGTCTGATACGGCCATCCAAGGGTAGAGAAGGGCCACAGGGCAGAGCTGAACCAGGTATCCAGCGTATCCTCATCCTGAGTAAGATGCGTGCATCCGCATTTCGGACAAACGGACGGCTTCTCCTTGGATACGACAATTTCCCCGCAGTCCGCGCAATAGTAAGCAGGGATACGATGTCCCCACCAGAGCTGCCTGGAAATACACCAGTCTCGGATATTTTCCAGCCAGTGAAGATAAATTTTGTCGAAACGATCCGGCACAAAACGCAGCTCCCCATTTTTGAGGGCGTCGATGGCCGGCTTAGCCAGATCTTTCATGGCCACAAACCACTGCTGCTTGGCCATCGGCTCCACCGTTGTCTTGCATCGGTCATGGGTGCCCACATTGTGGGTATGTTCCTCTACCTTCACAAGCAGCCCCTGCTCCTCCAGGTCAGACACGATGGCCTTTCGCGCTTCATAGCGGTCCATCCCCGCGTATTTCCCGCCCTTATCATTGATCGTGGCATCATCATTCATGACATTGGTCACCGGCAGCTGGTGTCTTCTTCCCACTTCAAAATCGTTCGGGTCGTGGGCCGGGGTAATCTTCACCACCCCAGTACCGAATTCCATATCCACATAGGAGTCTGCGATCACTGGTATCTCTTTTCCCACAAGGGGGAGAACCACTTTCTTGCCCACAAGATGGCGGTACCGGTCATCCTCTGGGTTCACGGCCAACGCCTCGTCCCCCAGCATGGTCTCCGGCCTGGTGGTGGCTACAATAACGCCCTCTCCCTGCGCTCCTCCGACTACCGGGTATTTGATATGCCAGAAGTGGCCTGCCTGCTCCACGTGCTCCACCTCCGCGTCAGAGATGGATGTCCGGCACACCGGGCACCAGTTAATAATCCGGTTCCCCTTGTAGATATACCCTTTGTCATATAAATTGACGAACACTTCCTCCACAGCTCTGGAACAGCCTTCATCCATCGTAAAGCGCTCCCTGTCCCAGTCGGCTGAGGAACCCAGCTTCTTCAGCTGGCTTACAATGCGGCCGCCGTACTCTTTTTTCCACTCCCATGCCCTTTCCAGGAACTTTTCTCTCCCAAGCTCTTCCTTCTCAATCCCTTCCTTCTTCAGAGCCTCGATGATCTTCACCTCCGTGGCGATGCTCGCATGGTCTGTCCCTGGCTGCCAGAGCGCGTTAAATCCCTGCATCCTCTTGTAACGGATCAAAATATCCTGCATGGTGTTGTCAAGGGCATGCCCCATATGAAGCTGCCCGGTGATATTCGGCGGGGGCATTACAATTGTGAACGGCTTCTTGCTCCGATCCACTTTTGCATGAAAATATTTTTTCTTCTGCCATTTGTCATAAAGCCTTGCCTCAATCCCCTGGGGATCATAAGTCTTACTCAGATTCTTCTCCATCCTATTCGGTCTCCTTCCACTGTATTTGCTGTATATTAGAGTTCCGCGGGCGGAACTCCATCCGAGCGCGGCCGCTTTAGCGGCGAACTTCTTCTTCGCGCGAGCGCTCGTCCCGCCCGGAGGCTTTTCGCTTCATAGGGAATTCATAGAACTTTCCTAATACGTATGAAACGAAAAAAAGCCCCTACGGAATCATTCCGTAAAGGGCGAATGAACGCGGTACCACCTTTTCTTCTGCCGGCGGACATTCACCGGCAATCTCCACGGCCTGATAACGCCGGCCAGACGGGAACGCTTACCAGGGCTTCCTGCCCCTCTCGGCAATCCGATTCAAAAGCCACCTTCTTCGCACAGTTTCCCGGGAAATCTTCCAGCCTGCGGATTCCCCTCTCTGACGGGCCTTTATACGAATACTCCTCTTTCTCACCATCTTTTTCTTTCTGTCTATGTGTATCTGCTTTATTATCTTATCGGTGCTTTCCCTCTTTGTCAAGAAGAATCCCGAAATTTTCTTTTCCCGCTGGTTACGATTCACAGCCGATTCAGAATGGACTATGAACCGTAACTCCCGCTGTCCCTATCATGGTTCTGTTTGGCTATGATCTGTAACCTCCGGATGGAAAAAGTGATAGACACTTTTCGCCGCCCGCTCATTCATCGTATCTGCCTTCATCAGCTCCTCCACGGAAGCCTCCCGAATCGGCTCCAGCCCTTTGAAATATCTCATCAGTGCCTTTCTTCTGGCCGGGCCAATGCCCGGGATATCGTCCAGCACAGAATGCACCTGCTCCTTCCCCCTTAGAGAGCGATGATACTCAATGGCAAACCTGTGAGCTTCATCCTGAATCCTCGTTATAAGCCGGAACCCCTCAGAATTGCGGTCGATGGGAATCTCCACATTCTGATAATACAGCCCTCTCGTCCGGTGATTGTCGTCCTTCACCATCCCGCACACCGGAATATCCAGGTGCAGTTCATCCAGGACGGACAGCGCAATATTCACCTGCCCTCTGCCGCCGTCCATGAGCAGCAGATCCGGAAATCTAGTAAAACTTCCATAGTCCTCTGACAGATTCTTCTCCCGCAGCTCCTGCCGCTCCTCTTTCCCATGGCGGAACCGGCGAAGCAGCACTTCCCGCATGCTGGCATAGTCGTCCGGCCCTTGCACCGTCTTGATCTTGAACTTCCGATAGTCACTCCTCTTCGGCTTCCCCTTCTCAAAGACTACCATAGACCCCACTGACTCAAAACCGTTCGTGTTGGAAATATCAAAGGCTTCCATCCGGGATACATTGGCAAGCCCAAGCCATCCGGCCACTTCCTTTGCCGCCCCGATGGTTCTTCCTTCCTCCCTCCGTATCCGTTCTTTATCCTGATCAAGCACCATCTGGGCATTCTTCCCCGCCAGCTCCACAAGCTTCTCTTTTGTTCCTCTCTTCGGAACCCGCAGATATACCTTCTGGCCTCTCTTGGCCGTCAGCCATTCCTCCACCACGGTCATATCTTCAATCTCTGTCTGGAGCATGAGTTCCCTTGGTATAAAGGGCGTCCCTGCATAGAACTGTTTGACAAAGCTGCCCAAAATCTGCCCATCTTCCTCTCCCTCTACATGGCTGAGGTAGAAATGATCCCTGCCGATGAGCTTGCCGTCCCTCACAAAGAACACCTGGACGACAGCATCGTGTTCATCGTGGGCGAGCGCAAGGATATCTTTGTCCTCCCCGTCGCTGTTGGTTATCTTCTGCTTCTGCGCCACTGCCCGCACACTGCCGATCAGCTCCCGATATTCGATGGCCTTCTCGAATTCCAGGTTCTCTGACGCTTCGTTCATCTTCTGCTCCAGCGCCCCAAGCACCGGCTTATAATTGCCGCCTAGAAAATCCAGCGCCTCTTCAATGCCGGCCCGGTATTCCTCCTGGCTAATATATCCCTGACAGGGCGCCTGGCACTGATGAATGTGGTAATTCAGGCATGGTCTCTCTTTCCCGATGTCTCTCGGAAGCACACGGCTGCATGTACGGATTTTATATAGTTTATGAAGCAGTTCTATCGTCTGCTTCACAGATCCGGCGCTTGTATAAGGGCCGAAATACCTGGATTTGTCTTTGTGCATGATGCGGGCGAACTGTATCCTGGGATAGGCCTCTGCGACAGTCACGCGAATATACGGGTAAGCCTTGTCATCCTTGAGCATCGTATTATATTTGGGCCGGTGCTCTTTAATCAAGTTACACTCCAGGACAAGGGCCTCCAGCTCTGAATCCGTGATAATATACTCGAAACGGGCAATCTGGCTCACCATCCGTTCAATCTTGACGCCTTTGTTCCTGCTGCTCTGAAAATACTGGCGCACGCGATTTTTCAGGCTGATTGCCTTGCCCACATAGATAATGGCATCCGCCGCGTCGTGCATAATATAAACTCCCGGCTTACCCGGGAGTTTCTTCAATTCTTCTTCCAGATCAAATATATTGTCTTTCTGACCGACGCTGGGCTTATCCTTCTTTTCCATCCGGCTCCTCCTCTGTCAGTTCGCCGTCAGCTCCCACGCAGAGCTTCAGCGCTGTACTGCCATATTCATTTCCTTCGCTGTCCACGACGACTACATTCACCACCACATTGTCCCCTTCCGTACAGCCGAAGGATTCTCTGTAGGCGAAGCTGTACTCCCAACCCTGGTCTGTCTTATCCGGCATCGCCTTGACATAGTCGATAGGTTCCCCGCTGTTCTCTGTACTAAGGTAGATTGCGATAGGTTCCTCATCCGTCTTCTCAACTCGGTAAATGGTCCCGCGGATGGTCCCCTCTATCTTTAGCTTCCTGCCGTCTATTCCATATTGGCCAACAAATTGGGCATCCTCCACCTCAAGGTGCTTCCTGTCCTGCGTGCTGCCAAGAGCATTGGATACGGTTCGATCCATCCTGGCCATCTCGCCCCTGATGAGGCCCAGCTCTTCCGCCATATTTGAGATTCTCTTGAGCAGAAGGGCCTGTGTACCGATCAAAGCCAGGACAATGATAAGCACCACTGTCACAAGCGTCTTCCTGCGTCTTTCCCTATTTTTGTCATCTCCGCCAGACATGGCATCCCCCTCCTTGTCTGCGTCTTTACTGGCTAATGCCGCAAAAAATATCGATTCCGTCCGCAATTCCTTCCGCGATTTTATACTGATAGTCTTCTGTAGACATGAGCGCGTCCTCGTCCGGGTTGGTCATGTAGCCTGCCTCTACAATGGTCACCGGAACCTGACACCAGTTAATGCCGCTCATCGTATCTGTCTCCCACACATACTGCCTGCGGCAGCCGGCGGATGACACCAATGCTTCCAGCACCGCTTCAGACAAAGCCTTGCTCTCCTCATACAGCTGTCCATTATATGGATTGCTCTCTGTCTGGCATATGGTCATCGCCCCGCTCACTGAAGGATCAGATGAGCCGTTGGCATGTATGCGGATAAAAGCGTCAGCTCCCGCCTCATTGGCCATCTGCGCCCTCTCTGCGTTGCTGATATTCACATCATTGGATGTGCGTATCATCAACACCTCATATCCTCTCTGCTCCAATTCTTCCTGGAGTTTGAGGGAGATCTGAAGTGTAAGCTCATATTCTGCCAGACCGCTGACGCTGCCGCTCGTCCCCGACGCCACCTTCGCCTTAGTCTCGGAGGCTCCCGGCCCAACCGGTTCCTGTTCGCTGTTACCCTTGCTCTGATGCCCGGCGTCCACCGCGATCAAATATCCGTTCTGCCCTTCGCTCTTCTCTCTCAAGTACTCGCTCGCAATATAGAATTCCTGGTCATCCAGGGTCACCCTGCTCCATTCCTCCTGATATTCCTGAACCGTCACCTCTGTCCGCCGCTCCAGCACACAGTATACTTCTGACTCGGTGGATGGCTCTGTCCTGACATTGACACGGTCCGTTGTATACATAATGGCCGTCTGCCCCGCCGCCGCTCCTCCTTCGCCCTGGCTTACTGCTTCCGCCGCACTGCCGGGCTCTTCAGACACTGTCTCGGCTTCCTCAATCCCCTGCTCCTGCCCCGTTTCCAGCTGAACGCCTAAGGCATCTTCCTGTTCCGAATGCGGCTGTACGGCTTCCTCTTCATCTTCTACAAATACATCCACGTCTTCCCCGGATTTCTCTGCGCTGCTGCCGCAGGATACGAGGAACCACGCAGCCGCTGCTGCCGCGAGCAGAACTCTCCTTCCTCTCTTCATCATATTCTTACCCTCTAATAAATATTAGGTATTAGGTCAAAAGATATCCGTCGGATCGTTTGGCCTTTTGCTCTCCCCAGCCAAATCAATGGGTTCTGTCAGCTCTTCCTGAGTCTGTTCCTCTTTTCTCTCCGATATACGGCTCTTCGGCCCTTCCTCTGCCGCCCCGTCTTCGTCTCCTCTTACCCGGCGAAAGATTTCCATGAATTCTTTGCCGGTAATCGTCTCCTTTTCATACAGGAACTGGGCGATCTCATCCAGTGCCTTGCGATTCTCCAGAAGGAGTTTTTTCGCCTCCTCATAGGCTTCCTTCAGAATTCTCTTGACTTCCTCGTCAATCTGAGCTGCCGTGGCATCGCTGCAGTTGAGCACGGTCCGCCCTCCGAGATACTGGCTCTCCACACTCTCCAGACCCATCAGCCCGAACTTCTCAGACATGCCGAATCTGGTAATCATAGATCTGGCAAGAGATGTGGCTTTCTCAATATCATTGGCGGCCCCTGTCGTAACCGTGTCGAAGACAATCTCCTCAGCGGCCCTGCCCGCCACGAATTCTATGATCATTGCCCGTATCTCTTTCTCTGTATTCAGATATTTCTCCTCCTCGGGAACATTCATCACATAGCCTAGAGCTCCCATCGTCCTCGGCACAATGGTAATTTTCTGAACCGGCTCAGAATCCTTCTGCAGGGCGCTTACCAGGGCGTGGCCGACCTCGTGGTAAGAGACAATCCGCCTCTCCTCTTTGCTCAGCACCCGATCCTTCTTTTCCTTGCCCACAAGCACAATCTCAACCGCCTCGAACAGATCCTTCTGAGACACCAAATTCCTCCCATGCTTAACTGCCAGGATCGCCGCCTCGTTAATCATATTAGCCAGGTCGGAACCGACCGCTCCGCTTGTTGCCAGGGCAATCGCCTCCAAATCCACCGTCTCGTCCAGATGAACATTTTTCGCGTGGACTTTCAGAATGTTGACGCGCCCCTTCAGATCCGGCTTGTCTACGATGATGCGCCTGTCGAATCTCCCCGGACGCAGCAAAGCGTGATCCAGCACTTCCGGGCGGTTCGTGGCAGCCAGAATCAGCAGTCCCTTGGAAGTATCAAATCCATCCATCTCAGCCAGCAGCTGATTCAGCGTCTGCTCTCTCTCGTCATTGCCCCCGTAGGCAGTATCTCGTCTCTTGCCGATTGCGTCAATCTCGTCAATAAATATAATACACGGCGCCATCTTCTTTGCCTCCAGGAACAGATCCCTCACCCTGGATGCTCCGACGCCCACAAACATCTCTACAAATTCTGAACCCGACAAGGAGAAAAACGGTACGTTTGCCTCTCCCGCCACAGCCTTGGCCAGCAATGTCTTGCCGGTGCCAGGAGGCCCTACGAGAAGAGCCCCCTTCGGAAGCTTTGCCCCAATCTTTGTATATTTTCCTGGATTGTGCAGAAAATCTACTACCTCCTGCAGAGATTCCTTCGCTTCGTCCTGCCCGGCCACATCTTTGAAGGTTACACCGGTCTCTTTCTGCATGTAGACCTTTGCCTTGCTCTTTCCGACCCCCATGATGCCGCCGCCTTTCGACATACGTCCCATCACGAACATATAGAGAAAGATCAGCATGCCGGCCAGAAGGGCAAAGTTTAAAATATTATATACCAGCGCCCCAGTATTGTCGGGAACTTCCGTCGTATAGTCTACCCCATACTCATCCAGCAAGCCCTTCAAGTCATAATCCGGAAACAATCCCGTATAATAGCTCACCTCTGACATGTCTAAGCCAAACGGCATGCCCGAGCTCTGATCTTCTTCTGCTTTCTGGTATATCTCTATCCGGTCGGAGGTAATCACCACCCGTTCTACCTCTCCGGCCTTTACCATCTCCTCAAATTCTGTGTAAGTAACTTCCTGTTCCATGGCTCCCTGCTGAATATTTCTCATGAAGTACATCGACATCAGCACGACAGCCATAAGTACGAGAAATACCAGGAGGCTGTTCCGGTTCTTCGGTTCCCTCCCCCCTGAATTTCTGCTGTTTCTTCTATCGTTATTATCCATTGATTGTCCTCCTGTAATCCTTCCTGCCGCAAAAAGCAGGCATTCAAGCATTATTATAGTAATATTTCCGGCACAAATCAATATCGCGAATATGAAAAATCCATGAATTCGTTATAAGAAGTACTAGCATTCTTTTTTCATTAGTCGTATAATGAGACGTCGGATTGCGCCGGCGAAGATTTCCGGCAATCCGCTTATCTGCTGCAACACGTGAATTCTATATCCATATTTTCAAGGAGGTTTATTCATGTCAGTAAAGTATGTCTTCGTTACCGGCGGGGTTGTATCCGGCTTGGGCAAAGGGATTACAGCCGCTTCTCTTGGACGGCTTCTGAAGGCCCGGGGGTATAAAGTGACGATGCAGAAGTTCGATCCCTACATCAATATCGATCCCGGCACGATGAATCCTATTCAGCACGGAGAAGTATTTGTAACCGATGACGGCACTGAGACGGATCTGGACCTTGGGCATTATGAGCGGTTCATCGACGAAAGCCTTGACAAGAACTCCAATGTCACCACCGGCAAAATTTATTGGTCTGTCCTTCACAAGGAGCGGCGCGGAGATTACGGCGGCGGTACTGTTCAGGTAATTCCCCATATCACCAACGAGATCAAAAGCCGCTTCTATCAGAACACTTCTGATGCCGACACACATATCGCGATCATTGAAGTGGGCGGCACAGTAGGCGATATTGAAAGTCAGCCCTTCCTGGAGGCAATCCGTCAGTTCCAGCATGAGGTAGGCCATGAAAATGCCATCCTGATCCATGTCACCCTCATTCCCTATCTGAAAGCCTCGGGCGAGATGAAAACAAAGCCTACTCAGGCATCCGTAAAGCAGCTACAGGGTATGGGTATCTGGCCTGATATCATTGTATGCCGTTCCGAGCTGCCGCTGAATCAGGGGATCAAGGATAAGATTGGCTTATTCTGCAATGTTCCCAGCTCTCACGTGCTTCAAAATCTCGATGTAGAATACCTCTACGAAGCACCTCTGGCTATGGAAAAAGAGCGGCTGGCACAAGTGGCCTGTGAATGTCTTCACTTGGACTGCCCAGCCCCGGATCTTAGGGACTGGTCGGAAATGGTCACTGCGATAAAACATCCCACCTCGGAGGTCACCATCGCCCTTGTGGGCAAATATACCTCTCTGCACGACGCGTACATCAGCGTTGTAGAAGCCCTCAAACACGGCGGAATTTCCTGTCGGTGCATTGTCAATATCCTCTGGGTGGATTCAGAAAAAGTCGACAAGGAGCATGCCGCAGAAATCCTGGGGAATGTGGACGGCATTCTTGTCCCCGGCGGCTTCGGCGACCGAGGAATTGACGGCATGCTGGCCGCTATCGAATACGCCCGAACAAACAGCATCCCTTATCTGGGCCTCTGCCTGGGCATGCAGCTGGCAATCGTAGAATTTGCCCGTCATGTCATCGGATATTCCGACGCCCACAGCGTAGAGTTGGATCCCTCTACCGCTCATCCGGTTATCTCCCTTATGCCTGATCAGGACGGCGTGGAAGATATCGGCGGAACGCTCCGTCTCGGCTCCTACCCATGTATGCTTGACAAAAATTCCAAGGCTTATGCTCTCTATGGGACAGAACAGATTCAGGAACGTCACCGTCACCGCTATGAGGTGAACAATGAGTACCGTCAGAACCTCCTGGAATATGGAATGAAACTGTGCGGCCTTTCTCCGGACGGACGAATTGTAGAGATGATCGAGCTCCCCGACCATCCTTGGTTCTTGGCAACACAAGCCCATCCAGAGCTAAAATCCAGGCCCAACCGCCCTCACCCGCTGTTCCGTGGTTTTGTGTCGGCTGCCCTCCAGCATAAGAAGGATCAGTAACGTCATAAGGCATACACTGGATATTGGACTTACAGTCACAGGGGCGCCGCCGGCTAGAACTCTTCTTCATCATTCTAGCCGGCGGCGCCCCTCTATTCTTATGCTGTACCAACAATTGCCGCCAAAAACGTTCTCTCAGAATTGTTCGGGATACAGCCCCTTCTTTTTTTTCTCTTTCACGGCCTCCACAACCGTCTGCTTATCCTCCTTATACGTCACGCCGTACCACCGTTCCTTCGTGGTAAGCACCCGCACGTCTGCCTTGCCAGCTCCCAAGAGGGCTGATACGGCTGACGGCAGATAATATTCCACTTTCAGCGGATTCGACTGCGCCTCGGTCTTCAGGAACTCCGCAAAGCCTCTCTCCAGCTCCTGCAGAAAGTTCTCATGAAATCCCCACAGATTCATCGAGACAACGCTGTCCATCCCAATGGCTTCCCAGGTACGGCCTTCATCTTCCGAATAAGCCGCTCCCCCGTCTCTCTTCTCAATTCTCGTCCTCTCCTGAATCTGCTCTAAGAAGCCGTCCCCACTGACAGTACATACCCCTCTCGAGACGTATCCGTTCTCCGTCAAAGTATTCCCCAGCATGTAGCCGACCATCCCATACTGGTATCTCCCATCCCGCTCGCCCGGATATTCCGTGAGATACTGATAAATCAGCCGAAATGCTTCCGGCCCGTAATAATCATCTGCGTTGATGACGGCAAAAGGGCCTCTCACCGCCTCCTTGCAGCACAGTACCGCATGTCCGGTACCCCAAGGCTTCACCCGCCCCTCAGGGACGTCAAGCCCGGCGGGCAGACAGTCCAGCTCCTGGAATACATATCCCACCTTCACCTTCTTGGACGTCCGCTCCCCGACGCACTCTCTGAATATCTTCTCATTTTCCTTCTTAATCACGAACAGCACTTCTTCAAATCCTGCCTGTACCGCGTCATAAATGGAAAAATCCATGAGGATATGTCCCTGGCTGTCCATGGGATCCATCTGTTTCAAGCCTCCGTAGCGGCTCCCCATTCCCGCTGCCATAATGATAAGCACTGGTTTTCTCATATTCTCCGTTCCCTCTCTTTCATTGGCTTCGCATGCATCAGCGTTCCCCTAATTTTGCCGAATCGTCCACCCTTCGCCTCTCCCGCTGATCTCAATATTTCCATCCTGCGTCTTCCATGCGGTGATCCCCTGTTCCTTCAGAAGGGCAAGCGTTTCCTCCTCCGCCGGATTCTTATCGGAACAGCAGATGACTGCATCATCCGGGTGAGCCGCTTCCAAAAGTTCTGGCAGGCCATTATGATATCTCCCGTGATGGGGCATCTTCAGAATATCGCAGGACAGGTCCTCACCAGATGTCAGCAATTCTTCGATTCTCTGCTCCTTCGCATCCCCCAGGAACAGCATGGTATCTTCCCCATAAACCAGACGTACGGCGAGGGATAAGTCATTATCATACTCCTCTTCGCCCCCGGCCAATATCTCCTCCGGCTCCAGGGCAGACGCCAAGATTCCGACAGATGCGTCTCCCATCTTGATCTCTATGCGCCCCGTTACAGGAATCCTCTCAGCAGATGAGGCATCCAACGCCTCCGCAAACTGCCGGTACTGCTTCCCATCTCCCTCATAATCGGGGAAATAGACTTGTTCTACTATACAATTCTCCAGCACCTTATCCGCTCCTCCCACATGATCCTTATCAAAATGGGTAATAATCATAGCCTTCAGCTGCTTTAGGCCCTGCTGCTGTATATATTCCAGTATTTCTTCGCCGTCATCCTCCTCCCCTGTGTCCAGCAATACCGCCTCATCTCCTACCCACAAGAGGATGGCGTCCGCCTTGCCCACCTTCAATACAGTAACCCTCAGCTCCTCCCGCTTCGTCTCAGCAGTTCCTTCTGAGCCTCCAAATGCGCACCCGGCCAGGACGGCCAGGCACAGCAGCGCTAGGACGGCCAGCATCAGTCCTCTTCTCATAAGCGCCTCCTTCCCGCATAGAACAACGCGGATAAAAATGAGGGCTGCTGTTCAATCCTTGAACAGCAGCCCTGCACCTTATCTGAAAAGCGACAGACGGGACTCGAACCCGCGACCTCCACCTTGGCAAGGTGGCGTACTACCAACTGTACTACTATCGCATAGAGCGGGTGATGGGAATCGAACCCACGTGTCCAGCTTGGAAGGCTGGTGTTCTACCATTGAACTACACCCGCTTATCTGTCGTTTCTGTCCATTTCTGGCAACGTAGATGATTGTACCCTATTTGCCGTTCCTTGTCAACCCTTTTATTTTTTGTGGAGTTGTGTCCTATATTTTTCTCCTGTTTCTTGCTGCTGCGGTTCCCAGTCATCTGGATTCATACTGCAGTAGTCATGATCCCCTGTGAGCAGGCGAAGTCATTGACCGGGAGGATTCGAACAGCAGCGTCCTTATTCCTGTGTTAATATTTCTTGACATAATTGTGCAGATTATATAAAATCAAATTATAAAGAACATTTTATATAGTCAAATATCACAAGAAGAAAGGATGGTGTCTATGAATTACTACGATCTTGCAATCAAACGCAAATCCACAAGATCCTTCAAGAGCAAGAAGGTTTCTGATGAAACTATCCGTGTTGTTCTCAATGAGGCTTTCTCCTGCGAGAAGCTTCTGCCGGATCTTCAGGTAGAATGGAAACTGCTGGATGAAACTGCAGACAAATGGATCTCAGGCTGTGCGGGATATCACGGCTATATGATTGACGCCCCCCACTACCTGCTGCTGCTCACCCAGGAAGATCCCCACAGCCTGGAAAACGCCGGATATGCCGGGGAAGACATCGTCCTGAAGCTCACGCAGCTCGGGCTTGCCACTTGCTGGATCACCATTCTGGATCCAGAAGGGCTACGGATGATGCTCCGCCTTGACACAGACAAAATGCCGGCCGCCCTTATCGCCTTCGGCTATGAGAAGACATCCATCGGAGGCAATGTCCGCATGGACATCAAGAGTCCGTCCAATATCCAGATGAAGCAACGTACTGGGCATATCGCCCCCAAGCTATATGTGAAGGACAGCGTCTACCGTGAGCGGTGGGGACAGCCCTGCGATTTGTCGGCCTGGGAACCGGACTCTTCCTTGTACCAGGCGTTTATCGCTGCCTGCTGCGCTCCGTCCGCCCTGAACCGTCAGCCTTACCGGTTTATCATGGACAAAAATATCGTCTGTCTCGCTGTCCTCCCTGACGAACTCACCGCCCCCTCTGACGCGCATCTGAATGTAGGCATCGTTATGCATCATTTCGCAATGGTGATCTCACACCAGAATACCCTTCACGGACAGTGGATCCTGTCCCCTCCTGACAAAGATTATCGGCTGCCGGACGGAGCGTATATTGCCGGATATTTCCAAATCTGACAACAGCAGCGGCCCGGCCCCGTCAACTAGACGGCATGGCCGGGCTGCTGTATAATACCATCCCGCATTCGCCCGGTATGGAAATACGTACTTTCCCTTCGGACGGATAATACTCAATCTCTTCCAGGCTGAATCCCTCTTCCCAGGACATCATGAGCCGTTTCATCACATCTTGGGATCTGACGCCGATCTCCCACACCGGTATGTCCACGACCTCTCTTCCCTCCCGGTTGTTAATCAGCACAAGCATCTTCTCCTTGTCGTCGAATCTGCCGTAGCAGAGTATATTGTGCTCCCCATAGAGAAATTTCAGAGAGCCGTAAGTAAATACCCGGTGCTCCTTGTGTATACGGATCATCTGCCTGTGAAACTCTAAGAGATCTTGATCCTCTCTTCCCCACGGATACGTCCTTCGATTATCCGGGTCAGTAAAACCGCACACTCCAGCCTCATCCCCATAGTAGATTGTCGGGGCGCCCGGCCAGGTCATCTGCATGATTACCGCCTCTTTGAACACCCCTTTGCGTACACCCTCCTCCGCAGCCTCAGACCCCAGCTGATCCATCCTTCCCACTTTGCGGTTCGTCCTTGTCAGAAAACGGGAATGGTCATGATTCGACAGCTCATTCATCGCAATCTGCAGGGATGGATAAAGGAAACTGCACATATGGTGGGTCATAGCCCCCTCGAAGCTGTATTGGTCTCCCAGGAGGTCCTCCCGGTAACCGTCGCTGTGCTTTTCCATACCGGTCAAAAACCAGGACACCGGCTCCATAAAGGCGTCATAGTTCATGACAGTATCCCACTCATCTCCCCGCAGCCACGGGTAGGCATCCCCATAGTGCTCAGCCAATATAATCGCGTCGGGATTTGCCTCCTTGACCGCTTTCCGGAACTGTTGCCAGAACCAATGGTTAAATTCCTCGCTGTGCCCCAGGTCCGCAGCCACATCCAGCCTCCATCCATCGGCGTTATAAGGCGGCGACACCCATTTTCTCCCTATCTGTAAGATATATTCCGCCAGCCCGTTAGAAGCCTCATAATTCAGCTTCGGAAGCGTCTCATGGTTCCACCAGCCTTCATAGCTTGGATTGTACGGCCATCTTCCCTCATCATAGAAATGGAAAAAATAACGGCAGGGGCTGTCCTGGGAGATGTAGGCTCCGGTCTCATATCCCTCTCGCCCTTCATAGATCCGCTCCCGATCCATCCACTTATTGAAAGATCCGCAGTGGTTAAATACCCCGTCCAGGAGTACCCGCATTCCTCTCCTATGAGCTTCCTCAATCAGCTGCGCCAATGTCTGGTTGGCCTCTTCCAAATTCTCCTTGGACGTTACCCGCCGGATATAGCGGGAGGCATGGCTGTTCTCCCGGTCTCCCTCAGCCAGCACTTCCCCGCCGTCATCTGGAAGCCCGGCAAAATGCGGGTCTACATAATCATAGTCCTGGGTATCATATTTATGATTCGACGGCGAGACAAAGATCGGATTAAAGTATATCACGTCAACCCCTAAGTCCCTCAGATAGTCCAATTTGCTGATAACCCCTTCCAGATCGCCCCCATAGAAAGCTCCCACGTCCATACTCTTCGGATATGCTCCCCAGTCCTTCACCCTCTGCACATAGTTCCCCAGATAAAAATATTCCCTGTCCAATACATCATTATCCGGATTCCCATTGCAGAACCGGTCAACAAAAATCTGATACATGACGGCGCCCTTCGCCCACTCAGGAGTGGAGTACCCCGGCACAATCGTAAAGGAATAAAAGTTCTGCAGTTCCCCGCAGATTCCCCGCCGATTATAGAAATACCGCTCTCCTTCCGTATCAATCTCAAAATAGTAGTACACCGGCTCCTCTCCCACTTGGATCTGAATCCGGTAAAAATCAAAATACTCATCCGTCTCATATTTTTCCATCATCAGCCGCTCATTCTGGTTGATGTAATAGACGCTTTCGGCGCCTCCCTTCCCGGCGCGAAACCGGATAGTCACAATATCTCCGGGCTGCGGCTCATAAGGCGTCCGGTAATTCTCCGTCTCATCGCTGAAAAATGCCCGGATATTCTTATTCCGTTCCATCCTATTCTCTCCCTGTCTGAACTTCTCCCACTCTGCGCTTCCATTTCCCTATAGAATAAAAAATACCTAAAACATTGCTGTTCAGGTATAATACTTCCTTTTATCTATTTATTATAGGATACTCCCTCTTTGTTTGCAAGACCTCTGTCATAAAAGTCTTCGTATGCGTACAACGCAAAAAAGACAGCGTTAAAACTGCTGTCTTTTTCGGAGAAGGTATTTCTTCTTTCTTATGGGGTGTAGCAAAAACTATATAATGTATTGGGGGGGTTTTACAGTAATTATAATAGCATAGCCGCCCAGATAAGTGTGCACAAACTTCACAAAAACGCATTTTCTTTTTTGTGCTGAATATACAAAAGGGATTTCTCTCAACCGAAAAATCCCCTGTCTTTTTTACCAAATCATTCAATTATTCCCGGCATCTTCCCCTTGAGCCGTCTCTATGCCGTCTGGAAACAGCCCTTCAAATTCCTCCTTAGAAATCTTCTCCTTCTCAAGAAGCAAAGCGGCGCATTTCTCCAGCACATCTCTGTGATCTTCAATGATTCTCCGGGCTTCATCATAGCATTCATCTACAATTTTCTTCACTTCCATGTCGATCTTCCCTGCTATGGCTTCTCCATAAGCCTTTGAGTGGCCGAAGTCTCTTCCCAGGAATACTTCCCCGTCATCATCATAGCTCAGAAGCCCTATCTCATTGGACATGCCATATTTTGTCACCATCGCCCTGGCCATCTTCGTCGCCTGCTTGATGTCTTGGGAAGCGCCCGTCGTAATATCATCCAGTATCAGCTCTTCAGCGATTCTTCCGCCCAGGCATACCATAATCTCCTGGAGCATCCGTCCTCTCGTATAGAACATCTCATCCTTCTCCGGCAGCGGCATTGTATAGCCGGCCGCCCCCATCCCTGTGGGTATGATCGATACGGAATATACCGGTCCTACATCCGGAAGGACGTGGAACAAAATGGCGTGTCCGGATTCATGATAAGCTGTAATTCTCTTCTCCTTATCCGACACGACGCGGCTCTTCTTCTCCGCCCCGATGCCAACCTTTACAAAGGACTGGCGAATATCTTCCTGAGTGATGAATTTCCGGTTCGCCCTGGCCGCATTAATCGCGGCTTCATTCATCAAATTCTCCAGATCTGCTCCGGTAAAGCCAGCCGTCGTCTGGGCAATCTGGGCCAGGTCCACATCGTCCCCCAAGGGTTTCCCCTTAGAGTGCACTTTCAGAATTTCCTCCCGGCCTTTGATGTCCGGCCTTCCCACGCCCACCTTTCGGTCAAACCGCCCAGGCCTTAGGATAGCCGGATCCAAAATATCTACACGGTTGGTCGCCGCCATAACAATAATGCCCTCATTCACACCGAAGCCGTCCATCTCCACAAGGAGCTGGTTCAGCGTCTATTCTCTCTCATCGTGACCTCCGCCGAGCCCGGTGCCCCTCTGGCGCGCCACCGCATCGATCTCGTCAATAAACACAATACAGGGGGCATTCTTCTTGGCATCCTCGAACAAATCCCTCACTCTGGAGGCTCCGACACCCACGAACATCTCCACAAAGTCTGAACCGGAAATGCTGAAAAAAGGCACTCCGGCCTCTCCGGCCACCGCCTTGGCCAGCAGTGTCTTGCCGGTTCCGGGAGGTCCTACCAACAGGACGCCCTTGGGAATTCTTGCCCCAACCTCCATATATTTCTCAGGCGCTTTCAGGAAGTCTACAATCTCCCTCAGCTCCTCCTTCTCCTCCTCCAGACCGGCCACTTTCTGGAAATTAATATTTCCCACGCCGTCTACGGTCATCTTCGCTCTGCTCTTCCCGAAATTCATCATTTTAGAACCGCCGGATGCCTGCCTGTTCATCATCATGAAAAAGAACAGGACGATGGCCAGCACAATCAGCATGGGCAGCAGATTATCCACGAACCAATTGCCCCGGTCCACGTCCGTGAAGGTCACAGTGACGCTGTTTTCCTCCAGGAAATCTTTCTCATCGTTTACATCCGGCGTATATACCTGGTACGATTCACCATCTGTCCCGTATAAAATAATCCTGCCCGTCGGCACTTCTTCATTCATATGAATGGTGGCGGAACTTACCTGCCCCTGCTCCACCTCTTGCCTGTAAGTCTCATAGCTGACAGCATTCGTGCCCGCACCGGAAGAATTCCAGTAAGACAGCACAAATACCAGCAGCATAATAAGCAGCAATGTACTGCCCATCCCTCTTGCCCGTCTGTCCAATCTCGTATCTCCTCTCTATATGCCTTATGCCTGTTTCGGAAGGCATCCCCGCCGGCAGCGGGGCATCAATTGTCTTCATCCAGATCTAAAACCCCGATATATGGAAGATTTCGGTATTTCTGCGCGTAATCCAGCCCATATCCAACTACAAATTCGTCCGGGATCTCAAAACATGTATAATCCACATCAATATCTGCTGTACGGCGCTCCGGCTTATCCAACATCGTACACAGCTTCAGGCTGGCCGGCCTTCTCACCTCCAGCACTTTCATCAGTTTATTGAGCGTATTGCCGGAATCTACAATGTCCTCGGCAATCAGCACATGTCTTCCCTCAAGATTCTCATCCAAATCCTTTAAAATCTTCACCCTTCCCAGGGATTCTGTGCCATCCTCATAGCTGGACACACACATAAAGTCCATTCTCACCGGCACAGTAATATGTTTTGCCAATTCACATGCAAAAAATACGCCTCCGCGGAGCACACATACGATTAGTAGTTCCTTCCCCGCATAGTCCTCACTGATCTGCCTGCCCATCTCTTGTATTTTCTTCAGCAGCTCTTCCTCCGGGATCAGCACCCGAATTTTCTCTCCCATCATAATATCCTCCATCCACCTGTATTTTCACAACTCTCTTTGTCTTATACGTAATCTTGCAGTCCTCGCTGATGCGCATGCCGATTGCCCACAAGATATGGCTTCCATCTGCCAGCAGAAGCATCCGCTCCCTGGCTGCCCGATCTACTTTCTCATCGATAAAGTAATCCTTCAGCTTCTTGCGGCCTCCGCTGCCGTCTACCACCAAATAATCCCCTGGAAGCCTCGTCCTCAGCTCCAAACTGTCTTCTATTCTATCATAATCCAGCCATTTCGTATATCTTTTTATCGGAATATTCTGTTCTTTTTTCCACTCTTCCAGTTCCAGACGGATCCGCACGCCGTTCTCCAGCACATATTCTCCTGGGACCGTAAGCGAACATCGTATAGCCATCCTCTCATGATCCATCTCTCGGAGATGAGCTTCTTCCTCCCTGCACAAAAGCAGCGTCCCATAATCCCGATATGCGGTCAGTCTTCCCGGAAGAGAGATCTGCCTGCCGCTCGCTCCTGCTGTCAGTTCCAGAAGCGCCTCTATGTGAATCTGGCCTATATTCCCGCCAGTCCCCAGCAGCCTGCGCAGCCCCTCTCTAAGGACATATTTGCGCATAATCACCGGCTCGTTCTGCAGTACATCCACAGACAGAGCCAGCCGGCCGGCTCCATCTTTCGCCGCAGATTTCCCGGAATACAGCTTCTGTTCCCTAACCTGGCCGCCCCATTCCACCGCTTTCTCCAATATGCCGACAGCCTGCACCTGCATATATTCCTGTACCTCTCTGGCTGCCTCGCATGCCTGGGCCAGATGGCTGGCTGCCTTCGCATTGATCTCCCCCATCTGAGGCAGAATTCTGTGCCGGATCTTATTGCGGGTATACGCATCTTCCAAATTCGTGGAATCCGTCCGGTAACTCTGCCCGTTCCTCGCCAAATACCCCTCAATCTCGCTTCTGGGCACGCACAGCAGCGGACGTATCAGATACACATCCCCCAGCTTTCTGCGCGGCGGCATGCCGGCCATCCCCGCCAAGCCGGTTCCCCGCGCCAAGTTCAGAAGCATCGTCTCCGCCTGGTCATCCATATTGTGGGCGACCGCCGCCGACTCTGCCTCCGCTTCTCTGGCAGCCTCCAACAGGGCTTTATACCGCACCTTTCTCCCCATCTCTTCCAAGGAACATCCCTGTTCCCTGGCCATCTGTGGGACATTATAAGAGAACAGCCGAAAAGGCACCTCCCACAATTCGCAGAGCTGCCTTACAAATTCCGCATCTTCCCATGCTTCCTCACGCCGGATCCCATGCTGGACATGAACCGCTGTCACATGGATCTTCTGCTGTTCCCGCAGGCCGCACAGCAGACGCAGCAGACAAACCGAGTCTGCCCCTCCCGATATCCCGGCAACTATATGGCTTCCCTCCCTGATCAGCCCGTGCCGAAACATGTATGCTTGTACTGTTTCCTCTAATCCCATCTGTATATCCCTTTCCCAATATCTCAGCGTCCGGCCCTGTGCTCTCTCATACTATTTCTGCCAGATTCCCGCCACAAATACCGTCATATCATCCTTGGCTTCTCCTCCGCACTCCCCCAGCAGGCGATCCATAATCTGCCTGGCCATCTCCTTCGGACTGCCGCACTCCAGGCTTTTTATCAAGCTCCCGAAAGCTTCCTCTTTCTTCTCCCCTGGCAGTGCCTCCAGCGCCCCGTCTGTCACCATTACAACATAGTCCCCGTCTGCCAGTCTGCAGGTATAGCCCTGTGTCTCAATATGGTGGAACACTCCCATCGGCCCCTGGGCACAGCGTATGACATCTACTTCTCCGCCGTGCAGCACAAATGTAGGGGCAGCTCCGCACTTATGCAGTTCACAGTTTCCCGAATACAGGTCTACGGCACACACATCTAGGGTAGAATAGCTTCTGCTCTCGAAAACTGCCGCGGAATTAATCATCTTCATTGCCGTATCTCTGCTCATCCCCGCTTCTAGAAATTGTTCCAGCAGTTCTATCAGATGCTCGCTCTCCCGCTTGGCAGATTCCCCGCTTCCCATACCGTCGGACAGGCTGAGGACCGCCTCTCCCCGGCTGCTGCGGATATGGGAAAAACTGTCTCCGCTCAGGAGCTCCCCGGCCTTCGGAACACGGCTGATACCGTAGAGAAGACTATACTTCGTATCCTCCAGGAAAAGCACCGTATCCTCCTCTGTGCCGATCATCGCACGGCTGTCTCCTGCCGGGACAATCTTCCGGTGAAGAATGCCCGACAACATCTCCCCCAACTCCTTGGCTGAGACATAGCACCCTCGCCTGGCCCGCATTGCTATGTATATCTCTTGACAGCGTCTTGTCCTCTGGACAGCGAAAATCCTGCTTACCGCTACTCCCCGGCGTGAAAATCTCCGGCAGATTCTCCGGTTGATGGGCTCCTTCATCTCTCCTGTTCGCAGCACCTCGTCCACCATTTCATCCAGAAGCCTGGACATCTCCCAGAACTGATCCGCCACCGCTTCCCGGCTCTCTAACAGCTGGTTGGAAAAATAGAGTTTCATTTTCATCTTTCCGAAAATGTCTTTCATTTTCTCCGCCAGTATCTCGGGGACGACGCAGAATTCTCCGATCTTATCCCGCTCCCTAGTCTCATCTGCCCCCTCCAGTGACTCCAGATATCCGTACAGCCGCTGATAAGTAAGCGCCCCCTGCTCCTTCCAGCATTCCTCAAATCTGGCGCATCCTCTGCATACGCTGCCGGCGGCCTCCTCAAAAATCTCCTCTATGTCCTGTCTGGAAAAAGTCTCTTTTCTGCAGGGCATCTTATAATACAGATCCGCCAGCTCCTGAAATGTTCTGGCGCAGTCTGTCATCCGCTCGCTTCCTGGATAATACATAGGTCGTCACCCTCCGCTCTTATAATCTCGTCTGGCGGTAATTATAAGAAATATGCGGCAAAATCTTTGTCAAATACTGGAAGCCATCTAAAAAAAAGTTCGTCAGAAATTCCCTTAGAATACCGATTTATGTAGATTACAGAGATTTCATAATGCTTAGGATATTCATCAGAATCATTCTTCTCACAGAATTCCCGTTCTGAGCGCTGTGAGCCGTTTGGGGATCATTTTCCTAATTCGTTAATAAATGGAGCCATTCAAAGCGCGGCTCCATCTTCCAAATCTCCCTATTTCCAAGGAAACACTGATTGTATCAGTGTTTCCTTATTCTCCGACCCTATTCTTCCGGCTTAAAAATCTTCTCATCCGGATAGACCAGCCCCAACTTGTCCCTGGCCACCTCTTCCACATACCGGTCTGTCTGCATATACTTGCGCAGTTCTTCAATCTCTTCTGTCCTCTGTTCTTCCTCAGCAATCTGCTGGGTCAGCTCCTCTTCCCGCTCCGCATACCGGGAGGCCCTTGCCTGAAGCCGGATTCCTTGGATGAACAGTATGCCGAGGAGAAGCAGCGCGACACTGGAAATACCAATTATGGCTGCTCGATTTCTATATTTTCTTTTCCGTCTTTTCATCTTCATACTCATCACCTATATCCGGCTGAAAAAGTTTCGATAGTTTTATTTTAAAGTGTTTCCGTCTTTTTTTCAATCTGTTTTTCCACAATTTTAACTTCCCCTTCAGAAACCCGACAAGCCTTTTCCCGGTATTCTGCCACAGAAAGCTTCCAACAATCCCCAAAGGCCTCAGAATCAGAGCGGCCGTCCATCGGACAGCCGACAAGACTTTTTCCAAGACAAAAGACAGGGCAGTCACTATATGACGACTAAGCGCAAGACTGTAGAGCAGCATCCCCGTCAGTATCCCGAAAATCACATACCCCCTCACACTCCCTCCAGTCTCCCGATAGAGCATGCAGAAGATAAAGATGGTATTAAATATCCAGTATATCCCGTCTTCCAGTGAGATGAGCCAATTTCTGTGGGGAATGACCCGACGCACAATGCGGAGCATATCATAGACAGACAGCAGCACCGCTCCCGCCGCCATCGCCCGGGCGAACAGCAGCAGCTCCTGTATCATATACCCTCCCATCCGCTATTTGAACAGCCGGCCAAACCAAGAAGCCGCTCCCCCATTCTGGTATCCAGACGAGTCGGAATAGGTCAGGCTGTCTATCTTGCCTTCCACATCCACCTCTCCCTTCTCCAGCGTCAAACGGTTCACATGGAGGTCGCTCCCTTTAATCATCAGCATTCCCTGCTCGGTCTCCAGTAAAATCTCACCCAAATCAAACGAGAGCACATCCACTACTCCCGTCACCGTTCCGCTTCTGCGGGAAGTCACTGTCAGCCTATGATTCTTTGCCCCAGCTCTCTCTTCCATATGATTCTCCCCCTTTGTCCATATCTTCTGTTCTCCATTCAATATATTAGGACTTCGAGGGAATTAGAACAGAAGATGCTTCCTGGCCAGAACTTACATAGTAAAGAACAAAGGGGTCCGCCTGCGGGACGCTCACCCCGAGTGCGGCTGCTTGGCAGTAAACTTCTGCTTCGCGCGAGCGCTCATCCTGCAGAATATTTTATGGAATCGGAAACACGGTTTCTGATTCCATAAAATTAGGAGAAGGCAAACTCATGCCTTCTCCCTCCTGTGAAATTTTCTTATCTCAAGTCCTACAAATATTCGTACATATTCGCGGCATCTTCCTTACGGATGCTCTCCTGAATGCTGAGCACTCGAACCTTCACAGCCTTGCCGCCGAAGAGGATCTCAATCTCATCACCCGCCTTCACATCCAAAGATGCCTTCGCTGGCCGCCCGTTCACGGATACTCTGCCCGCGTCACAGGCTTCATTTGCAACGGTGCGCCGCTTAATCAGCCTGGAAACCTTCAGAAATTTATCCAGTCTCATCGGAATCCCAGTTTAAGCGTTAATGGCATCCTTTAAAGCCTTGCCAGCCTTAAATTTCGGCGCCTTAGAAGCAGCAATCTGCATCGGCTGTCCATTCGCAGGATTCCTTCCTTCTCTGGCTGCTCTCTCGGATACTTCAAATGTTCCGAAGCCAACCATCTGGATCTTCTCGCCCTTCTTCAATTCTTCTGTTACAACATCAACAAATGCTTTCAGCGCCTTCTCTGTATCTTTCTTGGACAATTCTGTCTTCTCTGCAATTGCCGCTACTAATTCAGCTTTGTTCATGGTAATTCCTCCTTATTCATCCTTCATAATATTTACACGCAGGAAAAAACTCATTCGGAGAATTCCCGCGCAGCTGAAATATTGTATCTGCGCATCCTTTGCTCATATACGCCTCATGCTTATTTATACCCGTTTTACTTGTGTTTGTCAAGATTTTTTGCCCGAAATTCCAAGGTTTTGCCCTGCGCGCATCCGCGTCTGCCCTTCTCGCTGAACTGCCGGCAATCCGTCCAAGTAGTCCTGCACCGCCTGCTCTGTCTGTACCGCCGCCTTCCTGCGCAGCCTGTCAACGCACAGAAGCAGCTCCCTCAGGCACTCCCTCTCTTCTTCCTCCTGTCCGGATACCGGGCGCAGAGCATCCTCCCTGGCAAACACTTCTTCCAGAGAAATTCCTTCTTTTGCCAGCTGCTTAATCATCTTCTCTGCCCTGATCAGTGCCGGGAACGCCGCCGGAACGCCGAAAAGCCCCTCTTCTTCCTGCTCTCCTCGCGCCTCCTTCTCCCTGCGCTTGATCTCCTCCCAGCCGGGAGGGTTTCTCTTCTCTTCCTCTGTCCCAAACACATGGGGATGCCTGCGTACCATTTTTGCGGCGATCCCCTGGATGACATCTCCCATCGTGAAGGCCCCTTCTTCCTGGGCAATCCTGGCATGGAGCACTACCTGGAGCAGGACGTCCTCCAGCTCTTCACACAGATTGTCCTTATTTTTCCTGTTAATCGCCTCTATAGTCTCATAGGCCTCTTCAATCAGGCAAGACCGCAGGCTCTCATGGGTCTGCGCCCGGTCCCACGGGCATCCATCCTCATCCCGAAGTCTTCCCACAATATCCACAAATCTGCGAAATTCCCGTTCTTCTGTTCTGTCCTCTCCGGATGCCTCCCCGCCTGCCAGCTTCTCTGCTCCGGCTGCCTGCCCATCCGTCAGCTTCTCTGTCCCGTTCATTCCGCTCATCCCTTTCCTCCTCTTTGATCCCCTTTGTTCTCTTAGTCCCGGCAATGTTCTGCCGCTTCCTCCCGGCGGCAGCGGGTACTTCTGTACGTTTATCCTGCTGGAAATAAGAGAGCCCGGATATCCGCCGGGCCCTCTAAGCGCCTGTATGCCAAGGCTATCCGTTTTTCGCAGATGCTGTCCTCGGAATGCCGGTCTTGCTGCTCTACAGCATTTTATGAATCATCGCCAGCACTTCCTCCCCCATCTTGTCCGCCTTCTCGTCAGCGTCCGCAAGAGAGGTGCCTTTCACACCATAATAGAATTTCACCTTCGGCTCTGTGCCGGAAGGGCGCACGCACAGCCATGCGCTGCCGCTCAGGTCATAGTAGAGGACGTTGGACTTGGGCAGTCCAGTGCCGGATACTTCCCCTGTCTTGAGATTTTTCACGGTATCAGCTTTGTAGTCTCTCACAGCGAGTACTTCATAGCCGGCAATCTCCTTGGGCTCCTCAGCCCTTAGCGTCTCCAGAATCTCTTGGATCTTCGCAATTCCCTCAATGCCCTTCAGCTCGATGGATTTGATAGAGTCCTTATAGTATCCGTACTTCTCATACAGATCCAGCATCGCATCCCACAATGTCTTCCCTTGAGTCTTATAGTATGCCGCAGCCTCCGCCAGCGCCATGGTAGCTACAATAGCGTCCTTGTCCCTGGCATGGGTTCCGATTAGACAGCCGTAGCTCTCCTCGAAGCCGAACAGATACGTCCCCTTGCCTGTCGTCTCAAAATTCAAAATCTGCTGGCCGATAAATTTGAAGCCTGTCAGTACTTCAATGAGACGGATTCCATAGTATCTTGCGATGGCATCCGCCATATTTGTTGTCACAATCGTCTTGATCAGGGCGCCGTCTTTCGGCAGCCCGCCGTCCCGTTCCTTCCTCTGGCTGATTTCATATTCTGCCAGCAGACAGCCGGACATGTTGCCGGTTAAGGAATGGTATTCCCCGGTCTTCTGGTCCTTCACATAGACGCCCAGCCTGTCCGCATCTGGATCTGTAGCCAGCACCAAGTCTGCGTCCAGCTCTTTTGCCAGCGTGAGCCCCAGCGTGAACGCTTCGGCCGCCTCCGGGTTCGGATAGCTGACTGTGGGAAATTCTCCATCTGGCAGTTCCTGTTCAGGGACTACATAGACATTCTCGAACCCAATCTCTCTGAGGACTCTCCTGGCAGGTATATTGCCTGTCCCGTGCAGAGGGGTATAGACAATTTTAATCTCCTTCTGGGCCGCCTGGATAGAATCCCAGTGAATCACCTGGCTCTTCAGCTCTTCGATATAAGCGTCGTCAATCTCTTTCCCGATGGATGTGTACAATCCTTCTGCTTCCGCCTGGGCGCGTCCCATCGTCTTAACGGAATCAAAGCTTGTCACTTTCTTCACTTCATCCATGATGCCGGTATCGTGGGGAGGGGTAATCTGGGCCCCGTCTTCCCAGTATACTTTATAGCCGTTATACTCCGGCGGGTTATGGCTTGCGGTAATATTAATGCCGGCAATGCATCCCAGCTTACGCACCGCATAAGACAGCTCCGGCGTCGGGCGCAGAGACTCAAAGACATAGGCATGAATCCCGTTGGCGCATAGGCACAGGGCCGCCTCGTCGGCGAATTCCGGCGACATTCTTCTGGAATCATAGGCGATCGCCACTCCTCTGTTCTGTCCTCCCACCTTGCTGATGTAGTTTGCCAGCCCCTGTGTCGTCTTACGAACGGTGTAAATGTTCATTCGGTTCGTCCCTGCTCCGATGACTCCTCTCAGACCTGCCGTCCCGAATTCTAATTCTGTATAGAAACGCTCTTTGATTTCTTTCTCATCTGCCGCAATACTCTTCAGTTCTTCCTTCGTCGCTTCATCAAAATACGGATTAGAAAGCCATTCCTGGTAACTCTCCTTATAGTCCATTGGTATTACCTCCTTATCGTAATCTTTGGGAATACTATATCATAATTAGCCCAAAAAATAAATATCATCCACGGCTCATTCTAGGCTCTGCACAAAAATAATTTGTTCAGACAGCGCTCCTTCTTCCTCTCCTGTCCCACCACCGTCTTCAGTTTTTCCATATTTTTATCCGGGATCCAGCTCTTGCGGTTATTGTTATAATGATTGGCAATCTTCCAGAATTTCTCCGGGTAGCACAGCCTGATCCATAGATAGTGCAGCTCCTCCTCTGATACTGGGCAGATTTTCTGATAACTGTCCAGCACCCGCCTTCCTATCTCATAATCCCAGTCCCACTTCTCCATAATCTTGCGCATGAAGTCATGCAGATCGGAGAGCTGTACCCCCACAAAGCACTTAGAAAAATCCAGTGTAATGGCTTCGCCCCGCAGAAAAAGCAGGTTATGCTGATTATAGCTTCCGTGGCACGCCCTCCTTCTGGAGCGGGCTTCCTCTTCCAGGCTGGTACAAGCGCCTCCTGCCAGGCTTTGCTCCATCTCCATCCCCTTATCCAGAAATTCCTGGCAGCAGCCCAGGAAGAAAATCTCAAAATCCGTCTTTCCTCTGCGTTCCCGCATAAAGGCTCTCGTCCGGCGCATCTCCTGGTTTCTGCGGCGAAAGATCTCCTGCACATCCTGGCGGTAGCGCTGCGGATCCTCTTCTCTGGTAAAGGGAACATTTCGGCAGACCAGATGCAGCCTGGCCAGATTGCGCACCCCCATCAGCACTTCTGCCGCCTCTCTGATATTACACTCCTTCGCCTCGTACCAGTCCCGGACAACGTAGCCGTTCCCGTCCTTGTCCTTGGCAATCAGCTCTCCCTGTGTATTCTTCACCAGGAAATCGCTTTTCATGCCGGCAGCCTTTATATGTTCCAGCAGCTCGTACTGAAACTGCAGCTTCCTGCAGGAACCGGAGAATTCCCGAAAGCTTTTCAGCCCCTTATCTGTCTCCAGGATCGCGGCTCCTCTTCCTTTATATGCGGACAGTACTGTGAAATCATACTGTTTGAGCACTTCATTTTCCCTGTCATTCACAAAAAATCCCCTCGCAATCTCACTGATGTTCTTTTCATCTTATGAGATTCGAGGGGGAAGTATTCAGGCTTTTGGCCTGCTTCAGCAAATATTCTCGGTTATTTAAGGCCGGATCTTCCAACACTTGTTCCAGCAGACACTGCAGCGTCTCTCCCAGGAGCGGCCCCGGCTTCAGCCCTGCCTCAATCAGATCTGTCCCGTTCACGGCCAGCTGCTTCAGACTGATGCATTCTCCCGCCTTCATCACATCCTGATACAGCCTGTAAGACCGGGCCAGGGAGGCCTCCTTCGCCTCTCTTTCGTATAGGCTCTGGGCGCGCATATCAGCTTCCTTCACGTGGAACAGCAGCGGATAAATCTCTTCTCCCGCGCGGCAGACAGCTCTCCTCACAGCAGCCGGGCTGTCGCCCAGAAACGTATCGTGCCAGCGCACAAGCAGAACAACTTTTCTGCGGGTCTCATTGTCGAATTTCAGCCTGCGCAGTATCTCATCCGCCATGCCGGCTCCCACCTGGGGATGCTTATAGAAATGGTCGACGCCATGCTCGTCGGTCGTCCGGCAGACAGGCTTGCCTGCATCATGCAGCAGCATAGCAAGGCGCAGCACCTTGTCCGCCTTTACGCCGCTCACAGCCCGCACTGTGTGGATGCCCACGGAAGCATTGTGGTGGGGGTTGTTCTGAGGCGTCTCCATCATCCGGTCAAACTCCGGAAGAATGACCGCTGTGATCCCAAGCTTCCAAGCCAGAAGCAGTTCTTCCGGGTGCGGAGATACCAGCAGCTTCACGAGTTCCGCCTGTATCCTCTCCGCGCTGATTTTCTCCAGATTCCCCGCCAGACGCCCGATCGCTTGGGCGGTCTCCTCCTCCAGCGCAAATCCCAGCTGGGCGGCAAAGCGCACTGCTCGAAGCATACGCAGGGCATCTTCTCCGAACCTCCGGTCCGGCTCTCCCACACAGCGGATTATCTTGTTGCGCAGGTCTTCCATTCCGTTAAAGCAGTCGATAAGTCCTTCGTCCTCGTTGTAGGCCATGGCATTGATTGTGAAGTCTCTCCGGCTTAAGTCCTCCCTAAGGCTGGACACAAAACGTACCTCTTTAGGATGCCTGCCGTCTTCATATTCTCCGTCCGCCCGGTAAGTGGTCACCTCATAGCCCTTATGCTCCTCCAGCACTGTCACCGTACCGTGCTGGATTCCCGTATCCACAGTCCTTGGGAACAGTTCTTTGATCTGGCCGGGCGCGGCAGAAGTGGTGATATCCCAGTCTTGAGGTTCTCTGCCCAGAATGCAGTCCCGGATACAGCCTCCTACCGCATACGCCTCGAATCCATGGGAGAGCAGCGTATCCAGAATTCTCTTCACTGCCTTTGGCAGGCGCACACCTGCGCCTGCCCTGCTCTCTGTTCTCAATAGGCTGCCCTCCTTTCCTTTCATTCGTCCTCAAGCAGGCTTTGATTTCAGCATTTTCTTTCTTTTCTTAATAAGCCTTGCCCCAATATACCATCGCCTTTGCCGGACGGCCGCAGCACACGCATTTGTCCGATATTTTTTCCTGTACGAAAGGCATGCATCTGGACGTAGCCCCTGTCTCTTCCTTGATCTTCTCCTCGCAGGCCCGATCGCCGCACCACATTGCTTTTACAAAGCCGGGCTTATGTTCCACAACGTCTTTGAACTCCTCATAGCCGGCCGCTACGTATGTGTGGGCATCTCTGTGTTTTCTCGCCCTCTCCAGCATATCTCCTTGGATCTCCTCCAGCAATTCTCCTATTCTAGTATTCAGCTGGTCCAGCGCGATCACATACTTCTCTCGGGTGTCTCTTCGGACCACCACTGCCTGTCCCGCCTCGATATCCTTCGGTCCAATCTCTACGCGCAGAGGGATCCCTCTCATCTCCTGTTCACTAAACTTCCATCCCGGGCTCTTATCGCTGTCATCCACCTTTACCCGGTAGTTGGAAAGCTCCTCCTGAAGCTGGGCAGCCTTCTGCAGAACACCCTCCCTGCGCTGCTGTATCGGAATGATCATAACCTGCACCGGAGCGATCCTGGGGGGCAGCACTAACCCGCTGTCATCTCCGTGAACCATGATGATCGCCCCGATGATGCGGGTAGACATGCCCCAGGACGTCTGATGTACATACTGAAGCTTATTGTCCTTGTCTGTATACTGAATATCGAATGCCCTGGCAAATCCATCTCCGAAGTTATGGCTTGTGCCGGACTGGAGTGCCTTGCCGTCGTGCATCAGCGATTCAATGGTGTACGTCTCCTCTGCCCCGGCGAACTTCTCTTTATCGGTCTTGCGTCCCTTGATCACCGGTATCGCCAGCACTTCCTCACAGAAATCGGCATACAGGTTTAACATCTGGATGGTGCGCTCCTGTGCTTCTTCAGCCGTTGCGTGAGCAGTATGCCCTTCCTGCCACAGGAATTCCCTGGAACGAAGAAACGGTCTTGTTGTCTTCTCCCAGCGAACCACGGAACACCACTGATTATATACCTTGGGCAGATCCCGGTAAGACTGGATCAGATTGGAATAAAAATCACAGAAAAGAGTCTCCGAAGTGGGACGCACACACAGCCTCTCCTGCAGCGGCTCCAAGCCTCCCATCGTGACCCAAGCCACTTCCGGCGCGAATCCTTCCACATGATCCTTCTCCTTCTGAAGCAGGCTCTCTGAGATGAACAGAGGCATATAGACGTTCTCCACCCCTGTCTCTTTAAATCTACGGTCCAGTTCCTTCTGGATATTTTCCCACAGAGCGTATCCTGCGGGCTTAATAATCATACATCCCTTGACACTAGAATAATCGATCAATTCGGCTTTCTTGACAATATCGGTATACCACTGCGCAAAATCCACATCCATCGATGTAATAGCCTCTACCATCTTCTTTTCCTTCGCCATCTTCTTGCTCCCTCCTGTTTTCATTTCCCTATCTTGTCTGCCTTCGTCCCCGTACGCAGCCGCAGCCCGTCTGTCTTTACAGCATACCTGCGAGCAGACGCTCGTCCGTCTCTGCTTTCAGACTGGGCCTTTACAGTAAAAAAGGACGTTCCCAATGGCAATACCTGTAAGGGACCGGTCTTCCGGCGGTACCACCCTTGTTAACATCCTACTGTTCACTCTATGCCTGTAACGCAGGCCTGCGCCGCATTTGGGCGATGTACACTGCCAGACGTCTTCTGCGGCAGATAATCCCTTCGCGTTCATACGGGGCTCCGAGGCCGGTTCCTGGGATTCGCCGTGGGAACTTCCACCTTCTTGTCCCCTCTCTGTGACGGCTCCTTCCTGTACTATTCCTCTTCTACGCCATACTCCTCATGATGTTGGGCCTTGCAGCCTTTTATCTACCGCTCATTGTATAGCAACTGCTCTGGTTTTGTCAACGGATTTTTACAGGCGGAAATAGCCAAACACTGGATTCTGCGGCATACAAACAAATTCCATCCTTCTTCCATCCACCGGATGGCTAAAGGCAAGTCTGGCTGCGCACAGCGCTATATTTGCTCCGCGGGGACAGAATCCTCCGTATTTCTGGTCTCCATAGAGGGGCATGCCGGCGTGGGCCATCTGCACCCGTATCTGATGATGGCGCCCGGTTTTCAGATGAACGGATACAAGTCCCATCTGCATCGGATCCGGCCGCACTCCCTTTGGTTCCTTATCTTCTGCTGAGAAGTTTTCGTCTCCCCTGCTTTCTGCCAAGATAGGCCCTGCTTGAACAGCCTGCCTGATCTCGTATTCCAATTCACTGTACTTTGCTCCCGCCGTCCCCTCCAAGACGACGGATGACGTATTTGTTCTCCCGTCCCGCAGCAGCATATCCTTCAAGACACCCCGCCGCGGTGCCCCCGGCGGGAGCTGTACAACAGCAACATATTCCTTCCCCATCTTCCGGCACTGTCTCTGTCCCTTGTGCCGCCTTCCATCTAGTTTCTGTCCGTCCCCATAGTCTGCCTGTCTGCTCAGCGCGGCCGCCGCCCGGGGCGTCTTGGCTATGACCATAATCCCCTCTACCGGCTGATCCAGCCTGTGCACGATCCCCACATACGGGTTGGCTGCTCCCTTCCCTGCCAGATAGGTCTTCACAATGCTCACCATATCCTTCTGGGACAGATGGGCAGTCTGAACCGCCAGACCAGTAGGTTTTCTCACCACCAATACCGCCTCGTCCTCGTACAAAATGTCCAATTCCGGTCTGTTCCAACTCATCCCATCACACCTTGAAGCGGTAGCCTACTCCCCATATCGTCTCAATATACTGGGGCTTCGCTGTGTTAAATTCAATCTTCTCCCGGATTTTCTTAATGTGGACGGTCACTGTGGCGATATCTCCAATCGAGTCCATATCCCATATCTTCTTGAACAGCTCTTCTTTTGTAAAAACGTGGTTCGGGTTCTGAGCCAAGAAGGTAAGCAAATCAAATTCCTTCGTAGTGAAATTTTTTTCTTCCCCGTTTACCCATACTCTCCGGGCCGTCTTATCAATTTTGATTCCCCGGATCTCCACCACATCGTTTTCCTGCGCATTGCTGCCGATCAGACGCTCATATCTGGACAGGTGGGCCTTCACCCGGGCCACCAGCTCGCTGGGGCTGAACGGCTTCGTCATATAATCGTCTGCTCCCAGTCCCAATCCCCGTATCTTGTCAATATCATCTTTCTTAGCAGATACCATAATGATTGGCATATTCTTCACTTCCCTGACCCTCTTACAGATCTCAAATCCGTCGATACCGGGAAGCATGAGATCCAGGATCAGAAGATCAAAATCTTTCTCCAGAGCGTCTCTAAGGCCATCGTCCCCGTTGTTCTGTATTTCTACCTCAAAGCCGCTCAGTTCCAGATAGTCTTTTTCAAGATCCGCAATGCTCTCTTCATCTTCTACAATCAATATCTTACTCATGTATTGGTACCTCCTGATATTTTCTGAGCACGAAGGACATGGTCGTCCCTTCGCCTTCCCGGCTCGTTGCCCATATTTTCCCTCCATGGTCTTCTATAATCTTCTTCACAATGGACAGACCGATGCCGCTTCCCCTCTTAGAAGAGTTGCGGGATGCGTCCGCTCTGTAAAAGCGGTCAAAAATATACTGCAGATCCTTTGTCGCAATCCCTTTCCCATTGTCACTGATGTCCACTTGAATAAAATCTCCCACATCCCGGATATCTATCGATATGACCCCGTGTGCCTTATCCATATATTTCATCGAATTGCTCACAATGTTATTCACAACCCGCTTCAGCTGCTCTGCATCAGCAATGACCACAATATCTCTGTCGGCATGGTTCGCATAGTGGAACTCCATTCCCTCCGCCTCCAGATCCATTCCCACCTCTTCCGCGCAGTCCTGAAAATAATCGTCCACATTGATCTTGCTGAACGTATAGGGAATGCGGTTCGTATCAATCTTAGAATAAAAGGTCAATTCATTGATGAGCCTGTCCATATCGTTGGCCTTGTTATAGATTGTCCGAATATAGCGGTCCATTTTCTCCGGCGTATCTGCCACGCCGTCCATAATTCCCTCCACATATCCTTTGACGGCTGTAATCGGCGTCTTCAGATCATGGGAGATATTGCTAATCAGCTCCTGATTCTCCCGGTCAAACTGGATTTCTCCT
>CALWRT010000132.1 GCA_944384015.1 uncultured Lachnospiraceae bacterium | reverse complement strand
ATTCTCTCTCCTTTTTCTTATAAGCAAACCGTTCAGTCAGCGTCTTCCACGAAGCCGCGCCTGAGGTGTTGTACCCTATAGTAACTATTCACAGCCACCCAACCCACATTCGCACCCGTCGCCTCTTCGAGGCTTCCGTCTCACGCCTTGCGGCGCTAGGCTGTGAATCGTAACGTGTAGACATCTTGCTTTTTCCTTCCAGACATTTTATACTATATCGTGCGAAGGACACCCTCATTCGAACCCATCGCCTCTTCGAGGCTTCCGTCTCGCGCCTTACGGCGCTAAGGCTGCTTATGCGGTTGGGTGACTGCTTCACAGTCCTGATTCAGAATGAACAACGCACGCTTACGTGCAAGCACGACGCGCTGGTTGTTCATTCTGAATCGGCTGTGAATCGTAACGCTATAGATATAGCACAATATCTGGAGGTACTGATATGTCTGAAAAATCATTCCATCTTCCTACATATATCCAGCGCGCATTATTCTGTATCTTTCTCATCGTTCTCTTCTGGGCCGTGCTTGCAGCCGGATACTGCAACGATTACTATGCCCTCCATCCGTTTCTCATGGCGGGCTTGGGCATCATCGGCGCCGCTGCCCTGTACCTGGCATGGAAGAAGCGGCTAACCTGTTCGAATGGGATAATCCTTATTATGGCCGCCGGCATCCTGATACGCATCTTTTTTGCCTTGGCTATTCCAGCTTGGAGGATGTCTCATGACTTCGGCGATTACACGACTGACGGCTATGGGCATGCCAGCTACATACTGTATATTTACCACTACGGAGAGCTGCCGATGACCAACGACAGCCAGTTTTACCATCCCCCGTTTTTCCATATCCTGTCCGCTCTCCTTATGCGGGCAACGGCCTGGCTGCTTCCCATCACCGACGACGGGGTGCTTATTCAGTCTGCGAAAATGATCGCTTGCTCCGCCTCCTGCCTGAACCTTTTCTTCTCTAAGGACATCTGCCGGGATCTAAAGCTGGACGAGAAGGCTACTGCCATTGCGATGACCATCGCCTCCCTGCTGCCGATTCATTTCATTTTCGCCAAATTGGTCAACAACGACTCTCTGGTGACCATGTTCCTGACAATGATTATCCTCTACACCATCCGCTGGTATCAGAATCCTTCTTTCCCCAACATTCTTCTGCTGGCATTGGCCTTCGGCCTAGGAATGTTTACAAAGGCCAGCTGTGGCAGCTACGCCATCCCCACCGGGTGCGTCATGCTCTGGCGCCTGATCGGAGCCGCGCGGCAGAAAAAATGGAAGACTTATATTGCCCAATTTGCCGCTTTCGCGTGCATTGCCTTTCCTCTTGGGCTTTTCTATCCGATCCGCAACTATATCCTGTTTGGGCAAACGCCTGGATATGTGCCGATTCCCTGGGGCGGAGAATATGAGGTGACGCAGACCTTCTTCGATAAGTTCATCGCATTTCCCTTCCGGTCTCTGTTCAGTCCTCTGTGGGCAGACCCCACTACGAATTACAATCTGAACCTGTATCTGGTGAAGACGTCCGTCTTCGGTGAATTCACCCATAAGTATGTGAATACCATGCCGGCCTATCTCCTGCTGGCAGCAAATTTCGCGCTCATCATCCTCTCCCTCCTGTGCGCGGCCAAGGCCCTCTTCGTCTCCGCCCGGGGCAGCCTGGCCCGTCTGGCAGCCAAGCGCCGCAGGGACACCCTGTCTGCCTCCCCTGTCGCTCCTGCCGCCTCTGCTGTCTCTGCCATTCCCGCTGCTCCTCTGGACGGCGTCTGCGGCTATTATCTGTTGGGTGTGTGGGCATTCTCCTATGTCATGCAGATGTGGCTCTACTATACGCTTCCCTATGGCTGCTCCATGGACTTTCGCTACATCGTCCCCACATCCCTCATCGGGGCCATCTATCTTGGCTGGCATTTCAGCGGCTGGCTTAAGAAATCCGCCGCCGGATGGAAGCAAATATGCGGCTGGGCGTTCCTTCTTGTCTTGATCCTCTTCTGCGTCGGTTCCGTCTGGATGTATACCGGGCTGTACGAATACTTTGATTTTGCTGCAAGAGGCTATCTGTAAGACTGGATGTACCGCGCAGAACACCCCGCGTAAGCCGCGGGGTGTTCTGATTTCCACACTCTATACAAATTTGTAGCCGATCCCCCGGACAGTCTTAATATGGGCCGGGTGATCCGGATCTCGTTCAATTTTCTTTCTCAGGTTACGTATATGGACGTCGATCGTTCTCGTCTCTCCCAAATAGTCATAGCCCCATATCTTCTCCAGAAGATTATCTCTGGAATATACCCGGTTGCGGTTGCCGGCCAGAAGATACAAAAGCTCAAACTCCTTGTAAGACATCTCCACTTCCTGTCCGTCCACAGTAACGACTCTCGTCGTATAGTTGATCTCCAGGTTGTCTACAGCCAGCTTCTGCTCCTGTGTCTCCTCTTCTTCTCTGTCGGCTTTCTCATCCTCCGAGGATGTTCTGCGCAGGAGCGCCTTGATTCTCGCTACCAACTCGTGGACGCCGAATGGTTTGCCAATGTAATCGTCTGCTCCCACTTCCAGCCCTACCACCTTGTCAAACTCTTCTGTCTTGGCCGTCAGGAGAATCACCGGCAGCTTGCCGAAGGACTTATCCTGACGAATACGGCGCAGCACTTCAATTCCGTCCATTCCAGGAAGCATACGATCCAGCAGCACCAGATCCACATGTTCTCTTTTCAGGATATCTAAGGCTTCCTCCCCGGTCTCTGCCTTGATGGCTTCATATCCATTGATCTCCAAATTAAAGCCGATCAGCTCCAAAATATGTTCTTCATCATCTACGGTTAATATTACTTTCTTGCTCATACTGACAGTCCTTCCCTAATCTTCCCTGTCCTCTTCAGTGTAGGGGAATTCCACAAGAAACTCTGTCCCTTTTCCCTCTTCACTCTCCAGCCATATATTACCATTATACATTTCTACAATATGTTTTACAATAGACAAGCCAAGTCCTGTCCCGCCAAGCTTGCGGGAACGCCCCTTGTCCACGCGGTAAAACCGTTCAAAGATACGTCCAAGATGCTCCTTGGCTATCCCGATGCCGGTGTCTTTGACGCTGATACACAGCTTGCCTCCTTCTTCCCGGCACCTTATCACGACGCTCCCCTCTTCGGTATTCTTCACCGCATTGTCGATCAGATTGATAAAGAGCTGCTTCATCCTGTCCGGATTGCACAGGAACGGGCGAAGGCCCGTCTCCGGTTCAAAAAACACCTGCACGTTCTCTTTTTCCTGGATCTTCGGTTCCAGCAGATCGATGGTGTCCTGGATCAGGCGGTTCATGTCGCATTCCCTCACATGATAGTCATTGCCTGCCTCAATCTCCGACAATGTCAAAATATCCTGGATCAGCGTATACAGCCGCTCTGCCTCAATATCAATAATATCCAGGAACTTGCGGGCGTATTCTGGATTGTCAATCGCGCCCTGCTTCAACGTGTCCACAAATCCCTTAATGGATGTCAGAGGAGTCTTCAGCTCGTGTGTCACATTGGAGACAAAATCTGAACGCATCCGCTCCAGCTTGCGTATTTTCGTCACATCTTCCATAATCAGAAGAACACTGCCCTGATGCCCAATCCGCCTGCTCATGCCTGTTCCCGTCACGCGCACCACATGGCCTTGGCGTATCTCTCCCTCCTTTTGGATCGTTCCGCCGCTCGCGCGCACCTCCCCCACCACGTCCAGAATCAAATGGTTATCTACAATGTCGGTCATGATCTTGCCGACGAAATCTCCATATCTCCCGGCAATCCCGTAGAAAGCCTCATTGCAGAATAGAATCCTGTCCTTCCCGTCCACGGCCAGCACCGCGCTGCGCATACTGCGCAGAATTGCCTCCAGCTCCATATTGCGGTTTTTCAGATCGTGCATCGTCTTTTCCATCTGGTCTGCCATCCGGTTGAAGGAATCTCCCAAGTTTCCTACCTGAATAGGTCCCATCGTCGGAATTCTGACACTGTAGTCCCCGTCAGCCAGCTTTTCTGCAGCTT
>CALWRT010000131.1 GCA_944384015.1 uncultured Lachnospiraceae bacterium | reverse complement strand
CAATTGGCTAGTTCCGTCTGATAACGAGCCAAAAATCCGCAGCTTGTTGTAATGGCGGCAGCGCCTTCCCGCTCCAGTTCTCTTGCGCTGTCCAGAAAAGCGTCCAGCAGCCCCTCGGCTCCCTGCTTTACAACTCTGCGCGTGCTCGCGCCCGGAATGACCTTCTTGCGTACAGGAAAAGGGAACGTTCCTTCCCCGCCGATATCTCCTCTGATTCTTGGAAAATCCGTATCCAGCATCAAGATCCCGATTGTTTTCCTGCTTTCTTCCTCTCCTGAATGCCGTCGGAGCGTTTTCCTGCAGCGGGTTCCTTCTCTGCCCATCTTGGCCCGCTCCTAAATATACAGGAAGACCATGCCGATGGCCAGGAACAGCAAACACATGGGAACCATATAGAGCATGGATTTTACTGGGTTCACCTTAATGCCCAGCATGCCTCCTACGATACCGGCCACGACAAAGGTAGTCAAGTCTGCGGGGGGGAGTCCCTGTCCCGCCGCCGCCAGGTTCGCCCCTGCCACCGCCACATAGGTGGGATTGAGGCCGATGTTCACCAGAGCCGGTCCAAAGAAGGAGAACACCACATTCTGAGCCGTAGACTGAGAGCCGGTCAGCATACCAATCAAGCACATGGCGGCTGCCCCGCCGATTTTCAGCACATGAGAATTCAGCCCCTGGGCAAATTCCATAACTGCGTCAATCTGTCCGCCCGCATAGAAGCATCCCAGCATAAAGGCGGCGCATACCTGCAGGCCAACCGTCACCTTCACTTTGCTGAGGCCGTTCATCACTGTGGACTTGGCGTCCTTGCGGACCTTGGGGAACAGGAATGATATTACAGCCACGAAGACGAGAGAGAGCACAATCCCATTCGTCATGCCATTTAAGATAGTCACCTGCCCCATCCAGTCATAGAGAGACAAGGACGTATCCCCCACTTGCAGCACCTGAATCTGTCTTAACAGCTCCGGCACCAGATCGAACTGAAGGCCTTCTATCGATACCGTTCGGAAAAATACGACAACGATAAGAATAATCAGAGGAACGAGAGACGTCCAATTCTCTCGGAGGATCTGGGAGGCTTTCTTATTTCCGAACATATTGCTCACCGCATTATCCTCAATTACCATATTTTTATTTACAAAAAACAGGGTTACATAAATGCATACCAGAATAATCACGATGGAACAAGTGAAATAGCCGATTGTGATAACCGGCTCTGGATCCGTACCTACCAGCGTGGAAGACATCGCCAGCGCCTGGGTGATCGGCGGCATGATAGAGCCCATGGACGCGCCCATGACGACGATACAGCATATATGCTCCGGATTCATCCCCATCGCAGACAGTGTCCCGATGGTAAGCACTCCGATTACGGTAGACGCGGCGATGGCATCCCCCAGAAGAGAGCCGGCAACCACAAGAGCCAGTATAATGCAGATGACAAGAGCTCTCGGCGAACGGCCGAATCTGGCCTTCAAAGCCCCCATAACCGTATCCATCGTTCCCAGCTTCACCTGGGTCTCCGCATAAATGCTTCCAAAAATCGACAGGAAAATTACCCACGCCAGACGGTTCAGGCCGTCGATCAGAGCCGAGCACCACTCCGCCGGGGAAAACACCCCTCCCAGCAGCAGCGACAGCACGCCTGCCAGTACAAGGCCTACCTGCACATTTCCTCCGATCTTCGGAATCCTCTTACATAGGATCACTGCGAGCAGCACAGCTACCGGAATCAAAACTGTTATCATTTTCTGTCCCCCCATCTTATTCTTCCATTATACACCATTAAAGCATAAAAAGACTTATTATTCAAGCGAAATCGTTGCCCGGTAAATGTCTCTCTGCCTGTGCAAGAAAGCTTGCTCGCCCAGAGAGCCGCTTCCCGGACATATCGCGCAAAAAGGCGGCATATACCTGTTTCTGATATATGCCGCCCTGCCGTCTAATGATTACATAAAACGGTTTGGACTGAAAGGCTCCAGAGAGTAGGACTCCTTCCCATATACAATCTGTTCTGCCAGCAGCTTGCCTGTAATCGGAGCCAGTGCAATCCCGTCTCCCTCATGGCCTGCCGCCATGTAGAATCCATCCAAGGCGTCTACACGCCCGATGATGGGCAGGCCGTCAGGCGTATAGGGCCGAAGCCCTGCGAAGGCTCGGATGAAGCAGACATCTTTCAGCGCCGGGAAGAACCGCACCGCCCTCTTCAGGATGGTCTCGATGGCTTCCAACGTGTTTTCCCTGTCGTATCCCACCAATTCTCTCGTGCTGCCGATAATCAGCCCCCCGCTCTCTGTCTGTTCAATGCTGAGACTTGCCCCCATTTTCAGGACGTTGGGATCCCGAATAACCTCCGGGCGGAATTTGATCACATTGTAGCGGGCACACTGCAGTGTGCAGTCCATAAAAGGGCCGATGGGTTCCGTCACAATCAGCTGCCCCTTCCTCGGTTTGATGGGCATGTCAATCCCAGCCATCTTGGCTGTGAAGGAAGCCCAGGAACCACATGCGTTCACAACCGCGTCTGCCCGGTATGTCCCCTTGTCCGTCCGGACTCCCAGCACACGATTGCCCTCCATCAGCATCCCCGTCACTTCCGTCTCCGTCTGGAAGACTGCCCCCAGACGCTTGGCCGCCCGGAAGTAAGCCATGGTCATCCGTATCGGATTCACCTTCCCTCCTGTGGGAGAATAGAGCGCCCCATATAGATCCGGCGCCAGCTGAGGCTCAATCTGCCTCGCCTCCTCTATGGAAATCATATGGATATCTACGCCGCTCTTCTTCTGTTCCTCCACAATCTCAGACAGGATATCCCACTGCATCTTATCCTCTGCCGGCTGCATGCCTCCGCATCTGAGGCCGTACTCAATGTCCATCCCCAGTTCCTCAGACAGATGATCAAACATAGCGATGCTCTGCACAGCCAAATCCATCTGATGTCCCGGCTTCTTTGTGTGGTACCCTACCACTCCGTCGGTGGCTCCCGCAGACCCTTTGGTAATGTCCTCCCTCTCCAGGACAAGGACTTTCTTGCCCAGCTTGCTCAAGTAATAGGCGGCGGAACAGCCGATGATGCCTCCGCCTATCACGATAATATCCGCGTCTTTACTCATCCTGCTCTCCTCCTATAATGCCGATCTTCACCGGGCGAACGGGAATACGGCTCTTCGGAGGCACAATCTCGCTTAAGGGCCTCCCGGTCTGTTCCGCAATCATCCTGGCCACCAGACGCTCGCATGTTTTCCCCTGGCATAATCCCATGCCTGCCCTTGTCCTTCGTTTTACCCCATCCACGGTAGTCGCCCCGTCCGCTATGGCGTCGAGAATGTCCTGGCGCGTTACTTCCTGGCATCTGCAAATAATGATATCTTCCAACTTCCCCGCCTCCGTTATCTTCTTTTCAAGCGCTTCATGCTGCGCACACTGTCTGCATATTCCTTCGGCACGGCAATGCCGACCACCGCCGTCCCCGCATACGCCTTCAGCTTGCGCACGCTGGTGACGGTTCCCTGGCAGAGTACTTCTCCTCCCCGGCTGACAGCGTCCACCCGGTCGCCCACTGCCGGAAGCGGGAGGTATTCAAAGGGGAATTCAATCACCGCCTCCGTATCGCTGTATGTCTTATCTACGATGGTGATGGCAAGTCCCGGACAGTTGGCCACGCACATGCCGCAGCCAGTACATTTCTCCTCGTGCAGCACCGGAAGGTTCGTAATCTGCTCCCCGATCTCAATCGCCCCCAGATGGCAGGCGTTTTCACATGGATTGCAGGGGATCTCCTGGACGCACTCAATCACGGCTACCCGCCCCTTCTCCATCCGCTCCCTGGAAGGGATACCGGGACAGGCCGCCAGTTCCTGGGCCGATGGAATCCCTGTATATGCCACTCCTTCTCTCATACGCCCAGCACCTCCTCTTGTGGATCTGTTCTCTTGTGGCTCTCCAGATAGGTATGCATATCCTGGATCTGCTTCTCCTTCGACGTCCTTCTTCCTGCCCCGAACATCCCGGAGCGCAGCGTATTCAGCCGTTCCATAATCTGCTGTTTTCTCTTGTCTGCCTCTTCGGCGGACAGATAGCCTAAGGCCTCTGCCGCCGCAACCCCCGCCATATTGCCTTCCTCCATCGCCGAAGACGCCTCTTCCACTCCGGTAACATCACCGGCCACATATACGCCCTTCACTGTCGTCTCCATATTCTCATCGTGCAGGGGGACATGGCCTCCGAAGGACGGGATAAAGTCAAATTTGCAGCCGGCCATCCACACCAGCTCAGTCATCGGATTCAATCCCACTGCCAGGCACACCGTATCCACGTCGAAGGTCTTCTCCGTGCCGGGTATTTTATTCCATTTCTCATCCACCGCCACGATCCTGGCTCCCTCGACTTCTTCCTCTCCGAAGACGCAATCTACCGTATGTCCCACATAGATCGGGACGCCTGCCCGGCGGATCTTGCCTGCATGGACGCCGTAGCCCCCGATCTTCGGGGCTCCTTCTACAATTCCCACGACTTCCGCCCCCGCCTGCATCAGCTGGTAGGATACGATCAGCCCCACGTTTCCGGAACCCACCATCAGAATCCTCTCTCCCGGCAATACCCGGTTCACGTTAATCATCGTCTGTGCCGCCCCGGCTCCCATGACGCCCGGCAGCGTACTTCCCGGAAACGCCATATAATTTTCCTTCGCCCCGCTGGCGATGATGATCTTCTTCGCCTTCACAGAGTAGTTCAGCCCTTGACTGATCACTCCCATACTTTTATCCGGCAGAAGACCATAGACAAGGCTGTCCAGCCATACCTTCGCCCCGCTCTGCTCTACCTTGGCCAAAAGCTGCTCTCCGATAGCGAAGCCCCTCGTCCCCGCCTGGTGCTCCTTGGACCCGAAAAACTTATGTATCTGCTTGAACAGCTGTCCGCCTGGACGCGCATTCTCATCGATCACAAGCACGTCTGCCCCTGCCGACGCCGCCTGGTACGCGGCCGACAGCCCTGCGCTTCCAGCCCCGACGATCGCTACGTCGGTCACAATCTCTCTCATTTGTATTCCTCCACTCCTTCGCGGCTGTTTCTCTTCCTGTCCCCTGATCTGTCCTTAGGCCCGGGGGCTCACTGCTGACTTACTGGGCCTTGCTTGCCCCCTGGGGGTTCAGCGGCGCCAAACCTTCCTGCTTCTCCACCCGCATGCCGTCTTTCACAGCGGTCACGCAGGTACGTGTATTGGGGATCCCGTCCACAATCATCATGCAGTCGGTACATCTCCCGATGGCGCAGAAGATCCCTCTGGGCTCATGCCTCTTCGCTGTTGTCCGAAATACCCGGATACCCGCGTTCATCAGGGCAGCCGCAATGGGCTCCCCTTCCACGGCTTCAATGGGTTTCCCGTTGTAATACAGCGTTGCCTTTTTCTGGTCCTTCAGCTCTTCCAGAATTGGATGTTCGATTACCCTCATTGTATTTTCCTCCGTATATGATCTTCATATCTGCCAGGCGGCGATAGGTCCGCGTCCCCATTTCAGACTTGCACAAAGGAAGAGAGCCGTACCGCTGCAGGCGTACAGCCCCCTTACGACCTTCAAAGCCGCCGCTGCCAGATGGCCTTTATTGCCAATATTTTTCATCGTCGAACAGTCCGGTGAAATCAAAGGTGGCGAAGTAGTCCTTCGGCGTCTCTGCCCGGCGGATCATCTGAACGCTTCCATCCTCCCGCAGCAGGAGCTCCGCTGAACGCAGCTTGCCGTTATAGTTGTATCCCATCGCGAACCCGTGGGCTCCCGCGTCATGAATGACCAGATAGTCCCCGATATCGATCTTCGGCAGCATGCGGTCAATGGCGAACTTATCGTTGTTCTCGCACAGCCCTCCGGTGACGTCATACATATGGTCGCACGGCGCATCTTCCTTGCCCAGCACCGTAATATGATGGTAAGAGCCATACATGGCCGGCCTCATCAGGTTAGCCGCGCAGGCATCGCAGCCTACGTACTCTTTGTAAATGTGCTTCTCATGGATAGCCTGGGTTACAAGACAGCCGTAAGGCCCGAGCATAAAGCGGCCAAGCTCTGTGTAGATCGCCACGTCTCCCATGCCGGCCGGCGTTAAGATTTCCTCATAAGCCTCCCGCACGCCTTCTCCGATCTTCAATATATCATTAGGCTCTTTATCCGGCGTATAGGGAATGCCGATCCCGCCCGACAAGTTGATGAAAGCAATGTGGACGCCGGTCTCCTTCTGAAGCTCTACCGCAGTCTCGAAAAGAATCTTAGCCAGCTTCGGGTAATAGCTGTTGGTCACCGTATTGCTTGCCAAGAACGCGTGAAGGCCAAAATGCTTCACGCCCTTCGCCTTCAGCTTCAGGAAAGCTTCTGTCAGCTGTTCCCTCGTCATACCGTACTTGGCGTCCTGAGGACTGTCCATGATCTGGTTGTGGATGGCGAACTGCCCTCCTGGGTTATATCTGCAGCACATCGTCTCCGGGAACGGGGCGATCCCCGCAAAATAGTCGATATGCGTAATGTCGTCAAAGTTAATAATCGCTCCCAGCTGGGCAGCCTTCAAAAAATCCTTAGCCGGAGTGACATTGGAGGAAAACATAATATTATGCCCGGTAATCCCCACGGCCTCAGACATAAGCAGCTCCGTATAAGAGGAACAGTCAGTGCCGACTCCTTCCTTCTTCAGCAGCTGCAGTATGAATGGGTTGGGAGTCGCCTTCACCGCGAAAAACTCCTTATATCCTTTATTCCAGGAAAATGCCTGCTTCAGTTTCCTGACATTGTCCAGAATCCCCTTTTCATCGTACAGGTGGAATGGGGTGGGATATGTCTTCACAATCTCCTCTACCTGTTCTTTTGTCACAAAAGGTATCTTTTTCATTTTTTTCTCCTCCCTGGCAGGCCCTGCGCCATCGCCTGGCATGTCAAATCTATGCCCACTATTTTCTACGATTATGCGCGGGTTGTCAATACTTTTTATCCTGTCATTCCCCGGATCTGTTCCTTCTGCCGGGCTTCGATCTTCCTGAAATAGCGGATGCAGAGTATCCCGTCAAATCCGAACATCAGCACCCATCCCGCAATCACCGAGACGCACACCCCATAGATCCCATATTCCGGCACGAGCAGAAAGGCGAGGACACACCGGATAATAATCTGGGAAAACGTAGCAATCATGGTGATTTTCACTTTGCCCACCCCGCGGAAAAATCCCTGAAGCGCCGACATTCCCGTACAGAACAAATAGAAGACAGGCATTACGGTAATATACGTGACGCCGATCTCCATCGCCCGCTCATTGCCGGCCTCCACATACATCCCAATCAGCAGCCGGGGCGCCCCAAGCATCAGCGCTCCAGCCGCGAGCAAGAACGCCACATTCATCTGGATTGTCCGCCAAAGCCCTGTCTTCAGCCGGTCATACCGTCCAGCCCCCTTATTCTGTCCGGCATAGCTGGACAGGGCGGCCGACGTCCCGTCGATGAAAGCCATCAGGAAGGCTTCCAGACGGATGGCCGCATTATACCCGGTAATCATGTCCGTTCCGTGGGCATTGATCGTCCCCTGCACCAACAACCGTCCAAAATAGAGGAACGTCTGCTGCAGGGCAGCCGCCCAGCTGAAGACAATCGTATCCTTCAGGACTCTCTTCTCGAATACGAACTCCCCTTTTCTCAGGGCAAGCATCGGAATTTTCCGATAAATATATACGATACACAGGGCAACCGACAGCGCCTGGGACAGCACCGTGGCCAAGGCCGCCCCGACAACGCCCAGAGGCGTATATTTTATAAACACAATGTCTAACACCACGTTCACCAGCGACGAGAGGACGAGATATAGGAACGCCGTTCTGGAATCCCCGATGGCTCGTAGGGCAGCCGCATAGAAATTATATAAGAATGAGAAAAACATCCCGACAAAAATCACCCGCAGATAGGCGTTAGTATCCCTCATAATCTCCTCCGGCGTCTGCACGGCCCGCAGCATCGCCCCTGAAAAACAAATGCACACAGCGGCCGTCACCGCCGCGAACAGCACTCCGGCTATCAGCGCCGTAGAAAGCTCAATCCGAAATCCTTTCTCATCTCCCGCCCCGTATCTCTGGGCAAGCAGCACCCCCACTCCCATGGACAGCCCCACCATGAAGAACAGCACCACCGACATAATCGGATTCGCCACACTAACTGCCGCGAAGGCGTTCTTCCCGATCATGTGTCCCACAATCACCGCGTCTGCCGTATTGTAGAGCTGCTGAAAAATATTTCCCATAATAATGGGGATGGAAAACTGTATAATCTGCTTCGTAATATTCCCCTCTGTCATGTTGTGCTCCATGCACTGATTCCCCTCTCTCATTCTCCAAGTCTTTGATTTGAGACTTATGAATTCCCTACCTATTCTGCTCCCCAGTTCGCCGGATTGTCAATCTTTTTATCCAGAATCATTGCGCCCCTTGTCTGCCCGCATCCGCGTGCACACTTTTCCATCCTGAAAATATTATATATTGTGCGAAATTCAAGGAGGTTCCTATGAAAAAACGTTTCCTATGTATTCTACTCACTGCAGTGATGACTTGTGCCCTGCTTGCAGGCTGCGGCAGCTCTTCAGACACTGCAGACCTGCCTGCCGTCACACTGAATGAGGTGGCCCATTCCATCTTCTACGCTCCCCAGTATGTAGCTATAGAACTGGGGTATTTTGAGGAGGAAGGCATCCAAGTTGAACTTGTAACCGGATTTGGGGCTGCAGACAGTACAATTTTCTGACAGTTAAGCCACATCCAATTTCGGCAAATTCTTAATAATTTCTGAATATTTGTGTTTACAGACTGCCCCTGCGTACACTATAATAGAAGATATGAAGGGGTGGGCTGTATGTCTAGACGAAAGAAGAAAAAATATAATGTATTTGCCATATCGATATTAGTCATGACAATCACGATTTTCATTTTGTGTATTGTCGTCGGAGTAAAGCTCTTTTTCTACCTGACGTTTAATCCTCTGAATGAATCGAACCTTCAGGAGGCCCAGGCAGCGTCCTCTTCTTCAGACGGCGGACAAGAGACTTACGCCTATATCCTGACCGCACGCGATTCCATGAACAGCCTGTCTGAGCGTAAATTCCGAAAATTTGCAGAAAACATCGTATCTGACAGTCCCTATTCATGGATCACCCTAGATTTCCAGGACGGTACAGGCATTGTCTTTACCGGAACCGACACTTCCCGGGCAGCGTACGGCTATCTGGACAGCGACCGGTGTATCTCCGAGGTTTTCGGCTATATTACCTTAGAAGAGGATACTTACCGCTATACTGCTCTGTAGCCGGTCATGCCACCGCCTGGTTCTTCCTTTTGCGCATCTTGCATAAGTTCTAGCAAGATGCGTGAAAGGATTTTTTTATGTCTGATCATTCTATTCATACCGGGCAGTCCCCTGCTGTTCCCCTTCGGTGCGCCATCTATATAAGAGTCTCCACTTCCGAACAGAAAATGCACGGCAAGAGCCTGTCCGCTCAGAAAGAGTATCTGCTCTCTTACGCCAAGGCCCATCAGATGGAGGTGGCCGGCATCTATGCTGACGAAGGGCAGACTGCCCGCAAGGAGCTGCGCAAACGCAAGGCCGTCCACGCCCTGCTCCAGGACGCCCGTGACGGCAGACTGGATCTTATCCTGTTCTGGAAAATGGACCGCTGGTTTCGGAACATTTCCGACTTCTACAAAGTTCAGGAACAGCTGGATGCCTGCCATGTCCGCTGGATTGCCGCCGCGGAGCCCAACATCAACATGGACACGCGGGAGGGCCGTCTGAACTTAAATATTATGCTCAGCATCGGCCAAAATGAGGTGGACACCACCAGCGAACGCATTCGCTTCACCGCCCAGCACATGATCCGCAGCGGCCGCCTCATCTTCGGCCAGGGCAACATGCCCTTCGGCTATATGGCCCAGCGGGACGGCCAAGAGAAGCGGATGGTACAAAATCCGGAAGAAAAGCCCATCGTGGAAGATATTTTCCGGTACTATTTCCGGCATCCGTGCAAGAAGGATACCCTTGACTACATTCTCAGAACTTACGGCCTTTCCTTCTCCTACACCCGGCTGAACACCATGCTCACAAGTGAATTCTACAAAGGAACTTACCGGGGCTTTCCATACTGTCCAGCCTACCTGTCCGCCAGGAAATGGGAACGTCTGCAGACCCTTGCCGCCAGGCGGCCGGATCATACTTCTAAGAGCGGCCGGATCTACTTGTTCTCCGGTCTCATCCGCTGTCCCGCCTGCGGCCGCCCTCTCTCCGGAACCGGCTGCGGCCGTTACTGCTACTACCGCTGCCACGCCTATCCCAATGACTGTTCTTTCCGGGGGCGGGCCTCCCAGTCAGCTGTGGAAGAAGACTTGACAGCATACTTGGCAAGTCTAGATCCGCCCTTCATCACCGCCATCTATGAATTTTGCTTCCGCTTTCTTCCAAAAGATACCTTCTCAGAACATTCTCCTCTGCCCGGCCGCCCTCCTCTGCCTGAACTCCTTCGTCTTATAGATCTGCCTCTGCGCAAATCCCTCTGGGCCGGCCTCCTTCAGGATATCTTCTTATCTCTTGACGGCGATTTTGCTGGCCTGCGCTTTCAGCCCCATTTGGGGCTGACAAGACAATGACCGCCGTCCTGTCCGGGGAGGCTGATATCGGCTTCATGGGCTCCGAGAGTTCTATCTATACTTATGCCGGCCAGTCAGGAGACCAGATTGTGAACTTTGCCCAGCTCACCCAGCGGGCCGGCAACTTTCTCGTGGCCCGCAGCCCGATGGAGGATTTCCAGTGGAGCGACTTAAAAGGCGCTGACGTCCTCGGCGGGCGCAAGGGTGTCTGCCCACAGCCAATGTAATATGTACGCCGGCGGGAATCCCCGTCGGCAATTCATAGGGAAATACGGACTGCATCCATCTTTCCGCAGGATATCAGATTGTCCCGGATGTGAACAGGCTTCTCACGTGGGATACTTCCTGCTGGCTGGCCTTCTGTGCCGGCACGTAATACTGCTTCTCCCTCGCGATCTGATATAACTCTTCCTGGGAGAGTTCGCAGCTATTCCTCAGCTGCTTCAGCACTGTCTTCAGCTGCGCGTTTTCTGTCTGAGGTATCATCTCCCCAAACATTTTTAATTCGCCATTCAGCCCGGTGAGGGCGTCGGCTACCATCGTCTTCTCATTGAGCATGATCCTACCTCCTAAATTATAATAGCTGCATTAACTGCTGCTTTGCCTGTGCGGCGGATTGGGCCGATTTCTCAAAAAACTGCTTCACCTTCGGGTCTGTTGCTTCCTGGGCATACGCCTCCATCTTGCAATGGGTTGTGTCGCAGCCTCCGATCAAATGACGGAGATTCTGCAGATCTAACACAGAAATATCGCTCATTTTCGCATCCTCCTTTGCATTGTATCATCAGCCAGTTGTTTGACTCGCATCATTAGTATGTCTCAAGCTTCTTTTTTTAATCTGCTTATTCTAGGATGAACTTCCAATTTTCGATAGCGTACCATTCATTTGGAAATTTCTGGATTTTCTTTCATATATTTCAATAAAACACATGGAGTGTGATGCACATTGCGCAGACCAGTCTACTACTTATGGCGCCAAGATTATCCGTCAGAAGCCGCCTATGAACAGGCCAAAAACCTGCTGGGCCGTTCCGGCTTCTGCACAGTTACTTTTACAGACGAGCAGGCCTCCTATTCGGTGCAGGAGCTTCTGGAGCTCCTCTCCTCCTATCCTTCCAGACCAAAGGAGGCAGAATGAATACCAATCTGAAATATGCAGGTTATGTCCGTCTTTCCAGAGACGACGGCCAGAAACACTATGTCTCTATTGAGAATCAAAAGCTTATCATCAGCCAGTATGCCGCCCAGCAAGGGATGGTGATTGACCGGTGGTATGAGGATGACGGCTTTTCCGGTTATACAATGGAGCGCCCGGCCTTCTGCCGCCTGATAGCTGACTTGTCAGTAGATGTCGGCACCGTACTTGTCAAAGATTTTTCCAGGCTCGGCAGGCATAACGCCAGGGTACTCCTTCTTCTGGATGAATTCCTGGAAAAGGGGAAAAGGCTGATCGCCATTGACGACGGCTACGATTCTCTGAATCCCGAAGATGATATAATCGGCATCAAAACCTGGTATAATGAGCGCTATGTCAAAGACACAAGCCGCAAAATCCGCCGGGCCATCCAGGCCCGCCAACAAGCTGGGACCATGCGTACGTCCCCTCCTTACGGTTATTGTGCAAAAGTGCCGTACACCTCCTCTCTCTCAGCCTCGAATGGACAGGGGCTCTTAATGCGGACGGCTTCTCCTGCCGCTGCTCTGGATATTGTCCCAGAAGAGGCGGACTGCATCCGCAGCATCTATGAGCTTTATCTGGGCGGCTTCGGATACCGCAGAATTGCCGCCCGCCTGAACAGCGCCCACATCCCTACCCCCTCTATGGCCCGCCGCTCCAAGGCGCTGGCAGAAGGGAAGCTCACAAAATGGCCCGCCGCGGCTGAATGGTCTGACGGGATGGTCAAAGAGCTTCTGTCCAATGATTTCTACACTGGGACGCTCCGGCTCCACAAGCGGGCGAGGGCGTCTATACACGGCCGAGATCAGCGTATCCCAGCAGCCGGACAGTATGTTTTCCCAGACCATCATCCCCCGATCATTGATCAGACAACCTTCCGGCTTGTACAGCAGCTTCGCGCAGAACACGCAGCAGGCAGAAGCCCTTTTGTCCCCGCCACCTCCCCAGCTTCCGCCAGGATGCACTCCCCCGCACAGGCTCCCTTCTCCGGCCTTCTGTTCTGTCAGAACTGCCAGAGCCGCCTAACACCCATTGTCCGGCAAGGCGGCCATTCCGGCAGCAACAGCTTGGGCGATCAATCCCCCGGTTCTTCGCGGACATATTATCTGTGCTCTTCTTACAACCGCAAGGGGAAGCAGGGCTGTTCCTCTTCCCATACGATCAGGGCCGACGACCTTACCCGATGCCTGGACGCCTATTGGGAGCTGCTTGACGCCTGGGGCATCCGGCTTTTGTCCCCTGTTTCGGACATTCCTTCTCCCGGTGCCCTTTCTTCCAAGGATACTACCGCGGCCCGTAAGGGAAAGAGGCTGGACGGCTATAAGAGACAGCTCCAATCCCTGATCGCCCAGCAAGCCCAGGATCTCTCCCGATACCCGGACAGCCGTCAGCTCGTGGAGGCAAGCTACGGACAGCTCATCTCCAAGTTGCTGGAACAGATTCATCAAATAGAGAGTCAATCCCTATCCGACAGCCCGGCAGATACCCCTTCGGCAGGCAGTTCTGCGGCAGACAGCCCTGCGCCGAGGGACAGTGCTTCCACAGCGGACGCCGGCGGTCCGTCAAGGCATCCTCCTTCTCCCTGGGAGAAACCGGAATACATCCGCGTCCTGGTAAGGCGGATCACTGCGGATGCCAGCGGACATCTGCTCATTTCCCTAAACGGGCGATCCCCGGATGTTGCCGGCCTGCGCCCTTCTGCTCTAATGAACCAGGGGACACACAAGGTGATCTGCGCTGTCCTGACAGCTATCGCTGGAAGTCAGGAGGGCTTCGTGTCTGCCAGGGGCATAGCTGCCGCCCTAGCGGCTTCAGATCCAGATATATCTTATACGAAGAGTACCGTCCTTCCCTATATACGCCTCATGATATCCCTTGGGATTCTCGCCCCTACCGGCCAGCGGCGCACACCCTATCAGGTGATCGTCACCCAAGAATATCTGTCCAAGGTGTCGTCTTATTTTGAAGAGGGCTGGTCTGCAAAGGGGCTTCTGGGTGGGATGTCTGCTACATCTTCCGGGGATCTTGGCGCGCGTAACTGAAAGGTTTCTGTCTTGTTGTTACATTCCCGAAGGTCAGACAGGCGGTATGCCGCAGATGGTATTTGAGTACATTTTGAAAAAACAGGGTCTTGATCCGGCCTCAGACCTGAACATTGATCAGAGCATCGACTTCGGCTCCACAGCCGCGGCATTCTCCGGCGGCCAGGGAGATTATACCGTGGTAGAGTATAAGTTACTGCATTTATAATTAATGGGCAGACGATACAACATCATCTGCCCTAATATTATTCCTTTTTATTCTAGTATTTCTATCCCGTATTCATCGGCACATATATGCTCAATCCGGCATCCTCTGGCCTCTTCCCAACCGGGTGCAAAATACGCGATATCCGCCGAAGAAAGCAATTCCAATAATCTCCCCAAAAACCATAAAGGTCTTGCATCCGCTGGAGCGCTCTCGAAAAATGAATCGATAACCTCTATCTTGTCTGCCTCTCCAATATGTTCTATCACTCTCTTGACAGCCTCTTCGCGCTCTTTCAAGATATCTTTGTCCGTCTTTCCTTTCATTGGTTGTGATATAAATACCCTTTTCATTATTCCACTCCTATTCTGCAAATATCCAATCTTCTGCAAGCATATCTGCCTGAGACGCAAGCCATCCCATCTGTACGCCCGAAGTTCCAACAAATGCAATAGCCATATTTCCGATAGCCTCATGTTCGCAATTCTGAATACTTCCCTCCGACGTTACATAGCTGATATTCTTTGCGAGTTCTATATACTGTTCTTTTCCATTCCAACCTCGGCGCTTAACTTTAAGCCCCCTCTTCATGTACTTGATAGCATCACCAAAACTAAAAGTTGGTGTGCCGCCTAGGATTGAACAATTTTCAGTATTTGCAGAAATCCATTCATCTGAAAGAACATTCAAAAGCGTGTACTCTACTCTCTGCGTCTCTCTGATGTCTATACGTTCATTATCCTTTGTATACATAATGATTGTCTTCGCTTCGTCATCCCAACACCAGTATCCTCCCCATGATGGAAGTTTCATCGGAATTCCTTTTTTCATGTTTTTTAACGCCTCTGCAAACTTCATCTTGTCCTCCTTATCCCAGCAGCTTTCTCCATGTATTCTTTCCTACGATCCCGTCTACGCTCAGCCCGTTCCTTCTCTGGAATGCTTTGACCGCATTTTCTGTCCCGGATCCAAAGATCCCGTCGGCTCCTGCTGCACCGCAGGAATATCCTTTCTCGATCAGTTTTTCCTGAAGTTCCCGTACTACGTCCCTATCTCCTCTTTTCACGATAGGCCTATCCACATTTGCCGGCGCAGGAACTTTCTCTGTCTCTCCATCCGATTGCAAGAACAGTGCTCTTTCTGCTTCTCTTCTCCTTACCAACCCGGCCAGTGTCTTTCCGTTCGCTTTATTATATAGAAGCATCTTCTCTGCCACGGTGGCAGCATCTCGCCCGTTTACCAGCTGCTGAAGGTTCCCTGCACCGCAGTTATAAGTAAAGCTCACCAGCGCGTCAAACTGGTTCTGATTCAACGGGAACGGCACATATTTTTCTACATACCCCTCGTACTTCTCCAGATCCTTCTTCAGCAATTCCTCTTCCCGTTCGTGTGTAATAGATAGACCGGAAAACACATCGGATCCTGTATGCCCGTACCCGATTGTCCAGACGCCGGCCGGACATTTATATGCCGCCAGTCGGCACCCTTCAAACTCTTTAATCAGCTCTATCCCTTTACTTCCCGTTTTCATCTGCCTGCCCCTCCTGTTTTTCTGTTACCGGCACCTCCGGAAGACCTGCCACGCTTGTCAACGCCGACACAATGCCGGACAGCACTGCTGTGCTTGCCACAAGCGGCCAGTTGACGTCTCCCATCGCCATGGATGCACCGATGGCGCCCACTGCTGTTTGCGCTACCGTTTTTACAGCGCGGACGCCTGCTGCTTTCGTCCAGTTTCTCCAATACTCTTTTGTTCTCATATTCTCCTCCTTACATGCCAAGCCTCGTGAAAATATATCCCAGCACAATGCCTA
>CALWRT010000130.1 GCA_944384015.1 uncultured Lachnospiraceae bacterium | reverse complement strand
ACTTCGCTGTCTTGCGCCAGCTTATCCGCCATGCACGCCTTATATCAGGTTTCTGTTCGTCAGGCTACGATTTCGCTATCCCTTCTTCTCGCCTGTACCTCACAATACAAACCTTGGGAGTCGCTGTTGGGTTCGTCGGCAACTACGCCCCTTTTGGACTTTCACCACAGACTGACGGCATGCCCGTCATACACAAAAAAAGAAGCATCCGCCGGATGCTTCTTCTCATCGTTTTCTCAGTGTTCCCTTCGCCCACTCGTAGTCCCGTCGCTGAACATAGATGACATATTCTAAATCCTGCCCATCCAGCTGCTCATCGCTTATGCCCCGCACTCTGCCTAACACGCCCGTTCCAGCACGGCTCACGCACTTAACCTGGTAGGGGATCCCTTCTGCCACAAGCGCGGACCGAATCGCATCCTGTTCCTGCATTCCAAATACAGCGGCAACTTCTCTCCGATTAAATACCGTAATCATATGTCCGCCTCCTGATACTTTCTGTATTAATTGTACTTTATCTCATGGTTAATTACAAGTAAAATATCATAATGCACCAATGAATTTTTCCCTGTCTTGACTTTGTCTCCCATCCTCTCTATGATAATACCAGGACGCTTTCTATCATGCTGCTATTCTATCCTGCGGAGGTTTTATCAATGCTCAGACAATTTCTGCTCCCCTATCTGTTATCCCTCATCCTGTCTCCCAACATTCTTCTGCCCGCCGGCGTGACGAGGCAGATTCCCACATCCTCTCCGGGAATGGTCTCTTTTGGTTTCGCTGGGGATATCAGCTTCGGAGAAGGCTATGCAAATATGAATTACTACCACAGCACCGGCAATGATATCACGAAGTGTATAGACGCTCCCCTTCGGGAGCGTATGGCTTCGGCGGATGTCTTTATGCTCAACAACGAATTTACTTACGGCCCCGGGGGCAGCCCCCTGGCCGGCAAGACGTATACGTTTCAGGCTCGCCCTGAGATGGCTTTCGATCTTTCTTCTCTCGGTGTTGACCTCGTCTCCTTAGCCAACAATCATGCCTATGATTATGGTTCCGACGGACTCCTCTCCACCTTTGCCGCACTAAAAAGCGCCCGCATCCCCTATGTTGGGGCCGGACGCAGTCTTGCCGAAGCCAGCCTTCCTGTCTGTTTCCTGACAAATGGCATGAAGTTCTCCATCGTTGCCGCCACCCAGGTAGAGCGCTCTTACGTCTTCACCAAAGAAGCCACCGATACTGAGTGCGGTGTGCTGCGGACCTACGATCCCTCCCGTTTTCTCCAAGTCATCCGCAAGGCTCAGGCGGACAGCGATGTGGTCATCGTCTATGTCCACTGGGGCACGGAGCAAGAAGCCTTCTATGAGGCAGATCAGCAGGCTCTGGCTCACGCCTATGTGGAGGCCGGAGCCGATCTGGTCGTAGGGTGCCATCCCCACTGCCTACAGGGCATCGAATATTACAACGGCGTCCCCATTGTCTATTCTCTCGGCAACTTCTGGTTCAACAGCCGGACAATAGACACCGGTATCCTAGAAGCTGATTTCAACGCCGACGGACTGTCAGCCCTGCGCTTTCTTCCCTGCATCCAGACAGGCTGCCGCACCAGCCTTCTCACCGATGAGAGGGAGCGGGAGCGCGTCTTCCGGTATATGGAATCCATCTCACCGGGAATATCCATCACAGAGGAAGGCCTTGTTCTGCCGGATAATGGTTCTTAAGGAAAGGCCGGTCACATCAGCATTCCCTTAGCTTTTTCGGTATTCATTGATATCCTTGGCAATCTCCTTGATATTCCTGATTATGCCGTTGAAAGCACCTATCTTATACAGATTAGCCAGAATAACGCCGATAGGAACGGCAATAATCATGCCGATCACTCCTTCCAGCTTATATCCGATATAGATGTAGATCAGCGTGGCCGCCGGATTCATTCCCACGTTATCTCCTATCATCTTCGGCTGGATAATCTGGTGAACAGCCTGACTCACCACATAGATAATCAGAAGGCCCAGAGCAAACCGATAGTTCCCTGTCAGCAGCTGATACACTCCCCATGGAATCAGCGCGGTACCTGTCCCGAGAAATGGCAGAAAGTCCAGCAGGGAGATGATCAAAGCCAGCAAAACCGCATAGTCTACTTGGAGAATCCAGAATCCCGCCAGAAGGATAAGGAAAATCACCCCCATAATCTTAAACTGCGCTTTGAAGTAGCCTCCTACAGCCTGTTTAAAGGAAGAGACGATCACCGTATACCGCTCCTGCACGCCCTGCGGCACATGCCTTCTGCAAAATTGTAAAATTTTCTCCCTATCAGCGATGAAAAAGTACGCAAATAATATAGTAAAGATCACATTCAGCAGATAAGCAGGAATATTCCGCGCAAATCTTCCGGCCGCTGAGACGGTGGGTCTCCCAATGCTCTCAGCAATGACCCCCATGAAGGAATCCACCTGCTCTGCCAAGGAATCCATCACCGCCTGCACTCCGTCTGGAAGTCTCTGATAAATTCCCTCCATATTGTCCCCGATATTCCTCACCTGAACCTCCAGCTTCCCATACATCTCCGGAAACTGATTGATAAACCCAGTTAATTCTGATCCCAGTTTCGAGATCACCAAGTACAGCCCCAGCACGACAAGAGCGATAGACAGGATAATGATCAGCATAGAGCCATGCCTGCGCACAATCCTCATTTTCTTCTCCAGAAAACGGGCCAGCGGATTAGCCATTGCCGCAATCAGCCAGCCAAGTACAAGTGGAAGGAAGAAAATCACCACCCTCGGCACAGCAAAGATAAAGATAAGGATCGCTGCCGCTGTCAGCAGCAGGTTTAACAGCATTTTAAAATATTTTTCCCGAGTATTCACAACAGCTCCTCCTTCAAACAAGAGCTCCTCCTGCGGAACTGCCGACGCTGAGCGCAGCCGCTTTATCGGCAAGCTTCTGCTTCACGCAAGTGTGCGTCCCTATCCGGCGATCCTTCTGTACAGAAAGGTCGCAAAAAAGATAACCGCGGAAATGATCACAATGGTCGGGCCGGTGGCCACATTGATGTAGAAAGAGATCAGAAGCCCCATAATCCCTGAGAACATGGAAAACAGAACGGCAAAGAAATGATATTCCCGCATATTAGCCGCCATATTCCTGGAAGACGCCACCGGAAGGATCAGCAGGGCGTTGATAATTAACAGCCCCACCCACTTAATCGACAGCATCACGACGCAGGCGGTCAGCACAGCAAAAAGATTATCCATCACTCCCGCCGGAATCCCTTTGCTCTTCGCCAGGGAACGATTGATGCTTACCGCGTTGAGCCTGTTGAAGGCCAAGAGCCAGAAAATAAGCGTCCCGGCAAATACCAGCCCCAGATACCCGATCTCCCTGGGGGAAATACTCAGAACATCTCCCACCAGCAGGCTGGAATACTCGCTGAAATTCCCGCCCCGGGACAGGATGACAAGGCCAAGAGCCACGCTCAGGGAAGAGCATACAGAGATAATCGTATCCGTATTCTGTGTCTGCTTCTCCCGCAGCTTATTCAGCGCCAAGGCGAAAACGACCGCGAAGAGAAGCATCGTCAGATTCGTATCCGCCGCCCCCAGCACAACTCCCGCCGCAATGCCCGTCAGGGCAGAGTGTCCGAGAGCATCTGAGAAGAAGGCCATATGGTTATTCACAATCATCGTCCCCAGCAGTCCGAAGAGGGGAGTGATCAAAAGAACCGCAAGCAGGGCATTTTTCATGAAATCAAAGGAGATCCATGAAAAAGGAAGGAGGGTCTCCATGATCTGATATACTTGGTCTATCACAGCAATCCCTCCTTCTCTTCGTAGGTGACGTTCCCGAAAATATTTTTGAATTCTTTACTATCATAAACTTCTCTCGGAGTCCCTCTTGCCAGGATCCTAGAGTCCAGCAGGATGACTTCATCGGCATAGCGGCGCACATATTCCAGATCATGGGAGATCAGGATAACCGCCATATCATAGTGCTCCTTCAAATATTCAATCTTCTTATAGAACAGCTCCATGCCGTTCTTGTCGATGCCGGATACCGGCTCATCCATGATGAGAAGATTCGGATAATCCATCACAGCCATGGTCAGCAGCACCCGCTGCAGCTCTCCTCCCGAAAGCTTCCCAACCTGCCTGTCTATCAGTTCCTGGGCCTCGAACACCGCCAAATGCTCAGATATCCTAGCATATTCTTTCCTGGACTTGCGCAGGAACACCGGTACTCTGGAGGAATAGCTGGCTATCATGTCATAGACGCTTACCGGCGTGTCCCGGTCAATGTTAACCTTCTGAGGCACATAGCCCACTTTCATTTTCCTCAGATGTCCATCCTTGATATCCTTGAACTCGATCGTGCCCGTATAGGGAATCTCTCCCAGGATTGCCCGGACAAGGGTAGATTTGCCCGCCCCGTTTTTGCCGATAATCACGCTGAGCTTCCCGCAGTGAATGTGCAGATTGATATCCTCAAGTATCTTCTGTCCGTCCAGCTCCACTCCCAGATGGCTTACCTTTATACAGTGGAGTCCGCACGGTTTCCTGTACGGCCTCATTGTCCCAACGCCTCCTCCAATATGCGGATATTGTATTCCATGCCCTCCAGGTAGCTGTCTGCGTCTTCATCCCCTGCTACAAGGGCGTCCAGCATATACACATGAGCGGCTGTCTCCCTGGCCACTGCGTCGGCAATCTCTGTCCCATACCGCTCTTCTGCAAACAGCATGTCAATGTCCTCACTGTGGATCAGGCCGATCACCTGAGAGATCATATGAGCGCTCAGGCTCGTATTTTCATCCATATTCACGATTCCCCGGACATTCAGTCCAAGAGCCTCTCCCAGATATGCGAAAGCCTCGTGGAATATCATAATTTTCTCCTGCTGTGCCTTCTCCTTCAGCTCCTCCATTCGGACGCGCAGTGCCTCCAGCTTCCCCAAATATTCCTGGGCATTGGCCTCATAAGCTTCCTGATGTTCTGGGTCCGCTTGGATCAAGCCGTCCCGGATGTTCTCTACCTCCTGCATATAGCGCCCCACATCCATCCATACGTGGGCATTTTGTGATCCGTGGCTGTGCTCATGGGCATGACTGTCTTCCTCGTCGTCCTTCAGCTCTGCGGCTCCAGATACAGCGTCCAGCATGTCTATCCCCTCGCTGGCTGTGATCACAGACAAGTCCGGATATTGATCCGCCACATCTTCCAGAAAGCTCTCAATTCCGCCGCCGTTCACCACAAACACGTCCGCTCCGGACAAAAGAACCAGGTCATCTGGCGTCAGTTGATAATCGTGGAGGCATCCTGCTTGAGGCTGGGTCATATTCTCCACTGTCACTCCCGGTATCTCCCCTGCCACATTCTCGGCGGCAATGTACATCGGATAGAAGGATGCCGCCACCACCAGGCCGTCCTCTTCCTGCCTTCTCCCATCGCCTCCTGCATGTACGAGAGCAGCACCGGACAGGGCCAGTGCTGCCAGCAGCAGTGCGGTAAACAAATATTTCTTCCCTCTCAAATTGATTCTCCTATCGCGCATCCTCCCGTGCTTTCTTCAATCAGCCTCCACAGCTCTTCTCTTCCATCCTTCGTCTGGGCTGAGAACGGCACGATACTGGCATTTGGCCGGGCATGCAGTCCCTCTCTCACCATCTTCAGATGCTTCTGCCTCTGGCTGCGGTTGATCTTGTCCAGCTTCGTAGCTACAATGACCGGTTCAAATCCATTGTGTACAATCCAGTCATACATCATCCGGTCGTTGGCCGATGGCTCATGGCGGATATCCACCAGCAGGAATACCTTTCTAAGCTGGCTGGAGGTATTCAGATACCGTTCAATCATTTCTCCCCATTTTTCCTGGGCAGATTTGGACACCTTGGCATATCCGTAGCCCGGAAGATCCACCAGATAGAGCTCCCGGTTGACATTGTAGAAATTAATCGTCTGGGTTTTCCCCGGCTGCCCTGACGTACGCGCCAGGGACTTCCGGTTCAGCAGGGCGTTGATCATGGAAGACTTGCCCACATTGGATTTCCCCGCGAACGCCACTTCCGGGCATGTGTTTTGGGGCAGCGGACTTGTAATCCCGCACACAGTCTCCAGGCTTGCCTCTCTGATAATCATAGCTCCTCCTCTTTGACAAATGCGTGTTCCTGCACCTCTTCCATCGTATCCACGCAGATGATCTCCAGTCCCTTTTTAATCTCTTGGGAGATTTCTTCCACATCTTCCCGGTTTTTCCCTGGCACAAGCACCGTACGGATGCCGGCGCTTTTAGCAGCCAGCAGCTTCTCCTTGAGGCCGCCGATGGGAAGAACACGCCCGCGCAGGGTGATCTCTCCTGTCATAGCCACATCCGCGCGCACGGGCCGCCCTGTGATGGCAGACAGCATGGCTGTGGCCATGGTGATGCCGGCGGAAGGGCCGTCTTTGGGTACTGCTCCCTCTGGGATATGGATATGTATGTCATGTTCCCTGAAGAAATTATCCGCAATGCCCTGCTGTCTTCCCACAGACCGGATGTAGCTGATGCCCGCCTTGGCGGACTCTTTCATAACGTCTCCCAGCTGGCCTGTCAGGGCGAATTCTCCCTTGCCCGGCATCACATTGACCTCGATCTGAAGCGTATCCCCTCCGGCGCTCGTCCAGGCCAAACCTCTGACAATTCCTACCTCTGGCTTGTCATTGGCCATGATGTAGGTATATTTCTCCCTGCCTAGAAATTTCTCCAAGCTGCTCTGCGTTACCCGCACCGACTTCCGGTGATTCTCCAGCAGCTCTCTCGCCGTCTTGCGGCAGATCGCCCCCAGCCTTCGCTCCAGGTTACGTACCCCAGCTTCCCGGGTATAGTATCGGATGATCCTCTCCATCGCCTGGTCGCTCAGCAGAAGCTGGCCCTTCTTCAGACCGTTCTTGTCTATCTGCTTCGGAAGCAGATGCTCCTTGGCGATGTGCATTTTCTCATTCTGGGTATAGCTCGTGACCTCAATCACTTCCATCCTGTCCAGAAGCGGACGGGGAATCGTCTGCACGTCGTTGGCTGTCGCTATGAACAACACCTCCGACAGGTCTATCGGCAATTCAATGTAGTGGTCGATAAACTTCACATTCTGCTCAGAGTCCAGCACTTCCAGCAGGGCAGATGCCGTATCTCCTTTATAGTCGCTGCTCACCTTGTCGATCTCATCCAACAGGATCAGCGGGTTCTTGACGCCGGCGCTCTTGAGGGCCGCGGCGATGCGTCCCGGCATCGCTCCCACATAGGTCCTTCGGTGTCCCCGGATCTCCGCCTCGTCTCTGACGCCTCCCAGGCTGATGCGCACATATTTCTTGTTCAGCGCCCGGGCCACGGAATGAGCAATCGACGTCTTGCCTGTTCCCGGAGGCCCCACGAGACAGATGATGGGACTGTCGCCCTTCTTGGTCAAGGTGCGCACCGCCAAGAACTCCAGTACCCTCTCCTTCACCTTCTCCAGTCCGTAATGGTCTTCGTCCAGTATCTTCCTGGCATTTTTGATATTCTTGCTGTCCCTGGACATCTTGTTCCAAGGCATCTCCAGCAGCGTCTCGATATATCCCCGGATCACGGTTCCCTCGGAACTGTTCTGTCCGACGCTTTTGAATCGGGCGATTTCCTTGGCAATCTTATCTTTGATGTCTTTGTCTGCCTCCAGCTTCTCCAGGGCTTCCTGAAAATGCTCCGCGTCTGAGAACGTATTGTCCTCCCCCAGCTCTTCCCGGATATATTTCAGCTGTTCCCGGAGAAGATATTCCTTCTGATTCTTGTCAATGCGCTCTTTCACCTTCGTCTGAATCTCCTGGCGGATCTTCATAATGTTGATCTCGTTGGCCAAGAGCCCGCACAGGACGTCGAACCTCTCATCCAAGCGGACCGCTTCCAAAATCTTCTGCTTATCCTCATAGTGCAGAGGAATGTTGTTGGCAGTCTCATCCACCAGTTCCGAGAGCGTCTGCGCATCCCTCAGCTGATTCTCCAGCGCCTTGCCGAGCTTCGCGTTGCCTGCGCAGTATTCCTGCAGCATTTCCTTGAGACTTCGGATCATCGCCTCCCTGCGGTCAGCGGGAATGGCATCTTCCGGCTCTTCATCGAAACCCGTAAACTCCGCCTCCATATATTCCTTCCCAGTTTCCATATAGATCAGCTCTGCCCGGTATTCCCCTTCTACCAAGATACGCAGAATATTCTGGGGAAGTTTGATCACCTGCTTAATGGACGCCACAAGCCCAACAGAATACAGATCTTTTCCAGTCGGCTCCTCCACATCCGGATCCCTCTGGGTAATAAGGAAGATCTCCTCTCCCTGAAGCATTGCCCGCTCAACGGCCTTTCTGGAGCACTCCCGGCTCACATCAAAATGGACGATCATTCCCGGGAGAACCGTCATGCCTCTCAGCGCCACCGCAGGCAGCACCTGTATCAATTCACTCATCTGTGCTCATCTCTTTCTATATCGCCCGTCTGGTCCTTGGGCGCGTCTCCCTCCTAGTCAGCAGCGGCTGTCCGTCCCCAGCTATCACCTCTTTTGTCACCAGGCAGGATTCTACTTCCTCGTCAGACGGAAGATTGTACATCAGATCCAACATCGCTGATTCCAGTATTGCCCGCAGCCCTCTGGCTCCTGTCTTGCGCTCCATGGACTTCCTGGCGATCTCCTGAATCGCGTCGGGCTCAAAATCCAGCTTCACATGATCCATCTCAAACAGCTTTACATACTGCTTAATAATAGAGTTCTTCGGCTCTGTGAGAATACGCTCAAGCGCCTTCTCATCCAGAGCGTCCAGAGACACCACCATTGGCACTCGGCCGACAAATTCCGGTATCAGGCCGAACTTCACTAAGTCTTCCGGCAGCACATGTTTCAGCACTTCCCCAATATTGGTCTCTCTCTTGTAGGAAATTTCCGCATTAAAGCCCATAGACTTGGTATCCATACGGCTCTCGATAATCTTCTCAATCCCCTCGAAGGCCCCGCCGCAGATGAACAGAATGTTCGTCGTATTGATCTGCATCATCTCCTGATGAGGATGTTTCCTGCCTCCCTGGGGCGGTACAGAAGCCTCTGTCCCTTCTATGATCTTCAGAAGGGCCTGCTGTACGCCTTCGCCGGATACGTCTCTTGTTATGGACACATTTTCGGATTTCCTCGTAATTTTATCAATCTCATCAATGTAAATAATGCCGTATTCTGCCCGCTCAATATCATAGTCTGCCGCCTGAATCAGCTTCAGAAGAATATTCTCCACATCTTCGCCCACATATCCGGCTTCTGTGAGCGCTGTGGCATCGGCTATAGCAAAAGGCACATTCAAAAGTCTTGCCAGTGTCTGAGCCAGCAGCGTCTTGCCGGAACCTGTCGGTCCAAGCATAAGAATATTGCTCTTCTGCAGCTCCACATCCAGATCTCTGGCGGACGTCACCCTCTTATAATGATTGTATACAGCCACGGACAGCACCTTCTTGGCCTCCTCCTGGCCAATGACATAATCGTCCAGAAATTCCTTAATCTCTCTCGGCTTGAGGAGATTGATCTCGAAATCTGTCTCCTCGTCCTGCTCCTGGAACTCCTCCTCGATGATCTCTGAGCAGATTTCCACACACTCATCGCAGATATATGTTCCGTTGGGTCCGGCAATAAGCTTGCGCACCTGATCCTGGGATTTGTTGCAGAAAGAGCAGCGCACCTTATCGTCAAAATTTTTTCCAGCCATCTTTGTTCTCCTTAAATCTTCATTAACTATATATAATAAAAAAAGGCGTTTCCAGAGACACGTCTGCAGAAGCACTGATGAAATCAGCGCTTCCTTAAGCACAAAGGGACACGGCAATCACTACCCTGTCCCCAAGACCTTTTTCTATCAGTTACGGTTTTCCACGATATGGTCTATGAGGCCATATGCTTTCGCTTCCTCGGCAGACAGCCAATTGTCTCTCTCCGTATCTGCCTCTACCACATCCAGCGGCTTACCGCAATTTTCCGCCAGGATGGAGTTCAATTTCTTCTTCGTCTTCAGAATATGTTCTGCAGCGATCTGAATCTCCGTCGCCTGTCCCTGGGCTCCTCCCATGGGCTGATGGATCATCACTTCAGCGTTGGGCAGTGCGAAACGCTTGCCCTTCGTTCCGCCTGCCAGCAGGAAGGCTCCCATACTGGCCGCCATCCCCACACAAATCGTGGAAACGTCGCATTTAATATAGCGCATTGTATCATAGATTGCCATTCCGGCGGTAACGGAGCCGCCCGGACTGTTGATGTACAGGCTGATGTCTTTACCTGGATCTTCCGCCTCCAGGAACAGAAGCTGCGCCACCACCAGGCTCGCCGACACATCTGTCACTTCTTCTCCCAGGAATATAATCCTGTCCTTCAGCAGCCTGGAATAGATATCATAGGAACGCTCTCCTCGGCTGGTCTGCTCAATGACATACGGTACCAAACTCATATGATCTCCTCCTGTCTCAATTCTCTCGGCAAAACAGCTGATCTGTCACCTTGGAAAACACTGGTTTCTTCAGTGTTTTTTCAGATCTCCTTCGCCTGGTCAGCCACAAATTCTACTGCCTTCTGAATTGCAATATCTTCTTTTATCGTGTTAGCCTCATACTCTCCCAGAAGCTCCTCTACTTTCTCAGGCTCCATCTGGTACATCTCGGCCATCTTCTTGATCTCTTCCTTATATTCTTCTTCCGAAGCCTCAATATTCTCAGCCTTCACAATAGCTTCCAGAACCAGTCTTGTCTGGATGCGCTTCTCAGCGCTGGGCCTCATCTGCTCTTCCAGCTTATCCTTATTCATCCCAGTGAACTGGAAGTACTGGTCAAGGGTCAGACCCTGCTGCTGCATACGGTTTGCGAAGTCATCCATCATCTGGCGGCACTGAGTGTCAATCATAGGCTCCGGTATCTCCATCTTAGAAGACTCAATGATCTTATCTACCACCGCGTCTTCCTTCTGCCTCTTAGCGTCCAGCGCTTTCTTGCCCTCCAGCGTCTTGCGGACATCCGCCTTATACTCCTCCAGCGTATCGAATTCCGATACATCCTGAGCAAATTCATCATCCAGCTCGGGCAGCTCCTTCACCTTGATCTCCTTGACGGTCACCTTGAACACCGCCGGCTTGCCTGCCAGATCTTCTGCATGGTACCCTGCCGGGAAAACGACGTTCACGTCCACCTCTTTGCCGATCTCAGCCCCAATCAGCTGATCCTCAAAGCCCGGGATAAAAGTATCCGACCCTATGGTCAGAGGATAGTTCTCCCCCTTGCCTCCCTCAAAAGGCACGCCGTCTACAAAGCCCTCGAAGTCGATGACAGCCTGATCTCCTGCCTGCACAGCACGGTCGTCCACGGTCAGCTCTCTTGCGTTGCTCTCCCGCTCCTTATTAATCTCAGCCATCACTTCGTCGTCGGTTACTTCCGCTTCAATCTTATTGATCTCCACGCCTTTGTACTGTCCAAGCTCTACCTCCGGCTTCACCGCCACCTCGGCGGTAAAGATAAAGGGCTTGCCCTTCTCGATCTGTACGATATCAATCGACGGCTGGGACACAATGTCCAGTCCGCTCTCCTCCGCCGCGCCTGCGTAAGCATCCGGGATCAGGCGGTTCACCGCCTCATCATAAAAGATCTCGGGGCCATACATCTTCTCAATCATTGCGCGGGGAACCTTGCCTTTGCGGAAGCCCGGCACACTGATCCGGTTCTTCTCCTTCATATATGCAGCCTGAAGCGCCTTCTCCAGCTCCTCTGGGGATACCTCCACAGTAAGCTTCGCCATATTCTTCTCTAAATTTTCTACCTGTACACTCATCTCGTGCCATCCTCCTTGACCTATCTCTTGTTCTTATTTATGAAAGCCCAGTCCCAGAGCAGAGACGGACGGGCTGCTTGCAGACTGGATCGGCTATGCCTATGTCCGATTTCGATTTCTCAGGGCGAATCGCATACACCCGCAGTCATTAAGACAGTATAGCACAAACCCTCCCATATTTCCAGCACTTTTTGCAGTGAAAGCATAGGAAAACGCTGATAAAACATTGCCTGCGCCGGATTTGCGCTGTTAAGCGGCGTGTTCCATGGGAAATCCGCGCATCTTCCGCGAAACATCTTGGAAATTACTGATGAAGCCGGCGCTTCCTTAGTCTTCATATACAATAGCGTCTTTTATTTCCTTCGCCTTCTCTTCCCCCAGCAGCTGCCCGATCAGCGCCAACCCAAAGGGGATGGCTGCCCCCATTCCTTTGCCGGTAATCACGTTGTCGGATATCTCCACCTTGCCTCCAGTGGTGTCAGCTCCCAGCAGCTTCTCCTCGAAGCCAGGGTAACAGGTAGCGCTGCGGCCTTTCAGAATCCCCAGGCTGCCCAGAACGCTGGGGGCGGCGCAGATTGCAGCTACCAGCTTGCCTTCCTGATAAAACTTCATGACGGTCTCTGTCACGCCTTTATGCTCTCCTAAGCGAAGCGTTCCCGGCATCCCGCCCGGCAGCACAACAGCCTCTGCCTCTTCCAGGGAAGCCTCCTCGTATTGACAGTCTGCCAGGACCGTAATCTGATGGGATCCTGTCACTTCCCGTCTCCCCATAATGGATATGGTCTTTACCTCCAGTCCAGCCCTGCGCAGCAAGTCTACCACGGTAAGTCCTTCGATCTCTTCAAAGCCGTCAGCCAAAAACACAGCGATCTTCTTCATTTTCTCATTCCTCCTGCCCAAATACATCAAACACCTATCATGAATCATCATTCATTCTATTTCTTCCAAGAGTATAACATCAATTTCCTGTTTTTAAAATGAAAAACCGGGATTTCATAAATTTTTCATAACTAATGGCGATCCCAATCTCCTCCGCGCTGTAGTCGGATCGGACTGTAACCCAGCTGTCTTCGCTTAATGATCAAATATTTATCATATTTACAATATTTTCCAATTTCAACATTGAAACGCAAGGCCGGCAATGATATAATAGCCCCATAATTGTAAGTCATCGTCTTAATCATTAAGGAGGTTTCTCATGGAAATTGAACGAAAATATCTTGTTCATCAGATTCCTGAAAATCTATGCCAATACGAATGCCGTCATCTGGAACAAGCGTATCTGTGTACAGACCCAGTTGTCCGCGTCCGCAGGGAAGATGATTCCTATTATCTCACCTATAAGGGCAGCGGGCTTATGGTTCGGGAAGAGTACAATCTCCCTCTGCATGAGCAGGCTTACCGCCATCTGCTGTCCAAGGCAGATGGACGGACAATAGTTAAGCTGCGCTACCGCATCCCCCTTTGGCCCTCCCCTCTCATCGCTGAGCTGGATATTTTCCAGGGAGAACTTGCCCCTCTGGTTCTTGCAGAAGTAGAATTTCCAAGCGAGGAAGCCGCCCTCTCTTTTGTCCCGCCTTCTTGGTTCGGCGAAGACGTCACTTTCTCCGCTCAATATCATAACAGCACATTAAGCCGCCGGTAAGGCGTCTTAGACAAATCGCCCCGGCCTGCGGGCAGTACATTCCATCACTCAGCAAGGCCGGGGTATCGATTCTAATCTTTCTTCTTGTCCTCCTGTCGGATCTTATCCAGCAGCTCTTTTAACATCCTTTCCGATTCTTCTTGACCCAGTTCTATATATTCTCCGTCTTCGTTCAATTTGCGCTCCAGCTCGGCGGCATGTTCCATGATATGTCTCCATTCCGGCTCTCTCCCGGTCACTCTCTTCCTTTTCATCGCTTTCTCCTTTGCAAAATCCCCGAAACTTCCCTCGTCCGCATCTTTGGCGTGTCAAGCCCCAAGAAGGGCAACAAACTGTTGCCTCTTTGCGTTCTAAGGTTTTAATCCGTTTCCTTCCGGCATTTTGACTTCCATTATTGCTATAATGTTTGAAATAAAAAAGAAGGGATTGGGCATGCTGACAGCATCCCATATTAGGCAAGACAATTGCATAAAAGGAGGTGGGATTCTGGACAATATTACTTTGGGGCTTCGGCTGTTGAAATTCCGGAAGCTGAACAATTATACGCAAAAGGAAATAGGAAAATATTTAAACATCGAACGCCAGACTTATTCAAATTACGAGCGGGGCGTCCGCACTCCTGATATGAGTACGCTCTCCCGACTGGCACAGCTCTACCATATATCTATGGACGAGCTTCTGATTCCAGAGCCCGGCCCAGATGACCATATTCCCGCTTCTGTACAGGAAGGTCCTGCTCCCTTCGGTCAAAGCCGCATGCAGCTGTCCGGCAAGGAAGCCAGACTGATCATAGATTACCGCAGTCTCTCCGAGCCTCTCAGGGAAAATCTTCTGCGTTATCTGCGATTTCTGAAAACAGAATCGGATAACAATTAGTATAGTGCCGAGGTCAAAAGATACCAGGCAGATTGTTCCGCGCTCCGCGTTCTCACAGATGAGGCGTAACAGCCGAAATGCGCAGAACCTTTGGCATCTTGATATTACTATCTTATTACTACATTTCGTTGTAGTCAATACAACGGCATAGTTTTATTACTCTTTGCCTATTCTTGCTACAATGAGCTTAGGAGGCGAAAACATGGAAAACCTGAAGTCTCTGCGCAATGCAAGAAAGCTCAGCCAGAAAGCCCTAGGCGAAACCTTGGGTGTTTCTCAGCAGGCTATATACAAATATGAGCATGCTTTGGCAGAACCTGACATTTATACGCTCATACAGCTTGCCGGCTTTTTTAATACTTCTGTGGATTACCTGATCGGCAACACAGATAATCCAAAACGGTACGAGGAGTTTGATCTCTCCCAGCTCAGCAAGGAAGAAGCCGGCCATCTGGAAAATTACCGAAAACTCACTCCATACCAGCGCCGTCTGATTGATGAGTGTATATCGGAATATTTAAGAAACAACAAATAGAAGAGTTCCGCCTGTCACAGCGGAGCTCTTTTTACGCTCCCAACCGCCGCGAGCACTGCCCCGAGAAAAATGAACATGTCAGAGAGATTAAAAATAATCTTGTTCAGCCATTTCCATTTTACTCTGAAGCTAAAATAATCAATGACATGCCCGTTCACCAGCCGGTCACACACATTGTTCGCTCCTCCTCCCAGCAGGAAAGCCAGGCCTAGCTTGTACATTCCTCCCCCCTTCTCCTTCATGCCGGAACGAAGGGCGCAGGCCAGACCCACGGCGAGCAGGGCAGTTGCCCCTGCCACCGCCCTTGGCGCTTTTCTGCCCATACCGAGCATAGCTCCTTTGTTGTATGTCTTTCGAAGGAGAATGATATCGCCGCAGCACAGCGTCCCATCTCCCTCCTCGGGCAGTTCCTTCTCCATCTTATACTTCACGGCGGCATCCAGTCCAAATACCGCCGCCGCAATCTGCCAATACATCGGCTTAATCATCCAGCTTCGTGCCGCATTTCGGGCAGTATGCCGTATCCTGCGGAGAAGGCGCCTTACAATTTGGACATCTCTTCATTCCCTTGATGGAAGCGATCTGATCTTCATACTGGGCAATGGTCTCTGTGTTGCTGCTGATCTCCTCACAGACTGCCCGCTCTTCCTCTGTCAGCTCGCCGCTTTCCTGGAACTTGGCATACGTCATCTTCCCCAGATGCAGATAGTTCTTCTCAATATTCTTCTCTAACGTGCTGATCTGGCTTCTAATCTTCTGCACTTCCACCAGCTCTCCTGTCTTCTTGCTCACGGTATCTACCGTATTCGATACCGCTCTTCCTACGTCATCTAAAAATGCCATTTGATTCTCCTCACTTTCTCAATGATCTATTTCCCGCTCAAGCGGGCGTCTCCCTGACCTGCATTCCATCGCTGCCGGCTCCTTATCCGCCGGCCGCCTCAGCCTCCGATCCGCCCTGCTCTTGAATATAGGCGGCAATTTTATCAATAATCTCCTCATCTACCGCGCTGTCGAACTTCCGGGCAAACAGGCACTCTGAATGAATCAGCTCCTCAAAATCCGCCAGACGGAAGGTATAAGGCGTCCCCCGGTTCCAGTCGATATAACGCATAAACCCTCCCCATGGCTTGGCAAAACTAATATCATACAGCCTTTCCTTATAGGGACTGTTCCACACAAGAGTCTGGAGAAACACCTCATCGCAGCACTTCGTCCTAGAGAACATCTGGCGTATCAGAGGTTCTTGCTCCACAATATAGCGGGCCAGTCCATCTGTGATTGAGAACCAGTTAGCCCCTTTCTGGAGCGTTAGAGAGACCTCCCTCAGCCGGTTGACTCCCATCAGCCGCTGCATGCGGATGCTGATCTGGTCCAGTCCATCCAGCCACCGGTTCCTTCCGGCAATTTTCTCCTGGAAAATATAGTAATATTTCAGCAGTACTTCTTTTTCCTTCCGGAATACCGGCCCCTCGAAGTCCACAAATTCCTTTCCTTTGTTCTCATCAAAAAAACGATGAATCTCCTCCTGGGACTTCAGCGGCAGGTCTGCCCCTGAGAGCAGATGATAATAATCATAATTCTCAGAGATGGCGGCTGTAAGCAGGATCAGTTCACAGCGGATCTGGCTGTAAGCCCCCCATATAACCGACGTGCGCTCTGTGAAGTACAATCCCGCCTTCTTCACAGACTCCCGCAGCATCTCCTTGGGAAAGTCCCCCGCCTTGCTGTCGATGTGCAGATAGATATCGTTGCGCCCGTCATCCAGCATGCGCAGCAGCTTAGACAGCTGGCCGAACTGGGCATGGGCCATAATCAGGTAAGCATGCCTTCCCATAGAATCAATTTCTCGCCTCCAGCATAGGAATCCCCCGCATCTCGATGACAGGACCTCCCGTCTTCTCAATGTAGGCGCGGGTAATCGTCACCTTGCCGATGTTATCATCCTTCGGGATCTCATACATGAT